>CAZDPE010000022.1:1350-28357 GCA_964507235.1 uncultured Lachnospiraceae bacterium
CGCACCAACAGGACATTATTGTTTGAGTTAAATTATTTGATTCCCTTATCTCTTTTATTCTCTTACCAACTTCTTCATTGTTAATAGAACCTTTATAATCACTCATTTGCAGGCCTCCACATATACTTTTAACTTATTATATATGGGTTGGAAACTCGTTAACAGAAAGTGCAGCTATCTGCAAACGCAATCTGGACTTTCTTTTTTGCAATTATTTATTTTCATAAAGATTTACACCTTAGAAATTATCTGCCGAAATACAAAAAACCCTTTTCTGACAAGAACCACCCATTCCAGATTCTTGCCAAAAAAGAGTCTTTTTATTGCTTGCTGTTAATTTATTGTTTTGAAATACGCCTTCAGGTATTTTTTATAACTATGTCCTATCTCTACTCTGCCATATCCGTCTTTTAGCTGAATCACTCTGTTTGTAATATCTATATTATTAATAAATGCAGAATTAACAACAGCATTCCGACGGCATTGAACCATGTCAGGATTATCCATCCTGTCAATCATTTGCCGCAAAGTCATATAAGGGATATGAAGCAATTCTTTATCATCTGTATATAAATACAGCTTTTGCTTCACCATTTCCGCATATACAATATCTTCTCTGCCAATTGCAAAAATAATTCCATCTTTACGGAAATAAATCATTCTGTCATCACGATCATTTCCCGGGAATTTTAAGCTTTCTTCAACAAGCTTTTTAACCCTTTCTTCGTCAAAGGGCTTTTCAATAAATCCATAGCAATGCAGCTCTTCATATGTATACAGTCTGGAATCTTCCAATGCAGTAATGAATATAACCGGAGTAAATAGATATTTATCTATATGGCGCATATCATCCACGAACTTCAAACCGGACGAATCCCTCATAACAGAGGGCTCCAGTATGATGTCTACAATAAATAAATCAATAGTTGTATTCATGGCACATTTGTAAGCTTCGGCTACATTATCTAACGCATAAATTTCAACCTTCCCACAAGATTCTACAATACGCTTTAACCATGCCAGTGTATTTTCCTGGTCTTCTAATATCAGTACTTTTTTCAAATGCACGTTTTCTTCTTCAGAGATATCCCAATATTTAAACATCGGAACATATCTTCTTTTTCCCCTCCCATTTTTTTTCTTCTTTTGACCGCAGTTCCTGTCAATAAACTTATTTTAACACATTTGGAGCCGCAAAACTATCTTTTTCTTTTTTTGTTTAGAAAAGTTTTATTTACCGCTTTCAACAGCATTATCCTCCCGCACCACCTCGGCCGGTACTGTATAGTGACAGTGCCGCTCGATGCCGTCCCCATAGATGATGCGGGAGACTTGGCTGTTTTTCCTTCATACCGGCACAACTTTCATGCAAACAATTATTCAGGAAAAATGCCTAAGATATAGTAGATGCCGAACTGAATCGGCTATCCGAAAAATATTCGGTCAGAGAAGCTTTGCAAACAGGATTTCTTTTCCGCGCATTACCTGGCCGCTTCTCTGCCCTCCTTTTACACCTCATGATTATATACCATCTTGGCGTAAAAAATAGTACATTGTATTGAAATATGCTTTTTTATACCACTAAATAGCTTTTTTTACCTAATTTTGCCATTTTTTATCATTTCAATCAAAAATTTGATATTTTCGATAAAAATTCCCCACATAAACATACCAATAAGTTATATTTATTTAATATGATGTAATTTCTTATCCTCACTTACCGCTGAGCTTTATTTTAAATACTTTACAACCTCTGCTTCCGTCAGCGAAAATCTTCTTATCAGCTTTGCCGTTATCTGTTCACCGGATTTTCCCTCTTCCCGAAATTCAGTAACAAATGCTTTAATCCCCTCACTAAGTCCTTGTCTGATTCCCTGACTGATTCCCTGTGTTTTTCCCTCCTGTAACAGCTCCTCAGCCCAGTCTTCCATTGCTTTACACATATTAATTCCTTCTCCTTCTTCCCTTCTGTATTTCTCTTTTACTTCCATAAAATTTTTCTGATCCAGCATGACGCTGACCGCATTGTATGTATCCTCGTCCATATTCTGAATGCGTTCCTTATTCTTCCGGCAGTATTCCTTCATTTTTTCCCTGTCCTGTCTGCATTTCAGAAAACCTGCCAGCTCCTTCAGGCCGCTTTCGCACTTTTCCTCCTCAAACTCCTCCAGCGTAACAAGGTTCATTTTATAATCGGCCGCTCCGTCCTTAAATATCCTGTTTTCTCCCTCTAAGTCTAACATACCATGAAGGCTGGTACAACCGTCATACTTCGTTTTTATGATAAAACACATTTTTTATAACAGGATTCAGTTTATCAGTCTTCCTCATTCCTGATAAAAATTCTCCTGAAATTTGAAACGGTCCCCCTCGGAGCGCCTGTTCCAAGAATCCATGCCTTATCAATGCTCTCAGGATTGGAAATTTCGTTTACATAAAGATTCATACCGGAAAATAAAGGTGGCACCAGCATGGCAATTAAGCAAATACCCTGACTTTTCCTTGCGAACCGAAAGCGGAATCATTCTAATCTCTTTAGCAAACTCAACAACCTGCTCAAAATAACTGCTGTCTGTTTTCGCCTGTGCCATAATCTCCGCCATATTGTTCTTCCATATGGAGTTTGCAAAATGCAGGGAAAGATACTTCTCCTGCCTGTCCGTATACTTTGCAAACTTTGACGGGAGCAGCGTGGATGAATTGGTTACAATAATCGTCTTTTCCGGTAAAAGCGGCGCAAGCTTTTTATAGAAAGCAATCTTTTCTTCTTCATTCTCAGCCATGCTTTCAATGAGCAAATCAGCATCCTGCACTGCCTTCTTCATATCAAGCTCCAGCTTTATATAAACTTCCCTGAGATGGTCCAGCTTGGGTTGAGTACGGGTAATACTTCCTTCACTTCTAAGCCAAATCGTCACATCAAATCCACAATATGCTATCTGAAACGCAATCTGACTCCCCAGAACACCATCGCATGCTGCTACAACACGATTAATTTTCACACAATTACCTTTACATGTTCATTAAATACAGAAACTTAATTTTTATTATATTTTTCACCATCTTTCAAGAAAACCTTGATTTTATAAATTCAAACTGGTATACTCTCCGCTACACACAGCGCCCCATACCCCACCCTCTCATTGGGATACACGCTTTCTCCTCGCAACGGCCTTGCCCCACGCCTAAAATACGCCTTCACCTTCTCCCCATACAGATACGGGTCGTTTCCCTGCACGATTCCCCATTCCATCAACAAAGCCGCGCTTCCCGTTGCAAAAGGCGCTGCAAAAGACGTGCCCGAAACCTGCACAATTGTATTGTCAGGTCCCACCGCATTAATCGCCACTCCCGGGGCCGCTATATCCGGCTTGATGCTTCCCTGGTTTACGCGCGCCCCGGCTATGCTTTGCAGAGGATACCCTCTTCCCGAAAAATCAGCATAAGACTCATATTCCGCATCATAAGCCCCTACTGTAATGATCTTGGAGGCTGTTGAAGGAATTGTCAGTGTTTTATCCGGAGTGGGGATAAAAAAACGGGTTGATGCATTCAGTACCGTGCTGCTGGGAAGATAAAAATCATAATTTCCTGAAACGGCATTGACAGAAACAAGTTCAAAGGTCCATATTCCGGAATCCACATAGGACTGCTGGGGAAGAAAGTCAAAATAGATTTCCTGATTTACAGAATAAGGAGAAGGTTCTCCAATATAAAGAAGTATCTTTGTCTGCTCCATGATATGTGTCTGCATTCCGGTTCTTAAACTGTCGATTTCCTGGCGGATTCCGGAGGGCGAAATCAATGTTATCTGAAATCTGTCTACATACTCCTTCCAGAGCTGTACACTGACAGAAGGCTGATAGCTGCCTATATTCAATTCCACTCTTTCTGTCGCCTGCGATAATTGCGCCTGCCCTGCTGCAAACTGTCCTGACGCAGGCTGTCCCGTAAAAACCGGACCGCTGATAATATTTCCCTGCACCTGCAAAAGGTTCCCTGAAACGTGCCCTCCTGCTGCACCTTCGTTTCCGCTTCCCACACAGATAACCGTTCTTCCGATTTCCGCTATATTATCAAGAAACCTCTCCACCAAAGAAGTTCCGTCATGAGAACCGTAAGTGTTTCCAAAGCTTAAATTAATTGCTACAGGCCTTCCAAGCTCCACTGCTTTTCTTACCACATAAGTGAGCGCACGCATGAGTTCCGTAGTTCTGGGAAAAGAATCGGGAGAAGGGCTTCCAAGCTTTACCACTATCAGCTCACTTTCCGGCGCAGCCCCCATAAATCTTCCGTCCATTAAATTGCCGCCTGCCGCCGCAATAGACGCCACTGCCGTACCATGACCGGAGGTATCAAAGCTTGGCACCAGACTATCCGGATGTGCTGAATTAAGCGCTGCATCTATTCGAATCTTATTGAATTCAACTCCGGTGGAAAACCCTGCAGGAGCTGCCGCCCTTCCCGCAAACTCACTTTGAGAATCTCCTGACTGCTCCAATCTTCCGTTAACTGCTGCCGGGGTCAAAGTCTGATCCCATAAATATTGGATTCTGCTTCCGGAAGAATTCACAAATTCGGCATTCTTATAATCTATTCCCGAATCAATGACCCCGATTAAGACCTCCTTCCCTGTCAAAAAAGGCTCTCTGACCGTCACCTGGGGTATGCAGGAAGCCTGTTTCCCCTGAAAAGTGGAAAAATACAGTCTTTTGGGCTTTTCTACATACTCCACCTCATCAAGCTCCGCAAATGCCTGTATCAGATTTTCAGGAATAGTCACAATCGCATATCCGGCTATCAGTTCCTCAATCTGAATCAGTTCACTGTTCAGTCTTCCAATATCCCCATTATATTTAACAATCAATTCCCATTTTCTGCTTTCTTCCAAAAAACCTACATTCAGCTGCATGGAAGCAAGCCTCTCGCTTTCTCCTGCAGAAAGTGCCAGATTCAATAAATTTTCCAGTTTCTGACTTGCCATATTTCATCCTTGTCAGGGTTAAACTGCCTGTGCCCTGTACTATCAAAATACATTTATTAAATTATATACAAAAATAACAGTCTTAGAAGCATGTCAGCATTAAAGACTGTTATTCCGATTCCCATTATTTTATTTATACTTTGTTATCCTTCCTTTATTCTTTCTTTATTCTTTTTCGCTATACTGTTTTGCCAGAGCCTCAAACTCTTTATCCGTAAACCCCCTTTTCAGATAAGGTTCCAGATTAATAAAAGAACGCCATGAAAGCCTTATCTGCTTCATGGTTTCATACCTGTAAGAAGGATTTGCATATTGAGTAATATCCGCCTTTTCTTCCAATTCCAGCCGGATTTACTCCATTTGAAACCAGTCAAATTGCAATTTATTCATGTCCGCCACACCATCTACTCTTTTATACCTATACAAACTTATGATAACTATATCAGTAATACACGAAGAAATCTACTATTTTTCTTTGCATTTAATCTATACCAAAGATTTCTTTTCTTAGTTGAACATCCACCCAAAATACATTAAAATATAATATAGGGTTGAAAAGTGAAAGGAGTTTTTCCATGTCTGATAAATCTGATTCTACTGCTTCAAAAACTGCGCAGGAAATGACAGAACACAGTGAAATAGGCTATCCTGTTCAGGTTTATTATATTGAGCTTTCTAAAATGTATATGCATAGGATCCGCTGGCACTGGCATGATGAAATCGAAGTTATGATTGTAAATCACGGAGAAGCGTTTTTTCTTGCCGATGACCAGAAGCTCCACCTGTGCGCGGGACAGGGCATTCTGATTAATCAGAATATCATGCATTCTGTCCAGCCAATCGGTGCCGGAGCAAACTGCAGTCTGTACTCAGTAACCTTTCATCCTTCCTTTTTATTCGGGTATGGGAATACCATGATGTCCAGCAAATATCTGGTTCCCATTTTAAATTCCCCTGCCCTTAAAATTGTGGAGCTTCATGAACGCAACCCCTGGCATGAGAAGCTTTTAGACACCATCAATAGTGTTATCGCAATTAATCTGACTAAGAAGTATGGTTATGAACTGCTTACCAAATCCTATCTCTGCCAGCTTTGGACCTTACTGCTTCAGCAGATAACTCCTCAGAATATAGCAAAAAACAGACAGGTTACCCTTTCTCTGGACGAAACAAGAGTAAAAGAAGCGATTCTTTATATTGAACAGCATTATCAGGAGCAGATTACTTTGGAACAGCTGGCAGCATCTATTCATATCAGCAAAAGTGAATGCTGCCGCTGCTTTAAACGTACCCTTCAACTGACTCCCATTGAATACCTGATGAAATACCGCATCTTTCAGGCTGCCAGCATGCTTCAAAAGGATGCGCCGGAGGCTCACTCCATGTCCGCCCTTGCCTTCAGCGTAGGCTTCAATAATGCTAGTTATTTCAACAAAATATTTAAACAGTATTTGGACTGCACCCCCAGTGAGTATAAACGTAAAATAAAAAATGATGCTTCTGCCGACAACGGGCCGTTTAAAAAACTCAAATTATAAATTCTGCCATATTACAGAGGAATCCATATGGTCAAGATCAAAGCAGCCTGTTCTTGCCATGACCCCTTTCAGCTCATTGTTCATTTTAAGGATGGTATCCCTTACTCCTTCCGCTCCGTTTTCTTTTAGGGGTTCCATAATCACCCGTCCCGCGCTGACGGCCGTTGCTCCCAAAGCCAGTGCCTTAAAGACATCCATACCGCTCGAAATTCCGCAATCCACAAAAACAGGAATTTCCCCTCCGATTACCTTAAGAATGGACGGAAGCACCTTAAGCGGCGGCACTGCATAATCCATGATACCGTGATGATGAGATACCACTATACCCTTTACCCCCGCCTTCAGACACTTATAAGCATCTTTTTCGCTCAATACCCCCTTGATGATAAAGGGGATTCCGGCAGCGCTTACAAATTCCTTTATCTCTTCTGCGGACTTGGGCCTCATTTCATATCCCAATACCGTATCATAATCCCCGAAACCGTTAAAAGCATGATCCACATCAATTCCTACTGCCAGCACGCCGCATTTCTTCGCATGCTCTATTCTGTCAAAAATCATTTTATTATCAGCATAGGGCTTAATAATCTTGATGGTTCTGGCTCCTGTAGCGGCAATTTCTTCCAGTTCCTCCATTTCACCCATGCCCGCCCAGTTTACGGCATTTGCCATTTTAGCCCCCTTAGCCATCTCCACCATGCCTTTTTCATGCAGATTATTCAAATGGGATAATGCCGCCATCATTATCGGCGTATCAAAGCTTTCCCCATACAACGAGAAAGAAGTATCCGGCCGTTTACCGTCAATATGCCGCATTTCCACCAGCAGAGAGTCAAAATACTCCCTGGTAATTCTATCCGAGCTGCCCTTTAATTCCTGTCCCATACCATTTCTCTCCTTTGAAGTGAATTTATAGATACATGAATTTTATCATACTGATAACGGCTTGAAAACCCCCTTCTATTCCAGATTCCTATCTTAACAGTATTTCGTCCGCCGTCTGTGCGTCGCAATCCGCATAAGTTCTCACAATTTTATCAAGCATTTCCGACAGCTCCTTCAGGGTTTCCGCCTCTCTTCCAAGACTGTCTGTTTCCGCTTTCAGCCGGCGGCACAGGTTCCAGCTGCTTTTCATGAAAAGCGGCATTCTGTCAAACACTTCCTGCGCCTTTTCCTTATACTGATTTACCTTATCTGCCATCTGCAGCAGTATCTGCGTCTGCCTTGCAAGGGTTGAATAATCCGCCATAAGCATGATTTGTCCGTTCATGTCCTGAGAGAATGACTTTTTCAAAAATGCATCAAATAGCATTTCCTGACCTTTGCCGTCAAAAAACAGACTTTCTGTTATCAGGGGAATCCCTGTGCCGATAAAATTGCCGATATCAAAGAGTGTAAGCTTTTCACCGTTCAAACCCGTTTTTCTGGTTCCTGCAAGTTCCATCAGCTGCATAATCACTGATGCACAGCCATCTCTTTTTTCCGGTTCTGTCTGCATTAAAAAGTCTGAAAGCTTCCCTGCGTAGCTTCCGAGGCTCCCCTGCTCCATAACATAATCATTCTTTTTCCCATGAAAGACCGTACTGATTTCTCCGGTAGCGGCATCCTTTTCCAAAGAGGAAAACATATACTTAATATCATGATACCCTGCAAAATTTCCCACCTTCACCGGGGTTTTCACATAGTGAACCTGCTCGTGGGGAACTATGGAATTGCCAAGCACATTCACATAATCATTTTCTCCGTAAATTCCCGTTATTTTTTGCGTTCTTTTTTCAAAGCCTTCGCTTCCCCAAGTTTCCTTCCAGCCGGAAATTGCTTGCTCCGAAAAACCTTGGCCGTCAATATTATAACAGGCATCCAAAAGGTCATCATACTTTGTGGACATAACTACATACTGTGCCTTATTTCCTCCCTTGGAATGCCCTGTCACAATGAGCCTTTGTTCCTCCGTAACCTGCTGCCGTTCCACCACAGTTTCAAAATAAGCAAGGGCTCTTTCCTGCTGAATGGTACTTTTCTGTGTCATTCCAAGCCCATTGTCCGGCCATTCTCCATCTCCTGTTCCCCTGTAGACAACATAAATACTGCTGCCGCCCACATCAGAAAAAGTGCAGGCCGCCGTTCCTTCATCCCATCCCATCAGATAACTTTGATTATCAATAATCAATTCTCCGATTTCCGGGTTTTCCGCCGCCTGCAAAAGTACAGTATACTCCCCGAAGTGCAGACCTCCCTCCTGACAGTCCGGTCTGTAGGAAAGATCATCCAATATCTCATTCAGGGTCATTCCATCATCCGCCTCCCTGTAATCAATATACATAAAGGTATTAAGTATCATGCTGATTTCTTCCCCCGTCATAAGCTTTTCACCTTCCTTCCGTCCAGTTTTCCCTCATCCATCTTGCGTACCTGAAATTTCCTTTTTCGTCCATGGAAAATACAAATTCCGCCAGAGCTTCATAACCGGTATAATCACTGCCTGCAAAATTACCGGCGTTTATCATCTCAAAACTTTCCTCCGTTTTCGGCAGACTTACGGTCCCTCTTATCTTATAATGCCGCGCCCCATTCAAAGCCCTGAATTTTTGAATTTTTTTCTCCCATTCTTCCCTGCTCCCCGCTGCCCTGGCAGGATAAATATAAAACTGCGGCATTGCATAGACATTTCCCAGAAATTCATCTGACTTCATATCCGGCTTAAACCATGCCGGAAATACAAAACCGGGAATTTTATAATAAACCTTACATTCTCCGAAGCACTCCTTAGCCAGACTTCCGATTTTTACTTCCAATTCCTCCTTTAAAAGATAAGCAAGATAATTGTCCTCAAAATATTTTCTGCCCTGCCTTTCAGAAAACCTTACCAGCGCCTTCCTTTCCGGATGCTTCCGGCTTGCCGCCAGTATCATGGTATATTCTTTTCCTGCCTGTCCTGTATAGCTTTCCACATAATCGAAATCCTCACCATATTTATTCCGCATATAGGCAAGCATTTTCCCTTTCTCATTGTCCTTTCTCATACTGTACCCCATAATTTCCGTAAAAAGCATACTTGAAACTGCTGCTGTCAGCAGCAGCCTCAAGATTAGCCTCCGTTTCCTTTTCAATATCATGATATAATATTGATATTCAGACTTCCGCCCTGATCCGTATTCCCTTTTTCAGCACTCTGATAATGTCTTGCCATATCCTGCAAATCCTGCACATGCTCCCGTACCATGCGATAAAGCTTTTCCATATCCGGTGAAAGGGAATCAAACCGGCTTCCATAGGCGCTGGCTGCCTCTCCCTGCCAATACCCGTTCATCTTTTTTACCAGAGAAAGCATTTCTCCTGTAAGGTTCTTCATCTGACTTCCCAATGCGGAAAATTCTCCTGATGTCTGCAGCAGTTTTTCCGGCGTTACCTTTAACATTCCTTCCATTTTCTTCCCTCCTAATAGCTTCTGCTTAATGCTATCTGCGCATTTCTTGCTTCTGCCTGCTCATATCGCTGCGCAATTTCAAGCAGTGCCTGTATGTATTGATTAATCAGCCTGTAAAAGGCATCCATTTGCTGGCTGTCCTTTATAAAAGCATTGTGAAAGGCATCCTTGGCCTGTCCCTCCCACATCTGGCACAGGGACTGCTCCTTTCCCTGCAGTTCCTGGGATTTGCTTTTAAACTGACTGTTTAAATTCTGCAATTCCCCTGCAGCGTTTCGTAATTTTACTGATGTTACCTGAATCATTGCCATTTCTTTTTCCTCCTTGTTATTTATTGATAGCTTCTTGTTTTTGCTGTCAGAGTATTCCACATCTCCAGATTATAAATCTGCTCCGCTTTCTTTTTGAGCGTAAGAGCAATATCATTTAAATTTCCGGCCGTTTCCATAATCTGTTCCATCAGCTTCACCTCCTTTCCAGCAAAAATATCAGCATTATCACTTATCCACGCAGCTTTTGTATCCGATACTGTTTTCATTCCCACCGTATCTGTCAGCTGCTGCAATGCTGCAGATATCTGTGCCAAAGCCTCGCTTAAACTGTTCATCTGCTCAAAATGAATCTCAATTTCCGATGAAGACATCTCTGTTTTTCCTTTCCGCCGTATCGTATTCTTTCGCTATTTCCTGCAATTTCATAGGGTATTGCTTTATATTTTCAAGAAGAAATTCTCCTCTGTCTTTTTTCCTTTTTATGGATTTCCTCATTCTTTCTCCTGCTTTACCCTGAAAGCAGTTTTTTGTACTTTCCGATATTTCAGCTATTTTCTCATAGGCGCTTTCTGCTTTCCGTATCATCGCCTCCAGCTCTTTTGCTTTTTCTGAAAGCTCCTCCGGTGTAACCAGTATTTCTCCGTATCCCTCCATAAAATTCCATTCTCCTTAATTCAAAATCCCCCGGATTTTTGCCTCACAGTTTTCAAAGGCTGCTTCTGTCCCACTAAACATACCTGCCAGCTTTCCCATTTCTTCAGCACATTGATAATTTTCCGCAAGCTCCTTTCTGAAAGCTGAACGGAATGCCTCTGCTGCCTCTCCCTTCCACATAGCGGACAGGTGCACTGCTTCTTCCTTCAACCCGATAAAGGCATCAAAAATCTCAGTCAGACTTCCCTGTAATTGACTCTGCTTTTCCTTTAATTCAGATGCTCTAAACTTTAAATTCCATTCTGTACCCATTTTTCTCCTCCTCTTTTTTATTCCTTCAAAAAAGGATTAATCGCTCTCCGCTTTTTACTCCCTGATTTTTCAGCGATAAACTATCATCCAATATTCCTCCGTGACCCAGGGAATACAAATACAGTTTTTCATTACAACTCCATTTCATCCCCTCCCGTCCGGCTGCCAGGGCAGCTATTTGAGGAATCAAATCTCCTGCAGGCACACTCTCATCCAATTCAAAATCATAAATTTCACTAACTGCCGGAACCTGTATATCAACTAAAATCATCCTCTGTTTTCCTTTCTCCAGCCTCGCTCCCGTAAAAAGGAAGACGTATTCTTTCTGTCCTGCTGCCAGTCCCCAGCTTCAGATATCCTGCTCCCGGCTTCTCCCACTGGTTCATCTGCTGATAACCCAAATCATCAAAGGAAAGCATTCTCTGATTACCGGGATTTCCTCCTAAATGAATCCCATATTGACCGCTTATCATCATTTCAAACACAGGCGTCCCCAATGCCTCCATTTCCCGTCCCGGCATCTGCAGGGCAATTACAGGAAACAGTTTTTCTTCTTCTATCAGCTCTGCCATACTTTCTTTTATCTCCGGAAACTGTTCCTTATTACTGCATAACATTTGTGAAAAATCCGTAAGTTCGCAGATACAAAGACAGCTTTTCTCCCTGCAGCTGCTGTTTTCCCGGCAGCTGCCTTTTTTTTCAAATTGCCGGTACCACTTTATAAATTCCTTCTCATCCGAAATAATCTGCAGCATATTCCCTATGCCTTCCCTGTCTGCTATTCTTTTTATCTTTTTGGAAATAATATACCTTCTGTCAAAAAGTACTGTCCTTATTTGCTGATGCCACATTCCGTATATCAGACAAAGCAGCAGATTTCTTTTTCCTGACTGCGGTCCTCCCGATATCAGAAAGGAAAATCCTTTTTTTACGGAAAGAGTTTTTATATAACCGCTTTTTTCTTCATATCCAAGTGGTATCTGTCCATAGGAAAATCCTTCCGTAATTTTCCCCCTGCCGTAAAAGCTGTTAAACATAGAAATATATAAGGGATTTTCCGGTATCCTCGGAAATTTTTTCAGTTCCATCCCTGCATAAGCATCTGTCAGGCTTTTGCACAGCTTCTCCACCCTGCTTATCCGCAGATAATCATCCGTTTCCCCTTCCGGCAGGGGCACCTGAAATTCAAGAATTCTTTCCTCTACCCTGCAAAGCCCTCTTCCCTTTACATTTTCTTCAGGCCATAATGGCAGCCGGTATCTGCGCAGAATATCTCCATACTGAAATCTGTCGCTCATCTCCAGTGAAAAAACCGTCTTAATCTTTTCATACAGCCTGCCCGGGATTTCTCCTGTTCCCACATTTAATGCGGTAATAATTAAATAAATTCCATAATTAATCCCTTCTCCTGCCAGTCTTTCCACTAAAGGCTGATAGGAATCCTCTGTCATCTGCCGAAAATTGCCGTAATTATCAATAACAAGAAACAAAAAAGACATATTATCTTCTGCATGCCTTCTATATTGCAGAAAATTAATTCCCTTAAGCGCATTCTTTCTTTTTTCCAAAAGGCGTTCTGCATGGTAGAAAAAGCATTCCGCATCCTCTTTCCTTTTCATGTTTCCAAGGCAATGGGGCATCTTTTCATAGCAATTCACTCCTGCATTATCAGAAGCCGAAAGCAGGAACTGTACCTGCTTTGGAGTATATTCTGTACAAAGCTGCCAAAGTATTGTCTGAAGGAACGCGCTTTTTCCTGAGGCAGGAGCACCGCAAAGCGACAGGTGCCCTTCTGTTTCCGGGTGATAAAATATCGGATATTGCTCCTGTTTTTCAGGGTCGTCACATAATCCGAGGCAAATGGAAATATAGTCTTTTGCATCATCAAACTGCCTGCCCTTCACTTCCTCTAAAGAAAGCTTTTCAGGAAGCTCGGGCATCCACAGCTTTTTGGCTCTTTTGCTTTCGCTTTGCTCAGCTGTCCGGCATATATAATCCGTGACCGCCTGAAGCTGTGTGGGACATTTTGTTTCCTTTTTTCTGTCCAATATGCTCCTTTTTCCTGTTCTTTCCACCATACGAACAGCTTCTTTGGTTTGATTCAGGCCTTCATAAGCTTCCCCACTGTAGCCTGACTGAAAAAGCTCATATAATTCATTATTTCCTACCTGCAGGTAGCATTGTCCTGCACCTGTCAGATAAGCAGCCTCCGGTCTATGCAGCATATCCATACTGTCCTGCTTATCAGCCACCCGAAGGCACAAACGGAATCTGGTATTGCTCCAGATTTTATCATCTATGGTGCCTGCCGGCTTCTGGGTCGCCAGTATCAGATGAACGCCTAAGCTTCTTCCGACCTGCGCTACACTGATAATTTCCTGCATAAATTCCGGTTCCTCCTTTTTCAGTTCCGCAAACTCGTCCACTACCAAAATCAGATGAGGCACCGCCTCTTTTACTTTTCCTTCCCGGTACAGCCCTGCATAGTTCTCCACATGATTGACGCCAAAACAACTGAATATTTCCTGCCTTCTTCTGTTTTCACTTTTAATGGAGGCAAGAGCCCGCTTAATCTGTCTGCCCGACAAATTGGATACAACGCCTGCACAATGAGGAAGCGCGCATAATACATTTCCCATACCTCCGCCTTTATAATCTATAATAAAAAAATTAAGCTCCTCAGGGCTGAAGGAAACGGCAAGCGACAGAAGATAAGTCTGAAGCAATTCACTTTTCCCTGAACCGGTAGTTCCTGCTACAAGTCCGTGAGGTCCATGAAATTTCTCATGCACATCCAAATAAATGATTCTGTTTCCGCTGCCCATTCCCAGCGGTACTCTGATTCTGTCTGCCGTCCGGTTTTTCTTCCACCTCCCATAACAGTTAAGCTCTTCCGCCTCCCTGCAGGAATATAAATCAAGAAAAGATACTTTTTCTTTTTGTTCCTCTTCAGCCCCGTCGTTCCTAATCTTTAAATCCGCCATTTTGCGCATATATCTTTCTGCCTGCTCTACGCTGCAGGTTTCCAGTAAAATCTCCTTCTTAACAATCCCTTCCTTTTCATAACAGACAATTTCTTCTTTTTCTCTGTCTTTAATAATGAAATACTGACAGTTTCCCGGAATTTCTTCTCTGTCCTTATGTAAAAACAGCGCACAAGCACCATTCCCGGCATCCTCCTCTGTCAGCATCCGGTAAAGCCCCTCTCCTTTAATTAACTCCTGATTTGCCACTGCAAGTACATAAATCTCCTGCCCGTTTCCCGTTTCTGATTTGCCTTCCTTTTTTAATTTCCTTATCAGCTCCGGCAGAATTTCTCCTGCTTCTTTTTCATTTCCTGCCAGAAAACGCAGCTTTCTTCCGCTTTCCCAGACATGAGGAAGCCACTTAAGACAATCTGCAATTTTCTTTTCCTCCTCTCTTTTTTCCTCATAAAAGAATGCTATTTTCACTCTCCGTGCGCTGTAACATGCTGCTATCTGAACAATCACCTGTAAAAAAACAGGGTATATCCGTTTTCCCACAAAGCCTGCCAGCTTCACATTTCGTAAATCAAAACCGGCAGGAACACCCGAAAGCATACGATATTTATCCATAAGGGCAAAGGCCTCCCCTGCCAGCGAATCCGCATTTAATCCTCTGTTTGCAGATAAATTTTTTATTTCTATTTGAAAAGGAATTTTTCCCAGACCAAGTCTTACAAACATACCATCCTTCTGACCTGTATTCCGGTTCCAGATTATTTTTCCTTCTGCTGTAAAATAACTTTGACAGGAAGGATATTTATGCAGTAATACCTCTCGATTTTCTTTCAGACATGTGGACAGATATTGTTCCGTTTTTATAAGATATTCTCTATAGACTTCTTTTCTTCTTTTGATTTCCCTCTGACCGGCCTTCTTTTTATACACATGATTGATAATTCCCCACAGGACACTGAACACTGCAGTAGAAACTGTCATAATAATTGATACTTTATAATACCCCGCCCCTGCCTGTCCTAAGATGGTACCGCTCAAAGAAACCATTAAGAGCATGGGTATTACCATTGTTATTGCGGGACCTAAGGACAAAACAGGCGGCATATCGCTTTGTATTCTTTCAGCCTCCGGCAAAACAAGCTCCAACTCACCTTTATGAAGGGGCTTTTCTTCCGTGGGCATTTCCCTGATTCCGCTTTCCCCGGCTGATGTCTCCGCCGTATTTTCCTTTTTCAAAACCGGAAGCATATATTTCCCTTCCGCTGCTCTTAAAGTTCCGAAAAAGTCAGTGCATATCAGCATTTCCTCTAAATATAAAAGCGACAGCCCCCAAAGTTCGATTAAATCGCCTCTTTTCAGAATACTCCTTTCTGCTGCCTTCCCGTTAACATATAATCCAAAAGGCTCTTTTCTGTCCCTTTTTTCTTCACATCTTTTCAGCACCCAGTTATCTTCTTCCCTGTAAATGCAGATGTGCCTGGGTAGAATAAAGGAAAAACAAGCATAAAATATTTCATTCTGAAATGCGCTTCCTACATTAACCTCTGTTTTCCTGTGAAGCAGTATTTTCCCACAGGATAAAAATTCTTTACCCGCTTTTGCTATTATCAGCATGACCGCTTCACCCGCTTCCGTTTCCAGCATTAAATAACTGTTTTCAGAAACAGCCGTTTGATTCAGCTTCCAAATCTGCTCCTCTTTTTCCAGAACAAATGTTACAGGATATGCCGTATGAAGCCTCTCCGCAGACATTTCAATCCGGCGTCTTTCCCCCGGATAAAATATGATTTTCTCATGCACACATATTTCAATAGTATAAAAATGCAAAAATACAGTCAGCCCATTTTCTCTTTCATCCCGGGCATTTACCAACCTATACGCCTCCCTTCATGACTATGCTGTTTTCTTTTAATAAATGGATAGTTTCCGAATTCCTTCGATACAATAGAAAGCATGGCCTGCAAACCTTCTATTGTCATGAACAATGAATTGCACCTTCCGGCAGCAAATCCGTTGTCGTGAATAAAGAATCATTTTGAAGTGAATTAATCGTATCAGATCCGCTGATTGCTGTCAACGGTATTTATCAAACTTTATACTTTATTTCAATTATTTATATATTTTTAATAATTCAAAGCAAATTTTTTACGGCGCCCCGCATGGGACGCCGCAAAACTTTACCCTCAGCCCAAAGCCACATCTAAAATCATCATAATCAGAAAGCCAAGCATTACTCCCACTGTTCCCAGATTGGAATGCTCACCCTGATTTGCCTCCGGTATCAGCTCCTCCACCACCACGTAAATCATAGCGCCTGCCGCAAAAGCCAGCAGCCACGGCATATAAGGAGAAATAAAGGCCGCTATTAATGTAATTCCCACACCGAAAATAAGTTCAACAATTCCTGACAGGCTTCCGAATACAAATGCCTTCAGACGGCTCATTCCCTCCTGCCTAAGAGGCAGGGAAATCGCCGCTCCCTCCGGAAAATTCTGAATACCGATACCCATGGCCAGTGCAAAGGCTGCCGCATAAAGGGAAGGATCCTCCGGATGTTGGGCTGCCATGGCAAAGGCAAGCCCCACTGCCATTCCTTCCGGTATGTTATGAAGCGTTACCGCTAATATTAATAAGGTTGTTCTTCTGAAAGAAGAATGTAAGCCTTCCGCATGCGACTCTCCCAGGTGAAGATGAGGCATAAGGAAATCAAGCAGCATTAAAAAGATGCTGCCGAATACAAAGCCTCCCGCTGCCGGTACCCAGCCGATTCCGCCGTTTTCAACGGTCTGATCGATTGCCGGTATTAAAAGCGACCACATTGAAGCCGCTATCATAACGCCTGCTGCAAAGCCCAAAAATGCTCTTTGAATATTCTGACCCATTTCTTTTTTAAAAATGAATACCACGCTGGCGCCAAGGGCTGTCATAAAAAAGGTAAAACCTGTTCCCGCTGCCGCCCACATAATTGCCTGATTCATATGTTACCTCTTTCAAGCATCCTTCCGTTTTCAGAAATGCTTTTCTTGTAATATTAATATACCCCTTATATAGTTTTTGAGCCTGTCAAATTTATTTTAATACCAATTTATTTTAACATAGACGACAAATAAAAAGAATGCTACAATTTAGTAAAAATCTATCAATAACATTATGTTCATTCAGCAAAGTGCATAATACTGTTTGAACAATACGGGGAAATTATTATGACAAATCAGGAAATATTACAGACAGCCATGCAGCAGTCTGCCTATGACTGCTGTTGTAAGCCGGAAGACTTCTGCAAAGAAACGAATATAATAGTACGGTCTGAGAAGAATGAAAAGGCCCGCAGTTATTTGACACTTCCCTTCGACTGCAATCTGGTTTCCTATGGAAATAATATTGTAGCCTCCACAAATGAAAGTTTATCGCCCATTGTGGAAGAATATATCAATCATTATCCTGTGGAGCATTGCTTTGAAACGCCGAATTTCCATGTTTTTAATGACAGGCTTCAGGAACGGGGACTCCGCATCTGTTTTATGGCTGAATATTTTCTTCCCGACATCAATCAGCTGAAAAGGCTTCCCTGCAAATACGAAATGCGCCTTCTTCATCAGGCAGATTTTGCAGATTTGTATACTTCCCAATGGAGCAATGCCCTCTGCGAAAAGAGAAAGCACCTGGATGTACTTGGCGTAGGCGCATATGACAGAGGACGGCTGATTGGCCTTGCCGGCTGCAGCGCCGACTGTGATACTATGTATCAGATTGGTATCGATGTCCTGCCGGATTACAGAAAAAAAGGCATAGCAAGCGCCTTAACCAGCGCTCTGGCCCTGGAAATTATAGCCTTAAATAAAGTACCATTTTACTGCGCGGCCTGGTCCAATATCAAATCCGTAAGAAATGCCGTCAAAAGCGGATTCCGCCCTGCCTGGATTGAACTTACGGCAAAAAGCGCGGAATTTGTTAATAAAATGAATGAACATACTTAAGGCGCCACAGAAAAAAACTATGGCGCCTTTTTATCTTTTGTATTCTTTATAATTACAGGCTTTCGCCGCAATTATCTCTGTACACGTCCGGAAGCATCTCCGCCAGCCAGCGTTTCAACTTCCTTTCTGGATACCAGATTGAAGTCGCCGGGGATAGTGTGCTTCAGGGCAGATGCTGCTACGCCGAATTCAAGAGCAGCCTTGAAGTCCTTACCGTCCACCATACCGCAGATAACACCGCCTGCAAAGGAATCGCCGCCTCCTACACGGTCAACGATAGGGCTGATTCTGTATTCTCTGGAATGATAGAATTCCTTGGTATCTCTTGAATAAATACATGCCGACCAGCCGTTATCGGAAGCGGAATGGCTTACACGTAAGGAAGATACACAGTATTCAAAGTTAAATTTATCTACCATCTGCTCGAAAATTGACTTATAACCTGCCAGCTCCAATTCTCCGCTTGTTACATCTGTTTCACCGGGTTTAAAGCCGAGTACCAGTTCAGCATCCTCTTCATTGCCGATACATACATCAACATACTGCATCAGATTGGTCATAACCTTCTGTGCCTTTTCGGAAGACCATAATTTTTTACGGAAGTTAAGGTCGACAGAAACCTTTACGCCATGCTTCTTTGCAGCAATAAGAGCCTTTTTTGTAAGTTCAGCGGCACTGTCTGATACCGCAGGTGTAATTCCTGTAAAATGGAACCAGTCTGCATCCTTGAAAATGTCATCAAAGTCAAAGTCCGCTTCTGTTGCTGTAGAAATAGAAGAATGTGCCCTGTCATAAACAACCTTGGAAGGACGCATTGCCGAACCTGTTTCCAGAAAATAAATACCAAGTCTTTCACCGCATTTTGCAATGTGATTTGTAGCAACATTATATTTTCTGAGGGCTGCAACTGCACATTCACCGATTTCATTGTCGGGAACTGCGGTTACAAATTCTGCATCATGACCATAGTTCGCTAAGGATACAGCAACGTTTGCTTCGCCGCCGCCGTAGTTAATATCAAATTCATCTGCCTGGATAAACTTCTCATTATTAGGGGTAGATAATCTGAGCATGATTTCGCCCATTGTAACAACTTTTGCCATTTTTTTAATTCCTTTCTTTCCCTTTTGATTTTCTTCCTCAAAATTTTACTTCTGTACTAAATGTACTGCAAAGCCGCCGATTTCTTCTTTCAGATATATAGCCTTTAAAGCGCCTTTTGCATCTCTCTTTGCAGATTCCTCATTAAATTCCACGCCGAGGACTGTTGATAAATAATTAACTGCCCTGTCTATGTAGTTGGTTCTCACTGCAATATGACCGTTCTTTCCAAGGTAAGGGCTCTTCATCACTTCAAGAGCTGTTCCTGCAAAAATGGAACTGTTTCCAACCTTGGCAGGCATGCCGAAAATAAATGCAAATCTGTTGGCTGCCTTTAATGCTTCTTCTTCATTCTCAGCATTGACGCCGATATGTGCAAGCTCAAAACCAAGCATTGTCTGAACGGCTTCCCTTGTAAGCTGTTCAATCTTATCCCATTCGCCTGCATTGATTAAATCGCCGGGTACCATCCAGGAACCGCCGCATGCAATAATCTTGTTAAAGTCAAGGTAAGAGGTTAAATTCTTTGCATTGATTCCGCCTGTAGGCATAAACTTCATATTTACATAAGGAGCTGCCATTGCTTTAATCTTTGCAAGACCGCCTGACTGCTCTGCGGGGAAGAATTTAACAACATCAAGGCCAAGCTCAATAGCCAGTTCAATATCGCTGGGGCTTGAAGTGCCGGGCGTAATGGGTACATTTTTCCCGATACAATATTTTACAGTATTGGCATTAAGACCGGGGCTTACAATAAACTTTGCTCCTGCTTCCACTGCTGCATCCACCTGGGCTGCATTTAAAACAGTTCCCGCACCTACACACATATCGGGGAAGTTTTCTGTCATAATCTTAATTGCTTCTGCTGCCGCATCTGTACGGAAGGTAACCTCTGCGCAGGGAAGTCCTCCTGCACACAGCGCCTTTGCAAGGGGAAGCGCATCTTCTGCCCTGTCAATCTTAACAACCGGAACAATACCGATTTTGCTGATTTGTTCTAAAATTGCATTCATAGTTTTCTCCTATATTTCATTTTTGGAAGACTGCATTACAGTCCTTCAGTATCATAAATGCTTCGTTTTTAACCGAGAATTTCCTTCACACACTCCGCAGCCTTATCGCATTTGCAGTTGGCAAAGAAATATTCCTGAAATTTTTCACCTGCTAAGGCGCCCTTGACAAGCTCTCTGTCCAGATTTTTAAGGATAGTTACCATATCTGTATGGGTTACTTCCTTTACAGCATCAAGTATCTTTTTATTTCTCTGTTCAGGCACTACTCTCTCCTTCGGGTATCCGCCGCCGCCCGGCGCACAGAATAATTTTTCAAAAATATACTGAAGATTCAATTCTCCGCCCCAGCCAAAGTTTTCTGCAAAAGGAAGCGCAATACAGTTGCCGTCATTTACCTGTGAAAACAAATAAGCGTCCAGAGGAGAAGTAATATGGCCGCAAAGCACTTTAGGGAAGGAATTACATGCAAGCATGGCTCCTTCGCCTGTACCGCATCCTGTAACGACAAAATCAGCTGCTCCTGAGTTTAAAAGAACTGCCGCAAGAATTCCGTTTTGCACATAGGTAAGCTGATGCTCATCCTCTGCGGAATACATACCATAATTGTATACTTCATGACCCATGGGCTCTGCCACCTGCTTTAAGGTGGCGCAAATCAATTCATTCTTTGCCGCCTGGCTGTTTTCGTTAATTAAAGCTATTTTCATATCCTTCTACCTTTCCTCTTAAGGCTGCTTTCCGATGTAAGCTAAGATACCGCCGTCCACATACAGAACATGTCCGTTTACAAAATCTGATGCATCTGATGCAAGGAATACTGCGGGTCCCTGTAAATCTGATGTTTCTCCCCAGCGTGCAGCAGGTGTCTTTGCAATAATGAACTGGTCAAAAGGATGTCTGCTTCCATCAGGCTGAATTTCACGTAAAGGCGCTGTCTGAGGAGTTGCAATGTATCCGGGTCCGATACCGTTACACTGAATATTAAATTCACCATACTCTGATGCAATGTTTCTTGTCAGCATCTTAAGTCCGCCCTTTGCTGCTGCATATGCGGATACGGTTTCACGTCCGAGTTCGCTCATCATGGAGCAGATGTTGATAATCTTGCCATGTCCCTTTTTAATCATGCTGGGAATAACAGCCTTAGCCACGATGAAAGGAGCATTTAAATCTACATCGACTACCTGGCGGAACTGGTCTGCTGTCATCTCAAGCATGGGGATTCTCTTAATGATACCTGCATTGTTAACAAGGATATCAATAACTCCTACTTCTTTTTCAATCTGGGCAACCATTGCCTGAACCTGCTCTTCCTTTGTAACATCACATACATAACCATGGGCTTTAATGCCCTTTTCTTCATAAGCAGCAAGTCCCTTATCAACTAATTCCTGCTTGATATCATTGAATACAATTGTTGCTCCTGCTTCCGCATAAGCGCTTGCAATTGCAAATCCGATACCGTAGGATGCACCTGTTACCAATGCTACTTTTCCCTCCAGGGAAAATTTCTTCATAAAATCGCTCATTTTTCAATCTCCTTTTTTAATATTTTTACTTCAGCTTTGTTTAAGTCTGAAATTATGTTTTAAATCATCTTACATCAGATCCTGATTGGCCACATGATCCATATCGTCAAACGCCTGATTTTCTCCTACCATACCCCAGATAAAAGTATAAGCTCTTGAGCCGCATCCCGAATGAATGGACCAGCTGGGTGAAATTACGGCTTCTTCATTTCTCATCACAATATGTCTTGTTTCCGTAGGCTCGCCCATATAATGCATTACAAATGCATCTTCAGGCATTTCAAAATAAAGATAAACCTCCATACGTCTGTCATGTGTATGGCAGGGCATTGTATTCCATACGCTGCCCGGTTCCAGCTTCGTCATACCCATAACCAGCTGGCAGCTTTCCACCTGCCCCGGCAAAATGTACTTGCAGATGACTCTGTGGTTGGCATCCTCCAGTGTTCCAAGCTCCACTTTATTCTCATCCTTAACGATAACCACGCCTTCTTCCGGTGTACCGTTTGGCTTTATTAAAACTGTGGGATACGTTTTATGGGCAGGTGCGCTGTTAAGATAGAATTTAGCAGGATTTGCAGAATCCGCACTGTCAAATACAATGTCTTTGGCCCCCATGCCGATATACATACCTTCTTTAAACCCTACCTCATATTTCCTGCCGTCAATGGTAATTACACCGGCGCCGCCGATATTAATCACGCCCATTTCCCTTCTCTGCAGGAAATAATCAGCACGAAGCTCATCACCTGCGGTAAGTACAAGGGGTGAAACCGGTACTGCAGCGCCTGTAATGATTCTGTCAATATGGCTGTATACCAGCTTGATTTCTCCCGGTACAAACAGGTTCTGAATTAAAAATTCTTCCCTCAGTCTTTCCGTTGTGTAGTGCTTCACGTCTTTAGGTGAAGCGGCTGTTCTTAACTCCATTTTGTAACCCTTCCTTTCATACTGATAATTATAGTATACTATATAAAATTAACTATGTCATTTCAAAAATCAGTAAAAACATTGCAAATTTTGAACTTTTAACCCATTATCAGGCCATTTTTTTGAAAGTGTTTACACTTTCCGCAAGAAAAGGCTTTGCCACGGTTCCTTTCTGCCCTGCTTACTCCTCCATGAGCTCATGATAAAATTTCTGCAGGGTCCAAAATGCCTGCTTCCGGTATGTTTTATCCGGAGAACATAACCCTTTCCTGTTATAGTATTTCTGTATGCTGCTTGTTCTTCTGGGACAGCGGAAGTCATACAAAATCCAGGGTGTCATCCCTTTAATATAAGAAATTTTCCTGAGAGTTTCTATCTGGCGCTCATAAACGTAAGCCTGACATTCTTCCGTTCCTTTATCCGTAACGGTTCCATGATGCTCTGGAAGCGCATCTGCGCCGAATTCCGTTATAATCACAGGTTTTTTCGGACTGCTGTTTGCCATCAGCTGAGGCAGCTTTTCAAAATCAGGAGTATACCAGCCGCAATACTCGTTAATTCCGATTACATCCAGATGCCCGATCAGGCGGTCGGCAATTTCATTTTTCACACTGTCAACCAGACAGGCTGCCGATACCAGCCGGGTTTCATCCGCTTCATGCGCACAGTCTGCCAGTCTTCCCATGAACCTGAGCCGCTCATCAGTATCCGCATTCTCATTTCCCACGGACCAGATAATAACGCTTGCCCTGTTGAAGTCCCTGGTAATCAATTCCAACAACTGATTACGGGCATCTTCATAAGTAGCTTCTCTGTCAAAACGGATTGCCCAGTAAACCGGGATTTCCTCCCAGAGAAGAATTCCATATTCATCCGCCAGCTTCGCCATCCTTTCATGATGGGGATAATGCGCAATACGCATAAAATTACATCCCAGTTCTTTTGCCAGAAGGATGTTTTCTATCCTCTCTTCGTCTGAAAGCGCCCTGCCGTTTTCAACACTTTCCTCATGACAGCTTATTCCCCGTAAAAATAAAGGTTCTCCATTCAGAAGGATTTCACCATTTTCCTCCCTGATTTCCCGAAAGCCTGCCCTGTCACTGACACAATCCTTCAAACAGAAAATCTTAACCTCATATAATTTGGGATTCTCCGGCGACCATAATTCCGGCTTTGCCAAAATAACGGCCTCACCCTTTCCGTTTATAACCGGTATTTCTTCCCTGATTCCAAGCCCTTCTATTGTCAGGAGAGCCGCTGCTGATACGGATTCCGACAAGTCTATTTTTACCTTTATTTTTTCAAAGGTTCCGTCCGGCAGCAACGAAATCTTAAAATCTTTAATATAAGTTTCAGGAAGACGAATCAGTTCAATATCACGAAATACCCCGCCATAATTGAACCAGTCCGTATTTTCCGCAGGCACCTGCCCCGGCCTTCTGGTGCTGTCCACAGCAAGTATAATGCGGTTTTCTTCTTTCAAGGCACCTGTAATATCCAGGAAACAGGGCGTTGAACCGCCCCGGTGCATTCCCATATATTCTCCGTTCAGAAAAACACGGCACAGGTAATTGGCAGCTCCGATTTTCAGAATCACATGCTCCTCTGTCCCCTTTTTATAGGAAAACCTTCTTGTGAAAACCATACTGCTTTCATACAGCAAATATTCTTTCTCTACAGTATTCCAGCAGGCAGGAAGCTGCATGGACGGCCATTCATCAAAGGAATAATCTACCGGAAGCGTGTAACCATTCTCATCATAACGCTTTTCCTTAAACCACTGCTGCCTTAAACAGGTATCATACTGGTCTACAGCATATTGCCACTGTCCGTTTAGAAGTTCCTTTTTTCTTCCTCCGTCAAATACCATGGAGGCGGCATTTGCCTGCTTTCCTTCATACTGCTGGGTATAATCTTCCAGATGAATATCTGACATGTAGATTTTGGTTTTATCAGAATCCATTTTCTTTTTTCCTCCTGCTCTCTCTATTATTACGATAACTATTATAATTATATCAGCTATTATCTTTGCATGGAAGTGTCATTTTATTTTGTAATATTGCACAATTGCTTCTATAGGGCGGACGCCTGACATGAAATAAGCCGGCGGCTTACACTTATATTTATTGGCAAAAAGGTACATTCCGCCTGCTTATGAATGGTATGGCTGAACCATTGAGTAATTGAAGATATCTTAATTTATCCTTGGCATTGCCAAAATAAGAACTTATAATATACATAAAAATCAATTCACAAACAGGTAATGAGGAAAACTATGGAAGAATTATACTCCTGCAGCCAGGCTATGGAAAACTGCTCTGAAACGCAGACCTTTGCCATTGCACATTTATATAAGGAAGAAAAAACCATGGACATGCATATCCATGACTGTTATGAAATTTATTATTCTATTTCGGGCGGAAAACAGTTTCTTATCGACAACAGGTTTTATGCCATTGAACCCGGGGATATTTTCATTATCAACCAATATGAAAGCCATAAAATCACCCAGGTAGATAAAATGGTTCATGAACGGATTGTCCTTTCCATCCATCCTGACTATACAAAGAGGATTTCTACTGCCGCAACGAATTTAGATGCCTGCTTCTCTGACCGTCCCGAACACTTCAACCACAAAATTTCTTTAAACAGGGAACAGCAGAACCGCTTTCTGTATTATATTAACAAGATTACCGGCGCAGACGGCTATGGTCATGATATTATCGAACAGACCGCTTTTATGGAACTGATGGTATTCATCAACAACCTGCTTCAAACCAGTGAAGCCCACGAGTCCTCCGCTTATGTTTATAATCAGCAGGTAGATGATATTCTTGCCTATATCAATTTAAACATCAGCAATCCCATATCCATAGAACAGCTTGCGGGAGAATTCTTTTTAAGTGAATCCTATATCTGCCGCATCTTTAAAGCCGCCACAGGTACTACCATCAACAAATATATTTCAGCAAGGCGCATCAGTATTGCCAAATCCCTGCTAAATGACGGTGCCAGTGTCACAGAAGCTTATGAAAAAAGCGGTTTTACTGACTACAGCAACTTTTTCAAGGCCTTTACCAGGGCCGTTGGAATTTCTCCAAAAAAATATGCCCAGTGCAGCGTCTTATAGCTGTCTGGGCTTTTCATTCATGACAATAGACAGTTTGCAAAGCGTACTATCTATTACTGTCTGTTCATATTTTTGATAACTACCGCCGCATAACTCCGCACCGGCGCTAATTAAAAGATATAATCCATAATACTTCCCGAAGAATAGGAATTACTGTAAGTTCCTAATCCGGTATAGGTATTTGCCTTTGTCGTTTCCCTGCTTGCTGCATAATCAATCATGGATGCCTGCGCAGATACATTATAGCTGTAAGAACCGGTTCCGTTAAACAATGTCTTCACACTGTTCATATCCGAGTTTTTAAAAGTTTCTTCATCAATGGATAAGGTATTGTCCTTATTAATAGTAATACCCACCTTGGATAACAGATTTTCGTTTGATTTTGTTAAATTAATAAGGCTGCTTTCCCTTGTCTGAATGGAACTCGAATTGGAACTGCCGGTTTTGCTGAGTAAATTATTGTAATCATTTGTGAATGCGGATACTGCCTGATAAATAGCATCCACATCATATTCCTTAGTGGTCGTTTCAAATCCCTGCTCATCCTTCGTTGTCACGTTTTTCTTTGCAAACACCGATTTACTGCCCACTGTAATTAAATCGTCTGCAGATTCCTTCAAACTGTCTGCCGCCTTCTCAACATCTGATAGAACCTCAGCCGTATCAGAAGCGGTGGAAATCGACTTTTTATTATTCGTAGTCGTGCCTGACGATGATGCTGCTGTCGAACTGCCGCTGTCCTTTGCATAATATGCTTTCATCAGCTTGGCATAGCTGCCGTTTTTAATAGCTGCATAATCAGAAAGGAAATTTAAATTTCCAAGACTGCTTCCGCTTCCAGAACCGGATGAAAGACTCTGAAACAAATACGAATAATCCTGTTTTGCATTGACATTAATACTGATACCCATATCATCACTCCTTTGACAAAACGCGGGACTTCCATGTTCCCTGTTTATATGTATCTTATCACAAAATCCTTTATAATTAATTATAGTATAACATTCTCATTTTGAAAATACAAGATTCCATTCAAGAAAACTTTGGTACGAAATACTGTATTTTTGTAATAAAAAAGCCCTTGAAACATCAAAGGCTTTTACGTGCAGGAAAAGAGACTTGAACTCTCATGGTATTGCTACCACACGGACCTGAACCG
>CAZDPE010000023.1:0-26885 GCA_964507235.1 uncultured Lachnospiraceae bacterium
AGCAGGTTCAGAAGATTTTTAAGAAGCTGTATGATCAGGGAGATATTTATAAAGGCGCTTATGAAGGGCTTTATTGTACGCCCTGTGAGTCTTTCTGGACAGAGTCCCAGCTTGTGGACGGCAAATGCCCCGACTGCGGAAGAGAAGTAAAGCCTGCCAGGGAAGAAGCATATTTTTTCAGGATGAGCAAGTATGCGGATAGATTAATTGAGCATATTAATAAGCATCCGGAATTTATACAGCCGGTGTCCCGTAAAAATGAAATGATGAATAATTTCCTGCTTCCGGGACTTCAGGATCTATGTGTATCCAGAACTTCTTTTAAGTGGGGAATACCGGTAGATTTTGATGATAAGCATGTTGTTTATGTATGGCTGGACGCTTTGACAAATTATATTACGGGCATTGGTTATGATTGTGACGGAGGCAGTACGGAACAATATCATAAGCTTTGGCCTGCAGACCTGCATTTAATAGGAAAGGATATTATCAGATTCCATACGATTTACTGGCCTATCTTTTTGATGGCTTTAGGAGAGCCGCTGCCTAAGCAGGTATTCGGTCATCCATGGCTGCTGCAGGGTGACGGTAAGATGAGCAAGTCCAGGGGAAATGTAATTTATGCTGATGATTTGGTGGATTTTTTCGGTGTGGATGCAGTGCGCTATTTTGTGCTTCATGAGATGCCCTTTGAAAATGACGGAACAATTTCCTGGGAACTCTTAGTGGAAAGAATCAATTCCGATTTGGCTAATACATTGGGCAATCTGGTAAACAGAACTATTTCCATGAGCAATAAATATTTTGGCGGGATAGTTGCTGATAAAGGTGTTTATGAAGCGGTGGACGAGGACTTAAAAGCAGTTGTAACCGGTACGCTTTCCAAAGTAAGCGCCAAAATGGATGAACTTCGTGTGGCAGATGCGCTGACGGAAATATTCGCTTTGTTTAAACGATGCAACAAATATATTGATGAAACCGAGCCATGGGTACTTGCCAAGGATGAAGCCAAGAAAGACAGACTTGCGACCGTTCTGTATAACCTGACAGAGAGCATTGTGACAGGAGCTTCCCTGCTTGAGCCTTTTATGCCTTCCACGGCGGAAAAGATTGCAGCCCAGTTCAATACAAAGCTTCGCAGCTTTGATGAGTGCAGGATTTTCGGAAATTATCCTTCCGGAAATAAGGTGACGGATAAGCCGGAAATTCTGTTTGCAAGGCTGGATGCAAAAGAAGTGATGGAAAAGGCAGAAGCAATGTTTGCTGAAAGAAAAGCAGCGGCACAGGCCGGAGGCAGTGAAAACGAAGTAAAAGAAGCGGAAGAGGAAAACGTGATTGATATTGAACCTAAAGAGGAAATTACCTATAATGATTTTGCAAAAATGCAATTTCAGGTAGGTGAAATTATTGCCTGCGAGGAAGTGCCGAAATCTAAAAAGCTTCTGTGTTCCCAGGTAAAAATAGGAAGTCAGGTAAAACAGATTGTATCCGGCATTAAGCAGCATTATACTGCACAGGAAATGGTAGGCAAAAAGGTAATGGTACTGGTAAACCTGAAGCCTGCAACCCTTGCCGGCGTAGTTTCAGAGGGAATGCTTCTTTGCGCGGAAGATGCAGAAGGGAAGCTGGCGCTTGTGACACCGGAAAAGGATATGCCTGCGGGCGCTGAAATCTGTTAATTCAGGGTAATTGGGAGAGGGATACTTATGGTAAAAAAAACAGAATTTACGTTTGATTCAAGAGATGGCAGGACTAAAATCCATGCTGTGCGCTGGGTGCCGGAAGGAAAGGTTATTTGCATTGTTCAGATTGTTCACGGTATGGCGGAATATATTGAACGTTATGAAAATTTAGCGCAGTTCCTGGCGGAACGGGGAATACTGGTCACGGGAGATGACCATCTGGGACATGGGAAAAGTGTGGCGGATGGCGGATGCTATGGTTATTTTTGCGAACAGGATCCGGCTACTGTAGTGGTGAGAGATGTGCACCGTTTGAAGAAAATGACCCAGGAAGAATATCCGGGAGTGCCCTATATTATTCTGGGACATAGTATGGGATCGTTCATTACCAGAAATTATTTGTTCCGCTATGGTACAGGAATTCAGGGAGCCATTATCTGCGGTACCGGTTCGCAGCCCCAGGGCCTTGTTTATCTATGCAGGGCAATTGCGGCAGTACAGGGATTATTTCTTGGACAGAAACATGTGGCTAAGTTCATTGATAAGCTGGCATTTGGAAACTATAATAAGAAAATTGCAAATCCTCAAACTACCTTTGACTGGCTTTGCCGTGATGAGAAGGTAGTGGATGCTTATATGAAAGACCCTTTATGCGGCTTTACTTTTACAGTAAATGGATTCAGAACCTTATTTACACTTTTGTTCAGGCTGAACCAGGCCGCAAATCTGGAGCATATGCCCAAGGAGCTTCCGGTATTTTTTATTGCAGGTGATAAGGATCCTGTGGGAAATTACGGAGAAGGTGTAAAAAAGGCATATGAAAGCTTTGAAAAGGCCGGTATGAAGCGGCTTGAGCTTAAACTGTATCCGGAGGATAGGCATGAACTTTTAAATGAACTTGATAAACAGAATGTTTATGAAGACTTGTATCCATGGATTATGGAGAGAGTAAAGGAGTATCAGATTATATGAAAAAAATATTAACTATTATGGCAGCAATCCTGATTGGTGGATGTTTGTTTTCAGGAATAGCAGGAATGAATGTGAGGGCGGCGGGAAAAAATGATGTGGATGTCAGCGGGCTTCTTGGAAATGTAAAAGAAGAGCTGTCGGATGCCCTGTCAAAGATGGATGAAGAAACTGTCAAAGGCATATTGGGTTTCGTCAAAGAGAAGGTGGCGGATGGAAGCCTTAAAACGGACAAAGGTCTTTCAGATGCTATTGCGGAAGGCGAAAAGGAATTTGGCGTTACCATAGACAAAGCAGATGCGCAGAAAGTGGTAGACACCATGGAAAAGCTGGAGGAAATGGGATTTTCCGGAGAACATATCATGGAGAAAACAGAAGAGCTTTATGATAAGTACGGCGCAGACTTTGTGGAGCATGTAGATGAAGTGGCTGCAGGTGCAGTGCAGGAGGCTGTTGCCGATGCGGCTGACAGCTTTATAAAAAATATCTGGATTTCCACAAAATCTTTTGTGAAAAGTCTGTTTGTCAAGGGTTAAATCAGGTGTTTCTGAGAATACTATAAGGGATATATTGATTACGTTTATTATTGTATTCAGAAAAGAGGAATGAAATTATGAAAATCGCGTTTTACAGCACAAAACCCTATGATAAGATTTGGTTTGAACCCTTAGGCAAAGAATATGGTTTTGACATCCATTTTATTGAGGCAGCCTGTAATCAGGAAACGGTATTTATGGCGCAGGGCTATGATGCTGTCTGTATTTTTGTCAATGATTATGTCAATGCTGAAATGATTGATAAACTTTATGAAATGAAGGTCAAGGCTATCTTACTCAGAAGTGCCGGTTACAATCATGTGGATGTGAAGGCAGCCGAAGATAAGATAGTGGTTCTGCGGGTGCCGGGATATTCTCCAGAGGCCGTTGCGGAATTTGCCATGACGCTTTTGCTTACGGTAAACAGAAAGATCCATAAAGCGTATAACAGAACCAGGGAATTTAATATGAGTCTGAATGGACTGATGGGAATGGATTTGTTTGAAAAGACGGCAGGTGTTATTGGTACGGGAAAAATAGGGCAGGCGATGATAAAAATATTAAACGGATTTCAGATGCGGGTATTATGCTATGACCCTTATCCGGTAAAGGGACTGGATGCGGAATATGTTTCTCTTGAGGAAATTTTTAAATATTCTGATATTATCTCCCTGCATTGTCCGCTGACTTCGGATACAAAATATCTGATTAATAAAGATACCATTGCGGCTATGAAGGACGGCGTTTATCTTGTTAATACTTCAAGAGGCGGACTGATTGATACAGATGCCTTAATAGAAGCCATGCTGGAAGGTAAATTCAGCGGCGTGGGGCTTGATGTTTACGAGGAGGAAGAAGGCGTCTTTTATGAGGACCGCTCCAATGAGATAATTACTGATGATAATCTGGCAAGACTGATGACTCTGCCTAATGCACTTGTAACCTCTCATATGGGCTTTTTTACAAAAGAAGCCATGCAGGCAATTGCCCATACCACATTGGAAAATGCTTATGCTGTAGAAAACGGGCTCCCTCTGCTTAATCAGGTAGGAAAGGAAATGGCATTGTAAAACAGCAGAATATTTGCTATAATAAAAGACTGATAATGTATGAAGGGCAAACAAATGAACGGAGAATTACCATATGAAATACAATTCATAAATCGTGATGAATGGGAAGAAGCAATGGGTCTTGCATGGAAAACTTTTCTGGAATTTGAAGGTGATGATTACTCACCGGAAGGAATCAGAAGTTTTGAAGATTTCATTACGAATTCAGGGCTTAAGAGGATGTTCATCATGGGGACATATCAGGTGATGGCAGCTTATTCGGACGGCAGGATGGTGGGTGTTATCAGCCTCAGGAATGAAACCCATATTTCTCTTTTATTTGTTGACGGACATTACCATCGAAGAGGGATAGGGAGAGCCCTGATTCTGACATTGGCAGGATATGTAAAAGCTGAAATCGGTCAGAAGAGGCTTACAGTGAATGCATCTCCGTATGGGGTCGGCTTCTATCATCGTCTTGGATTTCAGGACTTAGGACCTGAAAAACAGCAGGACGGAATTATTTTTACGCCTATGTTTTTGAATATATAAGGTGAACGCAAATAAGCGAAACAAAGGAGAGCATACAAATGGGTAAAATTTTTGATCTTGACAGTCCGTTTATGAATGTTTTGAATAAGTTGGCAGATTTAATTTATTTGAATCTGCTGACTCTTATCTGCTGCATTCCTATTATTACAATAGGGGCGTCTATGACAGCTCTTAATTATGTGGTATTGAAAATTGTGAGAAATGAAGAAGGATATATTACCAAAGCCTATTTTAAATCCTTTAAAGAGAATTTCAGGCAGGCCACTATAATCTGGCTGATACTATTGCTTGTATTTGCTCTTTTTGGACTGGATTTTATGGCTTTCAAATATTCAGGAATTGCTTTTCCCCAATGGATGAGGGTTGCGCTTCTGGCAGTGGCTATTGTAGTGCTATTTGCAACCGTATATTTGTTTCCGGTATTGTCAAGATTTGATAATACGATAGTACGTACATATAAAAATTCGCTTTTCATGGGTATTTTAACTTTTCCTAAAACTGTTGTGATGATGGTTTGCTGGGTACTTCCCGTTATTATTGCTGTATTTATACCGAGGATTCTTCCGGTTAATTTTGCACTGGGCATTTCAGGACCTGTATTTTTGAATGCGTTGTTGTATAATGGTACTTTTAAAAGGTTTGAGCCGGAGGAAGAAAAAGCGGAACCGGACGAATGGACAATAGAAGCAGAAGAGACCGAGGCGGATGTACAGGAAACGAAGGAAAGGCCGGAAATGGAGCAGCAGGATGTGGGTGAGAAGACTGAAGAAGCTGCACTGAACTCCGAGGGGCAGCAGGAAACGGCAGAATAACCAGAAAATACCGGGATGAAATATGTGAGGTACAGGCGGCTGGCAGATTTCAGGAGAGGGGTATGAGAGAAGAACGCAAAAAATGGGGACAGTGGCTGATTCTGATAATTTGTATGATAATGGTTATCATTTTTATGCTGCATAGTTTCCTGACGAAAATTAAACGTGACGGAGCAGAATTTTATGAAAGCGATATGATGGAAATTGCTGATAATCATGCCGATCAGATAAACAGTGAGTTAATGCAGATTCAGACGGCGGGCAGGACTGCGGCGCAGATAATCGCACTAAAGAAAGAAACTGCCGAAGAAGAAGTAAAAATTGCAGTATCTGCAGTATTTGATTGTACGGAAGCTTATGAGGTTATCTATCATGAAGGCGGCACAGCAGGCATTAATCATGAAGGAAAGCGGATAGATTTGTCCCAATGTACATATTACAGATTAATTTTCCGGGCTTCTGATGTTAAGTGTACTTATATAAAGGATGACGGAATGGAGGGACGGGATGCCGTTTTGTTTGTTATTCCCATAGGAAACAGCAAGGAAGAAAATCTTCTTATTTATTATCCTATGGATAATATCAGAAAAATGCTCAGAGTGGCGTCCGAATTTGATTCCAATGCATTTGCGGCACTGATAGATTTTGATGGGAATATAATTGAGAGCATGGATTACCAAAGCAGGTTTCTTTCGGGTTCTAATTTTTGGACAAATATGCCTGTTGAGTATCGCGACAGTGCTAACAAGGCAAAAATGCAGATTATGGGGCAGATGCCGGGCTGCTTTGAAGTCAGAGCGGAAGATGAGGAAAGAACAATTGTTTATGCGCCTCTCAGTATTAATGACTGGATAGTGGTTGTGGGCGCTGACCAGAGTTTTGTTTATAAAAAAGAAAAGCTTTATTGGCAGGATGCCGTTGCCATGGTATATCAGATACTTGCTATTGTTTTTATCTGTATGCTTATTTTTATAGCTATTAATATCAGCAATAAAAAGAAAAATGAAGAGCATGACCGGCTGCTGAGGGAGAAAGCGGATACGGATCTCCTTACAGGATTGAACAATAAGCTGGCAACAGAGAGAAAGATAAAGGAATATATTGAACTGTATCCGGAATCGCTCGCAATGATGTTCGTGCTTGATATAGATAATTTTAAGAAGATAAATGATACCATGGGACATGCTTTCGGCGATGAAGTGCTTCGCGGTTTTGGAAAATCTATCAGTTCGGTATTTCGTGTAACGGATATTATCGGGCGAACCGGAGGCGATGAATTTACCATATTCCTGAAATTCCTGAAAAATGATGCGAATGCTTTAAAGGAAGCGGAAAAGCTTGTAAATTTCTTTAAAGACTTTACCACAGGGGAATATGTCAAATATTCTGCAACTGCAAGTATAGGTGCAGCCGTATTTCCTGATAATGGAAATGATTTTGAAGCTTTATACAAATCTGCAGATAAGGCTTTGTATAAGGCAAAGCAAAGGGGTAAAAACCAGTTGGCATTTTATGATGACAGGGATAGGGAAGGTGTTGAAGCGGATTCGGTTTAAGGAATAGTTTTGTATAATATGCATAAGGAAATAAAAAAATATTGGTCAATTTGTCAGAGTAAATTAAAATATAAAAAGATTATAAGCATTTTCTACAATGTTAAAAAAAATCTTTGTGGAATAGTGGTATAGAAAAGACAGACAAAGTCCGGTATACTAATTTCAGACTTGATTGCGAATCAAATTATTTAAGGAGGCAAATTAAAAAATGGCAAGTTTATCATTAAAAAACATCTGCAAAGTATATCCTAACGGATTCGAAGCAGTAAAAGATTTCAGTCTTGAAATCGCAGACCAGGAATTTATTATTTTCGTTGGACCTTCAGGTTGTGGTAAATCTACTACACTTCGTATGATTGCAGGTTTGGAAGATATTTCTTCCGGTGAATTAAAGATTGGTGACAGAGTGGTAAATGATGTAGAACCTAAGGACAGAGATATCGCGATGGTATTCCAGAACTACGCTCTGTATCCTCATATGTCAGTATATGACAACATGGCTTTCGGTCTTAAATTAAGAAAAGTTCCGAAGGATGAGATTGATAAGATGGTTAAGGAAGCAGCTAAGATTCTTGACTTGACTTCTCTTCTTGATCGTAAGCCTAAGGCTTTGTCAGGTGGTCAAAGACAGCGTGTTGCTATGGGCCGTGCTATTGTTCGTAATCCTAAGGTATTCCTTATGGACGAGCCTCTTTCAAACCTGGATGCTAAGCTGCGTGTTCAGATGCGTATTGAGATTGCAAAATTACACCAGAGATTAGGTACTACCATTATTTATGTAACACATGACCAGACAGAAGCTATGACGCTTGGCGACAGAATCGTAGTTATGAAGGATGGTGTTATTCAGCAGGTAGATACGCCTCAGAATCTGTATGAAAAACCTGATAATTTGTTCGTAGCAGGATTTATGGGTTCACCTCAGATGAACTTCCTGGATGCTGTGGTAGATGTACAGGGTGATGTAGCAAGCTTAAAGGTTGCAGGAAGCAGCATTCCTCTTCCTCCTGCTAAATCCAAAAAGTTAATTGAAGGCGGTTATGCTGGAAAGACAGTTACTTTCGGTATCCGTCCTGAAGATGTATATGATTCAGAAATGTTCATCGAAACAGCTAAGTGCGTATTTGAATCTACTATCAAGGTTTATGAATTACTTGGTGCAGAAGTTTACTTATACTTTGATTTGGCTGAGTTCCCTATCACCGCCAGAGTTGATTCCAGAACAACAGCAAGACCTGGTGATACAGTTAAGTTCGCTTTCGATGTTGAGAAGATTCATGTATTCGACAAAGAAACAGAGCAGGTTATTACAAACTAGGAATAATCTAATTGAGGGATGCAAATGCATCCCTCTTTTCATATAATGAGGTCAGAAAGGATGGGAACAGATGATATCTGCACAGGTGATAACAACAAGTATTGAAGAACTGCGTGCCATAACCAGAGTTGATTTATGCGTGTTTGACCCGGATGGTACTGTAGTGGCTTCTACTTTTGACGGTAAAGATATTAAAACAGCATTGATAAGAAATTTTGTGGATTCTCCTGCAGACAGTCAGGTCATCGGAATAGATCATCTTTTGAAAATAATGGATGAAGGTGAATTGGCATATGTACTGGTTGCAAGAGGCAGCAGCGATGACACGTATATTATAGGAAAAATTGCTGTAAGCCAGATACAACAGTTGATGACAGCCTATAAGGAGCGTTTTGACAGAAATAATTTCTTCCAGAATCTGATAATGGATAATCTGCTTTTAGTAGATATTTATAACCGTGCCAAGAAACTTCATATTGAAGCAGCGGTTCCGAGAGTAGTATTAATTATAGAAACCGATATGGGAAAGGATAATAATGCGGCAGAATATCTTGGAGGATTATTTTCACCTCAATCGGGTGATTTTATTACGGCAGTGGATGAAAGTAATGTGATTCTTATAAAGTCCCTTTCGCCTGATGAAGGATATGAGGCAATTGAAAAGACCGCGAATACAATAGTTGACATGATGAACACGGAAGCAATGATGAATGTCCGCGTTGCTTATGGAACTATTGTTCAGGAATTGAGGGATGTTTCAAAATCCTATAAAGAAGCATCAATGGCGCTTGATGTAGGTAAAATTTTTTACGTTGAGAAGAAAGTGAATGCCTATGGAAGGCTTGGAATTGGACGGTTGATTTACCAGCTTCCCGTTAATCTATGCAAGATGTATATAGAGGAAATTTTCGGAGAAGATGGAATCGTAGATTTTGACGAAGAAACGCTGACTACAGTAAATAAGTTTTTTGAAAATAATCTGAATGTATCTGAAACCTCAAGACAGCTCTTTGTGCATAGAAATACATTAGTGTACCGTATTGAAAAGCTGGAAAAAAGTACGGGTCTTGATGTCAGAACCTTTGATGATGCATTAACATTTAAAATTGCCATGATGGTAGTAAATTATATGAAATATCTTGATTCATTGAATTATTAATCATCCAGCGGCCAGTAATGAACAACCTTATCCCCGAATATGATTAATCAGAAGGAAATCAAGCGACGCGAAGCGGCATTTGATTTCAGCTGATTAATCAGCGAAGAACCGGAGGTTCAGAGCATTGCAGGAACTTGTTTCCTGCAATATGCTAATCAGAAGGAAATCAAGCGACGCGAAGCGGCATTTGATTTCAGCTGATTAATCAGCGAAGAACCGGAGGTTCAGAGCATTGCAGTAAGGAAATATGGAGGGATGAAGGTTGTTTTTTTGTGCAAAAAAGATAGTATATTTATCATTGTATGAACGCGGCGAAAAACTCGGACCGGCAGGCTTTGCGGGCATCTATGGAGGAAGGGAAAACGTCCGTATTAATGTGCAGGTAAAAAGTAAGAGCGGGGATAAAAACGGCAGATATCCGGTTTTTCTGATTACGCAAAAGCAGGATATTCTTTTGGGGGACATTTTGCTGGAAGAGGGAAAGGGGTGCCTTGAGAGAATTTTTTTCATGGACAGAAATAAAATGGTTGCAGGAAATTTATATGTGGGCCCGGAGGATATCTGCGGAATCAGGCTTGAGATAAGTGATAACAGTCAAATAAAAGGAATAATAAAGGCAATCGTTAAGGGTGGAGGTAATCTTTCCGGAATAAGTCAGCTTAAGGGGAAAAAGTGTGCAGAAGAAGCATGCGCAGCTGAAGCATGTACAAAAGAGAAGTGTGCAGCAGAATCGGACTTTAAAGAAAGAAAGGGGGAAGTTATACTGGAGGCCGCCCAGAAAGAAACGCAGGAACCGGCATTTTTTCAGGAAAATATTCCTGCCGATAAATGGGAGCAGCTTAAAAAGCAATATAAAAGGGTACATCCTTTCGGCGACGGGAGAGAGTTTATTTCCATAGAATTGAGGGATTTTGTGGTGCTCAGGGAGAAATACCAGAAGCTTGTAAATAACAGTTTCCTGCTTCACGGTTTTTATAACTACAGACATCTGATACTTGGAAAAGATTATAAAATAGGAGAAAATAACGACATTTGCTTTTATTTGGGAGTTCCGGGGGTGTTTTTTGAGAGGGAAAAAATGGTAGCGGTAATGTTCGGATTTGAAGGATTTGAATGTGCGGGGCCTGTTGAGATTGGTAAATTCGGATATTATTTGCGGCAGGTTGAACTATAAAAATAGTGACTTTTTACAGGAACTGATATAAAATAAATACAGTTATTGAGAATGTCAGATGCTGATGTGCAGTTGAGAGGTCAATGAGTGGGATGAAAATAGCTGTATTAATGGGAGGATTACGATTTGACAGTCAGCGCAGAATTATGAATGGTATTCTGGAAAAATCGGCTGCAGATGGTACAAATATATATGTGTTTACCTGTGATGCATGGACTTATTCCACGTCATACTATAATCAGGGAGAATCGGCTATTTTTACTCTTCCTGATTTTAGCAGCTATGATGGAATTATTCTGCATGGGGATACTATTTATGATAAAGATGCCATGGATAAAGTGGTAAATAAAATAAAGAAGTCCAAAGTACCCTGTATCAGCCTTAACGTCAGGTACCCTGGGATGCTGCATATAAGCATGGAAAACGGGGAAGGAATTTATGAAATAACCAGGCATATGATTCAGGTTCACGGCGCAAGGAAACTGGCTTTTATTTCAGGACCGGAAGAAAATAAGGATGCGAAAGGAAGATTGAAAAGCTTCAGGCAGGCGCTTTCGGATAATGGAATAAAAGCGGATAAGAGATATGTTTTTTACGGAGATTATCATCCGGGAAGCGGCAGGGAGGCCGTTGAATATTTTTATGAGCTTTCAAATGAATTTCCGGATGCTGTGATAGCGGCTAACGATGAGATGGCGCTTGGTGCATATTATGGACTTCAGGATAAAGGGCTGGATGTGCCGGGGCAGGTGCTTTTATCGGGTTATGACTATGCCTTTGTGGGGAAAAATCATCATCCGAAGATTACCAGTGTGAAGCGTCCTGAAACTGAATTGGGCAGAAGGGCGTATGAAAAGCTGAAGGCCTGTATAACAGGTGAGGAAGCTGCAGATGAGGAAGAATTGAAATGTGTGCCGGTCTTTACAGAAAGCTGCGGCTGCAGTGACCATATGGAGGAAGATGAAAGGGATTTTCGTGCTGCGACGGTTAAGGACAAGCTTCAGGTTACTTCCTATTCGGAAATTATTAAATCCTCATCGGCTGATTTTACGGGAGTTCCTACCTTTGAACAGCTGCTGGTTGAAATAAAAAGGTACATAAAAATTATTAATCCTGAGGAATTTTATCTGTGTATGTGCGTAGTAACAGAACCGCTTTCCGTGGATGGGATATCCGAAATAGCTGAAAAGGAAAAAACCATGGATTTAACGAAATATTCTCCGTTGATTTGTATTCCGGCAGCATACAGGAAGGGAGAATATTGCAGATACGGACGGTTTGATGTGAAGGAGCTTCTTCCGGAAGAAGTAACGCAGGGAAATAAAGGGAAATTATATACAATAATACCTGTTCATTATCAGGACAGATGCTATGGCTATTGTGTGTTGGGAAACAGCAGATTAATGATAGACAGTGAATTGTTTCATCTGTTTATCATGAATATTAATAATGCCATTGAAAATATACGTAAGCAGAACATGCTGAATTCCATGGTGCAGAAACTGAACAGAATGTGGATTTATGATACCTTAACGGGAATTTTTAACCGGGCAGGATTTTTTAAATTTGCAAATAATATTATAAATGAAGCTGCCAGGAAAGGTAATAAACTGTTTGTCCTTTTTCTGGATTTGGATGGTTTAAAGGGTATTAATGATAAATATGGACATGATGAAGGTGATACTTTCATTAAGGCTATGGGAAATGTGTTAAGTCAGGTAAGACGCCATGACGAGCTCTTAATGCGTTACGGCGGCGATGAATTTGTAATAATGGCACAGGGATATACGAATGAGGATGCCGAAAAATATATTGAAAGAATACAGGATGGAATAGATAAGTATAATAAGTCCTCGGGTAAGCTATATAAGCTGGAGGCCAGCATAGGATATAATCTTGTGGAACCTGCGGAAATTCATAATCTGGAAGAACTGATTGAATCTGCGGACAAGGAAATGTATAAAGTAAAAAGGAAAAAGAAGCGCAGCAGGGCTGCCGGTTATGAGAACAGCAAAATGGCGGAGGAATAAAAGGCATGAAAAAACCATGCTTTTTGTTTTGAAGGAAACTGCCATGCGTTACCTTTACAGTTAACTTAGGACAGGCACCCTTACGGCACATAGAAGATTCCGCTTAGTGCTGCTTTGTTCCCAACCTGACACGGTTCGCAGATTTCTATTGCGTAAGACCCATCCGTCAACGCCGCTTATAAAGGGCAGCCATAGCAGCTTCCTTCAAAATAAAACTGCATGGTTATAACGTTACCGAAACGCTCTTTAGTAGTATATTGTGTTTTTAATAATTTGTCAACCGGAGGAAGCTATGACTGAACAGGAAAAATACATGAAGGAAGCCATCAGGCAGGCGCGTAAGGCGTATGCTTTGGGTGAGGTTCCCATCGGCTGCGTTATTGTATATGAAGGAAAGATTATAGGAAGAGGATATAACCGGAGGAATACCGATAAAAATACGCTGGCTCATGCTGAAATTACAGCGATTAATAAAGCCAGCAAAAAGATAGGGGACTGGAGACTTGAGGGCTGTACTCTTTATGTAACGCTGGAACCATGCCAGATGTGTGCAGGAGCCATTGTTCAGGCAAGGATTGATGAAGTGGTAATGGGAAGCATGAACCCGAAGGCGGGCTGCGGGGGTTCGATATTGAATATTTTGGAAATGCCGGAATTTAATCACCAGGTGAAAGTAACCCGCGGAGTGCTTCAGGAGGAATGTTCCTCCATGCTGACTGATTTTTTTAAGGAATTGCGGGTCAGAGTAAAAAAGGAGAAGGAAGAGAGAAAAATATTGATGAAATAAATATACAAGCTATGCGCCGTCGGCAGACAGGAAAAATTCCGGGTCATCGACGGCGTTTTTGTGAACCGATGAATTTGTTATTACAATGTATCAGTGAAAGGGTTAAAATCTTAGACGTCTAAGAAATGAGTGCGGTCGGGTATAAGGAGCAGCAGGAAATGACAATTACGGAACTGGAACAGTGCATAGACAGTTATGGAAAGGATATTTATGGCTTTTGCAGGCAGATAACAGGCAGCATCCAGCAGGGAGAGGACTTGTATCAGGATACCTTTATGAAAGCGGTGGAGTTATCGGAAAAGATAGATTTGAATCATAATCCCAAAAGTTATCTTTTATCCATTGCTGTCAGATTATGGAAGAACAGGCGGCGCAAGTATGCATGGAGGCAGAGAATTGCGGGTATGGAGAGTCTGGATAAGCCGGAAGAAACGGGAGAACAGCGGACAAAACCATGGGAGTGAACGGTATTGAAGTGCGGTATTATATCGATACGTATAAGAACGTTCCTGCAGGATATGAACTGACGGCGGAGGATAAAGAGAATTTGAAGCGCAGTGATTATTATATATCAGAGGGCGCGGATAAAATTTCAGTAAATCAGCATTCCTATGTCATATGGAATCAGGAGGGGGTTCAATACAGTATTATGAATATCGACGGCGTAACGCCGGCAGAAGAATTATTCAGTATGGCGGGAGAACTGATTGGACAATAGCCCTCAGTTTCCATCTACAATATTCTGCATCCAGACACCGCTCTTTACCATAAAGAATCCGATGACTACTTTTATAATTTCCGTAAACTGTACCAAAAAGAAAACCGCGGTAATGGGCAGAGCAGTATAACGGGACAAGACGGTAGCAAAAGGAATAATAAGCACCCAGGTGTATACACTGTCAAACAGGAAGGTAATGCCTGTTTTTCCGCCGGAACGCAGAGTAAAGTAGGTGCAGTGTGAAAAGGCACAGAGGGGCATGGCAAGGGCGGATATGATGATAAAAATCCTTGCCAGCTCCTTAATGCTTGCTTCTGTGTTGTAAATAGCAGGGAAAAGCCTTCCCAGCATTATCATGACAGCGGAAATTACGGTGCAGCAGGCAACGCTGAAGAAAATCATTTTGTTGTCCGCATCCTTTGCTTCTTCAATTTTACCTGCACCCAAAAGCTGCCCTACTACAATGGATATACATCCTCCAAGCTGCAGATACACAATATTGAAAAGGTTGCTGATAGTGGAAGAAATGTTTTGAGCAGCCACTACCTCCAGACCTCGGACTGCATAGCACTGGGAAATAACTGCCATTCCTGCAGCCCAGAACATCTCATTCAGCATCAGGGGCGTCCCCTTTTTTATTATATCAATCAGAATGGATTTGGGAATGCCGAATCCCTTGTAAGCGCCGATAATATAGAGGTTTTGGGAGGTATGGGTGTGTGCCCATATCATTACGGTCAGGCATTCGATAAATCTGGCAATGACAGTGGCAATAGCAGCGCCCTTCACTCCCATGGCAGGAATGCCGAATATGCCGAAAATCAGCACGTAATCCAGTATCAGATTGGTAAAAACGGCAGCCGCGCTTGCCAGCATGGGAATCATGGTCTGTCCCGTTTCGCGGATGGTATTAATATAAGTCTGGCCTACCGCAAAGGGAATCAGGCCGATTATCATAATTGCAAGATATTCTTTTCCGTACTTCAGCGCCAGGATGATATCCCCTACGCTTCCGTTGTCGCTTAAATAAAGGGAAATCAGCTGAGTATCAAGAAAACCGAAAAGCAGCAGGGCAGCAGCGGTAATGGCAAGGCAGGCATAGAGCTTAAAGCGGAAGGTATATTTCTGACCTTCATGGTCGCCTTTGCCGTAAAACTGGGTACCAAAAATGCCGGCACCGGAAACGCCGCCGAAAATGCAGACATTAAAAACAAACATCAGCTGATTGACAATTGCAACGCCTGACATTTGTTCCGTACCAATCTGGCCAACCATAATATTATCAAGAAAGCTCACAAAGCTGGTGATGGCATTCTGGACAATCATGGGAACCGCCAGGAAAAGCACGTAACGATAAAATTCTCTGTTTCCTATAAATTTCTTTCTGAATTTCTTTAACATAATCATCCTTCCGTTTCTGTCAAATCCGCAAGCGAGTCTGCTTAAAAGCTTCACAGACTCAAATAATCCAAAATAATTACAAGATTATCTGAAATAGTGACGGATATTGCTATGCTATCGCAGAAAAACAGGAATGTCAAGATAGCGGCAGGAACCGCCGCAGGATTTTTGCTTAATCTGGTTCTGGCTGTACTTTTGGGCGGTATGGGCTCCTTTAAGTGGGAAGGACTTATCATAACTGGAATGCTGTTTATAATTGCTTATGCGGTTATGCTTCCCGTTAATTTTAAGCTGGGCGTAGAAAAGGCAAGATACGTTTATATCGGAACCATTCTGGGTGCAGCAGTTATTCTGACAGGAGCATTTAAGCTGATTGAGTTTTCTGGCAGGCCGCTGGAAGAAATGCCAGGAAATTCATCGGTTTTGATAATTGTTTCCGTCGCTGTCTGCGTGCTGGCGCTTTTCTTATCTTATTCCGTATCCCTGAAAATGGTCAGAAACAGGGAGTGGCAGACAGCAAAGTAATCTGGTGGGATTTCTTTTCAATGATTCCTTCCGCGCACAGCCTGCTGATTTCCTTCATCAGCGCACTTCTGTCAACTGTCAGATAGTCAGCCAAATCAGAGTAGGGGATAGGGAGTCTGACGGTGAAGGTATTTTGACGCCCGGCCTGGCAGTATAAAAAGGTAAGAAGCTTGTTGCGGATAGTTTTTTGCTGCAGAATGTGACAGTGCTGCTGCATAATGGCAACAGAAGACTTGAAAATAAATACAGGCAGATAGTCAAGGACAGTATCCTGATGTGTCTGTCTGTATTTTTCTATTTTGTCAATGGACACAAGGGCGATGGTACAGGGGTACTTGGCAACAGCATAGCAGCTTCCGTTGTTTGGCTGAATCATCATATCATGGCACAGAACCTGCCCTTTGACAAAATATTCCAGAATCTGTTTGCCTTCAAATTCGTTTTCAACCTCCAGATAAGCAGTGCCGCTGAGAAGAAAAAAAAGTCTGCGTTCTTTTGAATTTTTTTTGTACAATAATTCCCCACGGTTATATTTTTTTATGGTGGGATTTAAGGTTTTTACTATAAAATCAAGCTCCTGAGTGCTTAAAAAACAGCGGTTTTCCTGTTCCATATCTTGAATCCTTTCTCAAACAAAACACTATATCTTGTATTTTAATTCAAAACTGTGGTTTATACAACAGCTTTTTTGTTACAGCTGTGGCATACTAAATATTACCGACATCAAAACAGAAAAAGAAAAATCTTTTTTTGACGGTCACAGATTTAGGAGGGGTTCCATGAAGGTTATTAAGAGAAACGGTTCGGAAGTAAACTTTGATATTAAGAAAATTGTGGCTGCTATTGCCAAGGCAAATAAGGCTGCCCTCAGGGAAGAGCTTACAGAAGAACAGATTGAGGAAATTGCTGAGTATATTAATTTTAAATGCAGCAAGATGAACCGTGCCATTTCCGTAGAGGAAATGCAGGATATGGTAGAAAATCAGATTATGGCACAGGGCGCCTTTAATGTGGCAAGGTGCTATGTGAAATACCGTTATACGAGATCTTTGGTTCGGAAGAGCAATACGACGGATGACAGAATTTTGTCCCTGATTGAGTGCAACAATGAAGAAGTCATGCAGGAGAATTCCAACAAGGATCCCATTATCAACAGCGTGCAGCGGGACTACATGGCTGGTGAAGTCAGCAAGGACTTAACAAGACGTCTTTTGCTGCCTGAAGAAATTGTAAAAGCCGATCAGGAGGGGCTGATTCATTTTCATGATGCGGATTATTTTGCACAGCATATGCATAACTGTGATTTGGTAAATCTGGAGGATATGCTGCAGAATGGTACTGTAATCAGCGAAACCTATATTGATAAGCCTCACAGCTTTTCAACGGCATGCAATATTGCCATGCAGATTATTGCCCAGGTAGCCAGCAACCAGTATGGAGGACAGAGCATTTCCCTGGCGCATTTAGTGCCCTTTGTGCAGATTTCAAGGGAGAAAATCAGAAAAGAAGTGACGGAAGATGCACAGACTATGGGCAATATGCCTTCCGAAGAGATTATTAATAAAATTGTGGAAAAGCGTCTGCGGAAGGAAATTGAAAAAGGTGTACAGACAATTCAGTATCAGGTGATTACACTTATGACCACGAATGGACAGGCTCCCTTTCTTACTGTTTTTATGTACCTGAATGAGGCGAAAAATGAGCGGGAGAAGAGGGATCTTGCTCTGGTAATTGAAGAAATGCTGAATCAGCGCATTCTGGGAGTTAAAAATGAAAGCGGAACCTACATTACGCCGGCATTCCCGAAGCTGATTTATGTGCTGGAAGAAGATAATGTGAATGAGGGAACCGAGTATTTCTATTTAACAGAGCTGGCAGCAAAATGCACTGCCAAAAGACTGGTTCCCGATTATATATCGGAAAAGAAAATGATGGAGCTTAAGGAAGGCAACTGCTTCCCCGTTATGGGCTGCAGAAGCGCGTTATCTCCCTGGAAAGATGAGAACGGGAATTATAAATTTTACGGCAGATTCAATCAGGGCGTTGTTACGATTAATCTGGTGGATGTGGCGCTTTCCTCCCACAGGGATATGGACAAATTCTGGAAGGTGTTTGATGAGCGGCTTGACCTTTGCTACAGAGCGCTGATGTACCGCCATAACCGTCTGAAGGGAACCCTTTCGGATGCAGCGCCGATTTTATGGCAGTACGGCGCCCTTGCAAGGCTAAAAAAGGGCGAGCCCATCGATAAGCTGTTATACGGAGGATATTCCTCTATTTCTCTTGGATATGCCGGGCTTTGTGAGTGCGTCAGATACATGACGGGAAAATCCCATACCCATCCCGATGCAAAGCCTTTTGCTTTAGAGGTGATGAAGCATATGAATGAGGCCTGCGACAGGTGGTCGGAGGAAACCGACATTGCTTTCGGAATCTATGGTTCGCCTATTGAAAGCACCACCTATAAATTTGCAAAATGTCTTCAAAGAAGGTTCGGCATCATTGAAGGAGTGACGGATAAGGGTTATATTACCAACAGCTATCATGTTAATGTTACAGAGCCTATCAATGCTTTTGATAAACTGAAGTTTGAGTCGGATTTTCAGGCGCTGTCCAAGGGCGGAGCCATCAGTTATGTGGAAGTGCCTAACATGCAGAACAACATTCCGGCAGTGCTTAGTGTGATTAAGTTTATTTATGATAATATTATGTATGCGGAATTGAACACCAAGAGTGATTACTGTCAGGCATGCGGCTATAACGGTGAAATTCAGATTGTGGAGGATGACGGCAAGCTGGTCTGGGAATGTCCGAAATGCGGTAACCGCGATCAGAATACCTTAAATGTGGCAAGAAGAACCTGCGGCTATATCGGCACACAGTTCTGGAATCAGGGAAGAACCCAGGAAATTAAAGAAAGGGTGTTGCATCTGTAAATGAACTACGGGGAAATAAAAAAGTATGATATTGCAAATGGAGAGGGCGTCAGGGTTTCCCTGTTTGTTTCCGGCTGCAGCCACCATTGCAAAGGGTGCTTCAATCCTGAAACATGGAATTTTGAGTATGGGGAGCCTTTTACGGAAGAAACCGGGGAGGTTTTGCTTCGATATCTGGAACCGGAATATATTTCGGGGCTGACGCTGCTTGGCGGGGAGCCTTTTGAAGTTGAAAACCAAAAAGCCCTTACGCCTTTCCTGAGAGAGGTAAGGAGGCGGTATCCCGGAAAGGATATCTGGTGTTATACGGGGTATACCCTTGAAAGGGATTTGCTTTCCGAAGGAAGCGTCAGATGTGAATGTACGGATGAACTGCTTGGCATGATTGATGTTCTTGTGGACGGAGAGTTTATCGAGGAAGAAAAAGATATCAGCCTGGTGTTCAGAGGCTCGGCAAATCAGAGAGTGATTGCTTTGCCGCAAACACTGAAAATGAAGAAGATATGTTTATGGAAAAGCAAAACCGTGCATTCTGCAGTTTTCACCAGGTTGTAACAGGAAAGAGAGGCATAGTGATTGATATGGAAGTTGTATTGCAGAACCTGACGAAAAAGTTCCCCAGCCGTGACAGGAAGAATCATGAAGACGTTATTGCGGTCAATAATTTTAATTTTGAGATTCCTGACGGTAAGCTGATTGGTTTGTTAGGACCTTCCGGATGCGGCAAAACCACAACGCTTAGTCTGATAAGCGGTCTTTTAAAGCCCACCAGCGGCAGAATTTTTTTTGGAGAAGATGATGTTACCGATTTACCTCCGGAAAACAGGGGAATTGGTCTGGTATTTCAGAATTATGCACTTTATCCGCATCTGACCGTTAAGCAGAATATTTTATTTCCGCTGCAGAACCTGAAAGGAAAGGAAAAGCTGTCCAAGGCAGAAATGCTTGAGAAAGCGGCAGCTGCGGCAAAGCTGGTGCAAATTGACGAACTGATGGACAGAAAGCCCGGGGAGCTTTCAGGCGGACAGCAGCAGCGTGTGGCTATTGCCCGTGCATTGGTAAAAATGCCCAGGGTTCTTCTTCTTGATGAGCCTCTTTCCAATCTGGATGCCCGTCTGCGGCTTCAAACAAGGGAGGAAATCAGAAGAATCCAAAGGGAAACAAAGATTACCACCATTTTTGTAACTCACGATCAGGAAGAAGCAATGAGTATTTCTGATATGATTGTTGTTATGAAGGACGGAATAGTTCAGCAGATTGGCAGACCTCAGGAGGTTTATGACAGTCCGGTAAATCTGTTTGTTGCAAAGTTTCTTGGCACGCCTCCCATCAACGTTTTTGAAGGACAGGTGAGGGACGAAAGGTTATATATAGGAGAAGATGAGGTTCTGGAAGTCAGAGGCGTGGATAATCAGGAGGTATATGCAGGCATCAGGCCGGAAGGCTTTCTGCTTAAAGAGGAAGGCTCTTTTTGCTGCAATTTAAGCGGCGTGGAAGTAATGGGACGGGATATCAGTGTGGTTTCCACCAATAAAGCTTCTTTAAACCCTGCAGTCAGGGCAATTGTGGGCACGGAAAATAAAGTGAATATAGAGAGTGGGGCTGTCAGATTTGAGCTTAAGCCCCATAAGGTATTTCTTTTTGACAGAAAAACGGAAGAAAGAATTTATTTTGAGGAAAACGTATAGACGGGGGCGCTTTTATGTTAAAGAAAAAATTGGGCAGCAGCAATCTGAAGGGTTGGCTGTATCTTTTGCCGGCCATTCTCTTTTTAGGCTTTTTTATGGTATATCCGCTGATTGATGTTTTTGTTTATTCCTTTGAAGAGGGATATAATTCGGCATCCCAAACTTACTTCGGGGTTGGAATGTATAATTATTCTTATGTCCTGCATGACCCTTATTTTTTACAGGCGGTAAAAAACACATTTATACTGGTTATTATAACAGTACCGCTGTCTACGGGAATTGCCCTTCTTATTTCTGTGGGCTTAAGCTCAATAAAGCCTTTAAGGAATCTGTTTCAGACGGTTTATTTTCTGCCCTATGTGACAAATACGCTGGCGGTAGGACTGGTATTTATGATTCTGTTTAAAAAGACGGCATATTCGGACGGGCTTGTCAATCTGCTGATTACCTGGTTCGGAGGGGAGAGCGTGGATTTTATTGACGGACCCTACTGGGCAAAGATGTTCGTGCTGTGTTTTTATACTATATGGGTGGTTATGCCGTTTAAAATATTGATTCTGACCAGTGCGCTCTCTTCGGTCAATCAGGTGTATTATAATGCGGCAAAGGTGGACGGTACTTCAAAATTCAGGACTTTTGGACGGATTACCCTTCCTATGATTTCGCCAATGATTTTTTATCTGATTATTACAGGTTTTATCGGAGCCTTTAAAGCGTACAGCGATGCGGTTGCTTTATTCGGCACTGACCTGAATGCGGCGGAAATGAATACGATTGTGGGTTATGTTTATGATATGCTGTATGGCGACAGCGGCGGATATCCGTCTTATGCATCTGCAGCGGCAATCATTCTGTTTGCCATCGTACTCACGATTACCTGTATTAATTTGTTAATCAGTAAAAAGAATGTTCATTATTAAGCGGGGGACAGCCGGTATGGAAAATATAATAGATTACGGCAAAATTGAAAAATCAGCCAAAACCCGGAAAACGGTTTTGAATACAGTTACCTATGTGCTCCTGGTTTTCTGGGCTGTTATAGTATTGTTCCCTTTTTACTGGATGGTTCTTACTTCTGTAAAAAGCTACAGTGCCTACAACTCGGAATATATTCCGAAATTTTATACATTATCTCCGACCCTGCAGAATTATGTGGATGCGTTTACCGCCGTTCCGCTTGGCAGATATTTTGCAAATACGGCTGTTTTTACGGTGGTCACTACTGCCATTATGCTGGTTGTGATTACATTGGCAGCCTTTGCATTTGCACGTCTTGATTTTAAGGGAAAAAATATTGCTTTTGTTATTTTTCTTTCCCTGATGATGATTCCGAATGAACTGGTTATCATTACCAATTTTGTAACAGTTACGAATCTGAATATGCGTAATACCTTTCCGGGACTGATTCTGCCGTCTGTCACCTCTGTTTTTTACATTTATCTGCTGAAGGAGAATTTTGAACAGATACCTGACAGCCTGTATTATGCGGCAAAAGTGGACGGCACATCCGATTTGAAATATCTTCTGAAGGTAATGATACCCATATCAAAGCCGACTCTGATAACCATAACCATACTAAAAGTGATTGAGTGCTGGAATTCTTATGTGTGGCCCAGGCTGATTACAGATGATGAGAATTATTATCTTGTATCAAATGGAATTCAGGAGATTCGGGAAAACGGATTCGGACGTGAGAATATCCCTGCCATGATGGCGGCAGTAGTGGTGATTTCAGTGCCTCTGATTGTTCTGTTTCTGATATTTCATAAGAAAATAATGGAAGGCGTGTCAAGAGGAGGGACAAAGGGATGATGAGAGCAGGAAGAAGATTTGCAGCGCGCCTGCTTTTGGCGGTACTGGCTGCAGGCGGCCTGACTGTGCTTACAGGATGCCATGGTTCAAGGGGGATGAGTGCCTTTGCGGTTCCGGAGGAATTTGATGCTTCGGAGGAATATGAGATTACTTTCTGGGCGAAAAATGATACCAATAAGACCCAGACTGCAATTTATGAGAAGGCAATTGACGATTTTGAAGCGCTGTATCCCAATATTACCGTTAATCTGCGCCTGTATACGGATTACGGCAAGATTTATAATGATGTTATCACCAATATTGCAACGGGTACAACGCCCAATGTATGCATCACTTATCCGGACCATATTGCAACCTATCTGACAGGAACGAATCTTGTTGTTCCCCTGGAAGAACTGTTTTATGATGAAAAATACGGATTATCAGGAAGTGAAGTCAGATTTGACGCACCTGCGGCAGAGGAAATTATTCCTCAGTTTTTGGAGGAATGTTCTTTTGGAGGACATTATTATGCCCTTCCGTATATGCGTTCAACGGAAGCCTGCTATATAAATAAAACCTATGTGGAGGCTTTGGGATATACTCTGCCGGATGCTCTTACCTGGGATTTTATCTGGGAGGTATCTGAGGCGGCAATGGCGCAGGATGGGGAAGGTAATTTTCTGGTCAATAATCAGAAAGTAATGATTCCTTTTATCTATAAGTCTACCGACAATATGATGATACAGATGCTGAAGCAGAAAAATGCCGGGTATTCTACGGACAGTGGGGAGATACTGCTTTTTAATGAGGATACGGAGGAATTTCTGACAACCATAGCGGAGCATGCAAAGAGCGGGGCTTTTTCCACCTTTAAGATTTCCAGTTATCCTGCAAATTTTTTAAATGCGGGACAGTGTATTTTTGCTGTAGATTCCACTGCCGGGGCGACATGGATGGGAACGGATGCGTCGCTTCTTGACATCAGCGAGGATAAGGTTGTGGAGTTTGAAACCGCGGTGATGCCCATTCCCCAGTTTGATACGGACAATCCGCAGATGATATCCCAGGGACCTTCCGTATGTATTTTCAATAAAACGGATCCCCAGGAGGTTCTGGCTTCCTGGCTGTTTGCTCAGTATCTGCTGACAAATGAAGTTCAGATTGCTTATTCTGAAACGGAAGGGTACGTGCCTGTAACGAAAAAAGCGCAGGAATCCTCCGAATATCAGGATTATCTGGCAAGATGCGGCGAAGATAATTCCACTTACTATGACATTAAAATCAAAGCGGCTGAATTGCTTCTTGATAATATCGGCAATACCTTTGTTACGCCTGTGTTTAACGGTTCCGCTTCCCTTCGTGACGCGGCGGGACAGCTGATAGAGAATACCACGAAATCAGTCAGAAGGGGACAGGAGATTGATGATGAATATATAGAGAAGCTTTATAGTGATATTACCTCTTTATATCGCTTAGACCAGATTGGAAGCCAAAGCGGGGCAGTTTCCTCCGGCAGGGCCGAACTGGGAAAGCTTCCGGCAACTTCCGTAATATTACTGTCAGCGTTAGGGATTGCCTGGGTTCTGATTATTCTGTATGTTGTTTTTCAGATAATAAAAAAGAGAAAGAAAGAGGAGAAATAGGCAGCAGCACTATTGATTTATTGAAAAATTCGTGTATAATTATTTCGAAGTTTATTAAAAGTTCTATTAACTACATATTTAAAGGTTAAAAAGAGGAGAAAAAAATGAAAAGATTAACAGCGTTACTTTTGACTTTTGTACTCGCATTTGCACTTGTTGGCTGCGGTTCCAGGGATGACAGTGCCGCAGGAACTGATGATGCTGCAGATGTTAAATCTGAAGGCGTCATGACCTATGAAGAGTATGTTGCAGCGGATCTTGAAACGGAAGTTACAGTTGAAACCTATGTTCAGGCAAAGCAGTCCTGGTGGGATAACACAGCTACTGTTTATACACAGGATAAGGATGGCGGTTATTTCCTGTATAACATGGCCTGCTCCGAGGTAGATTATGCAAAATTAACTCCCGGAACCAAGATTAAGGTTACCGGATACAAATCAGAATGGGCAGGAGAAGTTGAAATTATCGATGCAACTTTTGAAATCGAAGATGGAAATTATGTTGCAGCAGCCGAAGATGTTTCTTCACTCCTGGGAACTGACGATTTAATTAATCATCAGAATAAATTCGTATCCTTCAAGGGTATGACAGTTGAAGCAGCAGGACAGGATGCAGACGGAAATGATGCGGCATTCCTTTACAGCTGGGACGGTTCCGGACAGGACGGCGATGATTTATATTTCAACGTTTCCCTTAACGGAACAACTTATACATTTACAGTTGAATCTTATCTGTGTGATAATACCACTGAGGTTTATAATGCAGTGAAGGGGCTGAACATCGGCGATACTGTTGATATGGAAGGTTTCCTGTACTGGTATGAGGGAGTTAATCCACACATTACTTCAGTAACAGTAAAATAAATTTTATATTTGCTGCCGTGAATTCAGGGCTGCCGCTTTACGAATTTTCATTTGTTAAAGCGGCAGCCTTTTGTCTTTTATGACAATATTTATATCTGCAAAGGATGTAGTTCCTTGCAGGAAGCTTTTGAAGGAGAGATTAGGAGGTAGGATTTCGCAGAGGGCAGGAAGACATGGTGATTCTGTCTCTTAAAACGTTTAATCCGCAGTCATCTAAAAAGTCCTGTAAAATAGGGAGAGATTGGGGAGAGGTAGGACCTATGATAATTTCACCCACCAAATCTGACAGATGCATACCCAGTCTGCCGCACATTCTGTTCAAATCCAGAGAATAATATTTTTTGATTCTTTCCATGGATACATGATATTTAGGCTCTACGGCAAATTCGTTGGAGATAAAAGGGGAAACCACCAGCCGGAACTCTCTTTCACTGGCAAAAGAAGGATGTTTAAAAGCGGCTGATTGTATCCAGGCATTGTTCATAAGATTCTGCAATTTCGGAAGAACCTCGGAAAATTTCTTGGCTTCCGTTATTTTCTGGCAGAATTCATCCACAAGGGGATGACCATGCATATCGGCCTGATAATATACTTCCTGTAGGGATACGGCTCCTCCTATCATTTTCTGCATAAGCTCTTCATGAAAAGCAATGCATACGCCCTGGCCGGAATGGCCGTATCTGTCCCATTGGGCCGCATCATCCCTGTATTTGGAAAAGCAGGCTGCATAAGCGGAATAGTGAAATTCCTTGGTTAGCTCTTTTTGAAAAAAAGCTTCTGCCCTGCGGCTTTTTTCCGTTTCTCCGTTCAGGGTCAGTTTTTCAATAACGGCATTACAGATGCCATTCATAAATAATCTCATTTCTGCAGCATCATTCATATTAAGAATATTGTTCAGCCTAAGCTCCGCACTGCGGATAATTCCGTCAAAAGCGGCAAAGTCAGTATAATGATAAAGCATAGATTACCTCCATAAACCGGATATAAAATACATAAGGCATGCCCAGGTATACACCGAATAAAAAAATCCGTCCTTATCTCTTCCGGTCTTCAGAATTTTCTTTGCTTCATTAACAGAAAGCAGCTGAAAGCCGTCAAAGCACTCGCTTCCCACCGCTCCCGTTTGGGAAAGGGAGGACAAATCCTCCAGATGAATGACGGCGCAGGCAAGTGCATTGCTTTCATCTGTCATGCCGGGGGAAGAAAATAACAGGGGATTAATGATGAAAAGAGAGTCGCTTTCGTTTATCCCAATTCCTGTTTCTTCTTTAATTTCTCTCTTTGCAGCGGAAAGAACGGGATTGGCAGCAGCCTCATCTTCCGCATCCAGAAGTCCTGCAGGAGGACTTAACAGAAATTGGCCTGCAGGATAACGGTATTCCCTGGTAAGAAGCAGCTTTGGCTCTTCATCCTTTACTTCAAGGATAACAGCACAGCTTACCGCATCGGGAAGCATCCTGCGAAATTCATCTTCTGATTTTATTGCAGTGAGTCTGTCTGAGGGTCTTCTGGTTGCATTGTAGTAATGTCTTCCTTCTTCATATTGGATGTCGAAGACTTTTATAAATTTTGATTCAAAAAGAGGTTTAATATTTTCCTTATTAATGACAGGTTTCATAATTCACAGATTCCTTTTTCTATTTCCGCGTGCAATGAGTCAAAGTCATGCTTGCATGACCTTGACGAATGCCGC
>CAZDPE010000024.1:0-2645 GCA_964507235.1 uncultured Lachnospiraceae bacterium
CTTCAATTTCCATGCCCCGCTGCTTGCGGCGGGGTTATTGACTTTACCGGCTGGTGAAGGAGGGCTGTTTTGAAATATCTTGCAGTAGTTTTGGGAATATTTGGACTTGAACTTGGAATCAAGGAGCATATAGAGAAAACAAAAACCGAGGGTGTGGATGAGAAAATGTGTAAGGGAACAATAATCATCAGGAAGCACCATAACAGGGGGGCTTTTCTGAATGCGGGACAAAGCAGGCGGTGTGCAGTTATGGCGCTTTCCGTCCTGCTAACTGCTGCACTTACGGTTTTTTATATTCTGACGCTGGGAAAAGCGGGGAAAGGACTCTTAAAATGGGGACTTACACTGCTGCTTGGAGGAGCATATTCCAATACTTATGACAGACTGTCAAGAAAATATGTGGTGGATTATTTGAGCTTTAACGTGCCATGGAAATGGCTTAGGAGAATTATTTTCAATATAGGCGACTTTTGCATTATGATTGGCGCAATGATGAGTGCGGCGGGTTTTTATAAACAGTGAAACGGCCTGCAATCCTTTTTAAATTGAGAAAAAGGGTTGACAGGGAAATAAAATAGCATTATTGTATTAATTAGATAGTACAATAATACAAAGAAAGGAAGGATTCTATGGCATGGGATTTAGATTCTGACCGCCCGATATATGCACAGATATTGGAGCGGATGCGGATGCGGATTGTGGCAGGAATATATCAGCCGGGAGAGAAAATACCCAGTGTGAGGGAACTGGCAGCAGATGCCGGAGTGAATCCTAACACGATGCAGAAGGCTCTTTCGGAGCTTGAGAGAAGCGGACTTGTTATTACACAGCGAACCAGTGGCAGAGTTGTTACGGAGGATTTGAAGATGATTAAGGAAACCCGGAATCAGTTGGCGAAGGAACAGATAGATGAGTTTGTGAAGCGGATGAAAAATCTTGGTTTTGAAAAGGAAGATATTATAGCATTGCTGAAAAATGAGATGGGAGGAGAGCTTTCATGAGTGAACTGGTAGAGGTGAGAAATCTTACCAAAATATATGACAGGAAAAAAACTGCGCTGCAGAATTTGAACCTTACCATAACGAGAGGGAGAATAATAGGTTTACTGGGACCTAACGGCAGCGGAAAGACTACACTGATTAAAATATTGAACGGCCTTCTGAATCCTACAGAGGGCGAGGTGCTGATTAACGGCAGCAAGCCGGGAGTTGAATCTAAAGCCCATATATCTTATCTCCCGGAGCGGACTTATTTTCAAAACAGTATGAGGGTCAGTGAACTGATTGAATATTTTTCGGATTTTTACGAGGATTTCAGGCCTGAAAGGGCAAGAAAAATGCTGTCTTCACTTAATATCAATGAAAATGACAGAATAAAGACTATGTCAAAAGGAACCAGGGAAAAAGTACAGCTTATACTAGTCATGAGCCGTGAAGCGGATTTATATGTTTTAGACGAACCGATTGCAGGTGTGGATCCGGCAGCAAGAGATTATATTATCCGGACAATTATAACGAATTATAATGAAAATGCCACAGTACTTCTTTCCACACATCTTATTTCCGATATTGAAAATATACTGGATGAGGTCATTTTCATAAAGGAAGGATGTCTGATTCTTCAGTCTACGGTTGAGGATATCAGAATGATTCAGGGCAAGAGTGTTGATTCTTATTTCAGGGAGGTGTTCGCATGTTAGGAAAACTGATAAAGCATGAGTGGAAAGCAATGTGGAAAATTCCAACCATATTAATTGCTGCGCTTTTGGGGATTGCGGTTCTTGCAGGCTCAACCTTTATCTCTCCTGTATGGAGGAGCGGAATGAACGGCATGGGTGCTCTTACGGTATTGGTCTGGCTGCTGTTTTATTTTGCAATTATAGCAGTGAGTATGGGAAATATGTTGTATCTGGCTATCCGGTTTTACCGGAGCATGTTTACGGATGAAGGATATTTGACGCACACCCTTCCGGTCACATCGCACCAGCTTTTGCTTTCCAAAATTATTGTTATGGCAGTCTGGAGTTTTCTTTCTATGGTGGGAATCTTCCTCAGCATCCTGGTTTTCGGCGGCATGGCACTCCTGCTTCTGTCGCCTAAAGTATCCGTCTGGAGTGTATGGGAGGAGCTTTGCCTGGAGCTTGAACGCAGCGGTATGATTGGCTTTCATTTATTCAGTTTTATTGCCAGCATTATATTCATGCTGCTTGTCGGCGTGGTGAATGGAGCAATGATGATTACAGGCTCCATATGCCTGGGACAGATGGTGGGCAGACACAAGGTTTTGGGATCCATAGGCGCGTATTTTGCCATTAATACTGTGGTTCAGATAGTTTCTACCTGTGTGATGCTGCCAATGATGCTGAAGACAAGATTTGAAGCGCCGGATGGTATTTTCCAAATGCTGGCATCCCTTTACTGGGGCATAGGAGCGCTGTGCGTGGTGGTATCCGCGGGTTTATACTTCCTGAGTGAATATTTGATTCGCAGACAGCTGAATCTGGATTAGAAAGGCGACAATAGAAAGCGAACTTTAAGAGTTTTCTGCTGTCATAAACAATAGAAAGCACGCTTTGCGAACTTTTTATTGCCATAAACAATAGAAAGCACGCTTTGCGAACTTTTTATTGCCATAAACAATAGAAA
>CAZDPE010000024.1:2745-26709 GCA_964507235.1 uncultured Lachnospiraceae bacterium
CATAAACAATAGAAAGCACGCTTTGCGAACTTTTTATTGCCATAAACAATAGAAAGCACGCTTTGCGAACTTTCTATTGTCATAAATAAAAACTCCTTGTTGTTACACCGGAAAGGTGTAATGGGCAGGGAGCTTTTGCGTATGCTTTGAGCAGCTTGGTTCATGTAAAATTATGCGGTAATTACTGTTCCGGCCCTGCCTTTCAGGGCGTCGGCAACAGCAGCGAGCGAGGTAATCAGGACGCTGCCTTCTTTGTTGGCTTTAAGGTAGGAAATGGCAGCCTCAATTTTGGGAAGCATGGTTCCTTCGCCGAACTGTCCTTCTTCCATCATTTTTTCCGCTTCCGAAACAGTCAGGGAAGTTACAGGTTCCTGATTTTCTGTTTCAAAATTCCGGTAAACGTTGGGAACAGAGGTTAAAATGATGAGCCGGTCCGCTTTTAAGCTGCTGGCAAGTTTTCCGGCAATGGCGTCCTTTTCGATAACTGCTGAGGCGCCCTTTAAAGCATGCTTCTGCTCAATTACGGGAATACCGCCGCCGCCGCAGGCAATTACAATCTGGCCGGCTTCGGCAAGCGTGCGGATAGCTTCAATTTCTACGATGTCAATAGGTTTCGGTGCAGCAATAATACGGCGGAAGCCTTTGCCCGGCTCTTCCTTGACGAAGTTGCCCTTCTTAATTTCTATCTCAGCATCTTCTGCCGACATGTGGCGCCCGATTAATTTGGTGGGTTCATAAAAGGCTTCATCATAGGGGTCAACAGTTACCTGTGTTAATATAGTAGAAACTGTTTTGCTGATGCCGCGGCTAAGAAGCTCTGCTTTTAAGGAATTCTGGATATCATAACCTACATAACCCTGGCTCATGGCATTGCATACGCACATGGGAGCAGGGGTATAATCAATATAAACGCGCCGTAATTCGGTCATAGCCTTGTGAATCATGCTGACCTGGGGACCATTGCTGTGGGTAATGGTAAGCTGGTATCCGGCCTCAACCAAATCAGCCAGGGCTTTAGCTGTTATTTTAACAGCATCCCACTGCTCTACGGTAGTATATCCAAGAGCGTCATGCCCCAGGGAAACAACTGCTTTTTTATTATTCATAATCAGGATTTCCTCCCTCTTCTTATTCATGACAATAGAAAAGCCCGTAAAATATGCTTTCTATTGCTTTAATGGAATATACCCAGTATAGCAAAAGAAGCAAAATTTTTCCATTGAACAATTTGATTATAACATATGAAACAATAGAATACAATGCAGTGTACCAGTGAATTTCTATAAACACTTAGAAAGGCTTATAAAAAGATTTCTGTCTATACAATCAATAAAAAATAGTTGACATATAATGAGAAGAGTGATATCATACAATCCATATAAAATAAGTATGAAATATAGGAAAAACAAAGGGAAGGCAGGGAATTGAAGGCAGAATCAGTTGCAACACGTTAAGGTTTGTGATATGATACGAAAATATGAGAAGTATTTTAGGAATATTAAGATGAAGGAATGAAGCAGATGGAAACAATCATTCAGGTAAAGGATGTCACGAAAACCTTCGTGGGTAAGGACAATAAGGTGGAGGCGCTGAGGGGAATCAACCTCGATATACATAAGGGGGAGATTTACGGAATTATCGGTATGAGCGGTGCGGGTAAGTCCACACTGGTAAGGTGCCTTAATTTTTTGGAGCGGCCTACTACAGGTACTGTTTTAATAGAAGGAAAGGATTTGTCTGCGTTAAAAGAAAGTGAGCTTCGTAAAACAAGAACGGAAATCGCCATGATTTTCCAGCATTTCAATTTGCTGATGCAGAGAACTGTGGCAGATAATATTTGTTTTCCCTTGGAGATTACGGGTTCATCCAAAAAAGAAGCCAGAAAAAGGGCTAAGGAACTGCTTGAAATTGTAGGGCTCACCGAAAAAGAAAAAGCGTATCCGGCTCAGCTTTCGGGAGGACAGAAGCAGAGAGTTGCCATAGCAAGGGCTTTAGCAAACAATCCCAAGATACTTTTATGTGATGAAGCTACCAGCGCCTTAGACCCTACCACTACCAAAGCGATTTTGGCGCTTCTTAAGGAAATAAATGAAAAATATGGCATTACGATAGTCATCATAACTCATGAGATGAGTGTTGTTCAGGAAATCTGTACTCATGTGGCAATCATAGATTCAGGCTCTCTTGCTGAAACCGGAACGGTGGAGGAGGTATTTTCAAGACCTCAAAGCGCCGCAGCGAAAAAACTGGTATTTCAGGGCGAGGGAAGCAGGTATGAAGAAATGCAGGGTAAGCGCTGCATCAGAATCGTATTTAAAAGCAATTCTTCCTTTGAACCGGTTATTGCCAACATGGTGCTTGCCTGCAAGGCTCCGGTAAATATTCTTCTTGCGGATACCCAGGATATCGGCGGCGTGGCCCATGGACAGATGATTCTGCAGCTGCCGGAGGAAAAGGTTGCTGCTGAAAAGATGATTCAGTATCTGAAGGAAAGAAATCTGGAAGTGGAGGAGATGCAGAATTATGTTGGATAGTAAGATGATTGGCTTATTGCTTGATAATACATGGATTAGTATTTATATGACGTTGATTTCCACACTGATTGCTTATGTAATCGGCCTTCCCCTTGGAGTGATTCTTGTGATAACGGCTCCCGGAGGACTCAAGCCCAGGAAAGCGGCGTACAAAATTCTTGATTTTATTGTAAATATTGTCAGAAGCGTTCCCTTTCTGATTCTTCTGATTACGATTATGCCGCTGACCAAGCTGCTTGTTGGAAAAAGCTACGGACCTGCGGCTACCATTGTACCGCTTGCCCTTGCGGCGGCGCCCTTTGTGGCAAGACTTGTGGAATCTTCCCTGCTTGAAGTGGATCATGGAGTGATTGAAGCGGCTCAGAGTATGGGTGCGGGAATTTTTACCATTATATTTAAGGTGCTTTTGGCGGAAGCCAGAACTTCCCTGATAGTGGGAGCTACCATCGCCCTTGGTACTATTTTGGGATATTCGGCTATGGCAGGCGTTGTAGGCGGCGGAGGACTTGGCAACATCGCAATCCAGTATGGCTATTACAGAAACCAGCTGCCGGTAATGTATGCCGCCGTAGTGATTCTGGTAATTATTGTCCAGGTTCTGCAGGTGATTGGAACCAAAGCTTCCAAGAAGCTGGATAAGCGGATTACAGGCTGATTTGTTTATGTTCGGATAAGTCCCGAAAGGGTTTATCATAAAAAACGCAGGAAACTGCAAAAGGAGGAGATTTATTATGAAAAAAGTATTATCACTTATTCTTACTGCAGCGCTTATAGCAGGTATTTTAACGGCATGCGGCAGCAAGGAAACTACGGCTGAATCAGCGCAGACGGAAGCTGATGCAGCAGAAACAGAGGCTGCTGATACTGTGGAGGCAGGAGCAGACACAGATGGAGAAACACAGACAGATGAACTGCAGGTTATCACGGTAGCAGCAACAGCAGTGCCTCATGCGGAAATCTTAGAGGCAGCAAAGCCTTTGCTTGCAGCAAAGGGCTATGATTTACAGGTAACAGTATTTGACGATTATGTACAGCCTAATAATGTAGTAGAATCAGGTGAAATTGATGCTAACTATTTTCAGCACATTCCTTATCTTGAAAGCTTTAATGAAGAGCAGGGAACACATCTGGTAAATGCAGGCGGCATCCATTATGAGCCTTTTGGAATTTATGCAGGTACGGAAAGTGATTTGGCAAATGTTCCTGACGGAGCTACCATTGCAATTCCTAACGATACTACTAACGAGGCAAGAGCCCTTCTTCTGCTTCAGGATAATGGTCTTCTTACATTGAACGCAGATGCAGGCATCAATGCAACTATTCTTGATATTGAAGAAAATCCTTATAATATTGAATTTGTTGAGCTGGAAGCAGCACAGGTTTCAAAGGTTCTTTCAGAAGTATCCTTCGCAGTTATCAATGGTAACTATGCACTGGATGCAGGCTTGAACGCACAGACGGACGCTCTTGCGACAGAAACCTCTGATTCCCTTGCAGCACAGACTTATGTAAATGTAATTGCTGTTAAAGAAGGAAACGAGAACAATGATGCAGTTAAGGCTCTTGTAGAGGTTCTTAAATCTGATGATATCAAGAAATTCATCGAAGAGGAATATGAAGGGGCTGTAGTTCCTTTTGAATAAGAAGGGATTTGCGGTTTAACCTGAAAAGTAAATAATGAATACAAATTATAAATCCAAAAGAAGCAGCCGGTTTCGGCAGCTTCTTTTTTTAATATGGAAGGATTGTAAATTTTTGTCCCCGCGAGTAATGAGCCAAGCGGTCGTTTACAATAGAGTTATTGACATAAAACGAATGTTAGAATATACTAACTAAGTTAAGAAATCCATTTACAGGAAAGAGAAAAACACAGGAAAACAGATGGTACTGTGTTATACAAAGGAAATGAAAGAAAGAGAGGAATCAAAGATGTCAGAAGAAGAGAGAAAGTTTTTGGAAATTGTAGATATCAGAAAAGGCTTTGGCAGCGGGGAAACAAGGCAGGAAGTACTCTGTGGAATGAATTTTTCCGTTGCAAAGGGAGAATTCTGCGTCCTGCTGGGACCGTCAGGTTCGGGAAAATCTACACTGCTCAATATTATCGGAGGAATTGATCAGGCGGATTCCGGATACATATCCATCCGCGGTGACAAGCTGGAGGATCTGGGAGAGAAAGGCCTGACGCAGTACAGAAGAAAGCATCTGGGATATGTGTTTCAGATGTACAATCTGATTGGGAACCTGAATGTAAAGGAGAACATCGAGGTTGGCGCTTATTTGTCAGACAGCCCCCTTGATATTGATGAACTGCTGCATACGCTGGGATTGTCTGAGCACAGATACAAGCTTCCTAACCAGTTGTCCGGCGGCCAGCAGCAGCGGGTTTCTATCGGCCGCGCCATCGTGAAGAACCCGGATATCCTGCTCTGCGACGAACCCACAGGTGCACTGGATTACAATACTTCCAAGGAAATATTGAAGCTGATCGAGGATGTCAATGCAAAGTACGGAAATACGGTGATTATGGTAACACATAATGAAGCAATTAGAAATATGGCGGATCATGTCATAAAGCTTCGTGACGGAAAAGTGCGTAAAAATGACATCAATACGGCTAAAATTTCCGCTGCGGATTTGGAATGGTAAGGAGTGTGGCGGACATGAAAAAGAAAAACGTAAAAAATCCTTTGCGAAAGCGTATTTTCAGGGAACTGCGCAGTGATTTTAGTAAGTATCTGGTTGTAAGCCTGTTTTTGATTCTGACAATCGGGTTTGTATCCGGCATGTATGTTGCCAACGGCAGTATGATGCAGGCTGCGGATGAGAGCGTGTCAAAATATAAGCTGGAGGACGGTCATTTTGAACTGAAGGAACAGGCGGATGAAGCGCTGCTTTACGCGGTTCAATCGGGAAACAGGGCAGATGTAGAGCAGTATTATCTGGATAAAGCCAAAGCGGAATTAGCCTGTGAGGAGGCCTATGAAACAGCCTGCGAAGAAGCGTGGGAGAAGGTTTTGGAAGAAGTCCGGAGGGAATATGCGGATGCGGCAGAAAAATATGAATTGGATGACCCTGATTTTAAAGCGGTTCCGGTAAAAATATATGAAAATTTTTACATAAATGAGGAAGAGGATTACAACAATGACGGCACAGCGGATGGAACGATCCGCATCTATGCTAAAACGGATGAAGTCAATCAGGCGTGTCTGATGGACGGAAGATTTCCGGAGAACGCTGATGAAATTGCCATTGACCGTATGCATGCGGACAATATAGGCATTGAAACCGGAGATACCATTACGGTGGGAGAACAGGAATTTCAGGTCGTAGGGTTGATTGCTTACGTGAATTATTCTACGCTTCATGAAAAAAGCACGGATATGATGTTCGACGCTTTGAAATTTGATGTGGCGATGGTAACGGAAAGCGGATTCGCCAGATTAGATAATACAATTCATTATGCTTATGCATGGCATTACAAAGAAACGCCTGAAACCGAAACGGATGAAAAACATGCTTCAGATGACTTTATGAAAGCGCTGGTTACACAGATTGCGGTAAATGAAAATGAGTTGGAAGATTATATACCGCGATACGCCAATCCGGCGATTAATTTTGCAGCCGAGGACATGGGATCGGACGAGGCTATGGGAGGAGTGCTGCTTGATATTTTGATTGTAATCATTGCATTCATTTTTGCAGTAACAATCAGCAATACGATTGCAAAGGAAGCCTCTGCAATCGGCACGCTGCGGGCGTTGGGCTATACCAGAGGCGAGCTGGTACGTCACTATCTGTCCATGCCGGTCATTGTGACATTTGTGGCGGCGGGAGTTGGGAATGCATTGGGCTACACTGTTTTTAAAAAAGTAGTGGTTTCCATGTATTACAACAGCTACAGTCTGCCAGCCTACGAAACGATATGGAATCCGGACGCTTTTCTGAAGACGACACTGATTCCGGCCGCGCTGATGTTTGTGGTAAATCTTGTTGTGATTATCCGTGTTATGCAGCATACACCGCTGCAGTTTTTACGCCGCGATCTGAAGAAAACAAAGCGGAAAAAGGCCATGCGTCTGCCCAAATGGGGGTTTTTGAACAGATTCCGTCTGCGGATTATTTTTCAGAATATCTCAAACTATCTTATTTTGGCTGCCGGCATTTTCTTTATCATGGTTATGCTTGCGATGGCGGTAGGAATGCCTTCCACGCTGCAGTTTTATAAAGAAAATGCTGCGGATATGATGTTTGCGAAATATCAGTATGTATTAACGGACTGGGAGGATGAAGACGGTAACGATATAGAAACAAAAAATGAAACGGCAGAGAAATTCAGCATGTGCTCCCTGCAAAAAGAGAGCGGGGAAATGACGGAGGAGGTATCTGTCTACGGTATTTCCGATGACAGCAGCTATGTCAAGATTGAGAATCTGGCTTACCTGAAGGAAAATGAGATATATATTTCAAAATCTTTCAGCGATAAATACGGTCTGAAGGCGGGAGACTGCGTTTACCTGGATGAAAAGTATGAGAATAGGCAGTATCAATTCACGGTTGCCGGTATTTATGATCGGTGCCAGAACATTGCCGCTTTTCTGCCGATTGAAAACTACCGTTTGGTATTTGGGCTGGACGGGGAAGAATTTACCGGTTATCTGTCTGAAACAGAAATTACGGATATTAAGGAGGAAAATATTGCAACGGTGCTCTCGGAACGGGATATTACGAAAATATGCGATCAGTTAGATCATTCTATGGGTTCTTATATGACTTATTTCCAGATTTTGTGTATATTGTTGTCGGCGGTCCTGATTTATCTGCTGACCAAAATTATTATAGAGAAAAATGAAAATGCCATATCCATGATAAAAATACTCGGATATGAAAACCGGCAGATTGCAAGCCTCTATTTATTTTCGACAACAATGGTTCTGATCGTTTGCGACGCTGGCAGTGTCATTCTCGGCGCATTTGTGATGAAACAGGTGTGGAAAGCCATTATGTTTGAGTACAGCGGCTGGTATGCGTTTACGATGGAACCTATGGGATATGTAAAAATGTTTGCGTTTGTCCTGATTGGATATCTGATTGTCGTATTTTTTGATTTCAACAGAATCAAAAAAATTCCGATGGATGAAGCTTTGAAAAATGTAGAGTGATGAATGCAAATGTCTGATTGACAGTAATGCGGTTTAGTGATATTATGTAGTTAACACGTGTTAACTACATGCAGATGAGGGCAATATGGAAGAATTATCACGGATGACATTGGAGGAAATAGCCAAAGAAATAGGTATTTCCCGCACAACTATATACAAAGTGCTTAAAAATAAAGGGAATGTCAGTGACAGGACTCGCAGAATAGTAAATGAAGCCCTGGAAAAGTATCATTACGTGCAGAATAAAAACGCCAGGAATCTGGCCATGAACAGGCATTATACCATTGGTTATGTGGGATTTAAGTCAAAGAGCGCAAATTATTTTTCCACGGAAGTGGGAAACGGACTGAAGCGGGCGGTGAAGGAGTTCGGGGACGACGGGCTGACCCTGATGATTTCGGAATTTGATGTGGAAAAGCCGCAGGAGCAGTTAAAGGCGGTGGAAGAAATGCTGGATCAGGGAATTACCAGCTTTATTCTTGCATATTCCCATAATGAAGTGATTCAGAAGATATTGAATATGCTGAGAAAAAAAAAGTGTCTGGCGGTACTGCTCAGCCGCGACGTGAAGGAGCATGAAGAGAACTATTACGTGGGCGTTGATTATTACAGAAGCGGGCGGCTGGCTGCCGAGCTTCTTGGAAAGCTGCTTCCATTCGGCGGAAGGATATTTATTCCGGTGACGGAGGAATATAAAACCAACCATGATATTTTAGACAGATTGCAGGGATTTTGGGATAAAATAGAAGAATTTCCCCAAATAGAGCTTCTTCCTGCAGTATATGGGTTAATGGAAGAGAAGGATATCTACAATTGTACCGGGAATTGCATCAAACAGGAGAAGGAACTGAAGGGAATTTTTGATTTGACCTACCGGATGGATGTTATCGGCAGGGCACTGCGGGATTTTGGCAGAAAAGATATTAAGCTTGTGGGATTTGATTTGTTTGATGAAATCAGAAGCTATGTGGAGGATTCCACTATTGATGCTGTGATTTACCAGGATTTAAATGAGCAGGCTTATTTTGCGGTAAAGATTCTGTTTGACGAAATGTGTTACGGCAAGTACAGGGAGGAAAAGAAGCGTTATTCCAAGCTGGAAATTATCATGCAGGAGAATATTAAATATTTTTAATAAAATTTTTTAAGATATAAGGAGGGTTAAGATGCTGTACATAGGAATTGATTTAGGAACCAGCGCAGTAAAGCTGCTGCTCATGGACGGAGAGGGGAAAATTCAGAAGATTGTTTCCAAAGAATATCCTCTTTACTTTCCCAATCCGGGCTGGTCGGAGCAAAAACCGGAGGACTGGTATACTCAGGTGATTGTGGGAATTAAGGAGCTTATTGCAGAGGCTGACAAGTCTGAGGTAGCGGGCATCAGTTTCGGAGGACAGATGCATGGTCTTGTGATTCTGGATAAGGATGATGAGGTAATCCGCCCCGCTATTTTGTGGAATGACGGAAGAACTTATGAAGAATGCGATTATTTAAATAATGTAATCGGAAAGGATAAGCTTTCCGAATATACGGCAAATATCTCCTTTACCGGATTTACGGCACCTAAAATCCTCTGGGTTAAGAACAAGGAGCCTGAAAACTTTGAGAAGATTGTGAAGATCATGCTTCCCAAGGATTACATAGCATATAAGCTGACAGGAGTTAACTGTACTGATGTTTCCGATGCCTCCGGCATGCTGCTTATGGATGTGAAGAACCGCTGTTGGTCGAAGGAAATGTGTGAAATCTGCGGCATTAAGGAAGAAATGCTTCCCAGACTCTATGAAAGCTATGAATGCGTCGGCACTGTTACGAAGGAGATTGCCGCTGAGCTTGGCATTCCTGAAACTGTTAAGGTGGCGGCGGGAGCCGGAGATAATGCGGCGGCTGCTGTAGGAACAGGTACAGTAGGCGACGGCATGTGTAATATTTCCCTGGGAACCAGTGGGACTATCTTTATTTCTTCCAGGAATTTCGGCGTGGATAAGTATAATGCTCTTCATGCTTTTGCCCATGCGGACGGTCATTATCATTTAATGGGATGTATGCTGAGTGCGGCTTCCTGCAATAAATGGTGGATGGAAGATATTATCGGAACGGATCAATACGGTGAGGAACAAAAGGGAATTGAAAAGCTTGGCGAAAATCATGTTTACTTCCTGCCTTATCTGATGGGAGAGCGCTCCCCTCACAACAATCCTAATGCCAGAGGCACTTTTATCGGTATGACAATGGATACCAGCAGAGCGGACATGACTCAGGCAGTGCTGGAGGGCGTTGCTTTTGCCCTGCGCGATTCCTTTGAGGTAGCGAAATCTCTCGGCATTAAGATTGAAAGGACCAAAATCTGCGGCGGCGGCGCCAAGAGTCCTCTCTGGAAAAAGATGATTGCCAATATTTTAAATCTGAAAGTGGATGTAATTGAAAGCGAGGAAGGACCTGCTCTGGGAGGAGCCATGCTGGCAGCAGTAGCCTGCGGTGAATATGCAAGTGTGGAAGAAGCCGCAGCTAAAATCGTAAAGATTGTGGATACAGTAGAGCCTGACCCTGAACTGGTAGCAAAATATGAAGAAAGATATCAGCAGTTTAAGCAGATTTATCCTGCATGCAGGCCTTTGTTCGATATTATTAAGTAAGAGGGCAGAATGGAAACTGGTTTTGCAGATGGATTTCCAACGGGATTTTTACTGACAAACCTAAATTGGGAAAGGAGATAGGAAATGAAGGTTTATAGTGTAGCAGACGAAAAATTTAAGAAATACGGCAGGGTGATTAAGGACATTGATTTTACAGAGCTTATTAAGGCGATGGATGATACTCCCTGTCCCGATGATGTGGTTTATGTACCCGGCGCCCCGGAGCTTGAAGCGCTTCCTGTTATGAAGGACTTAACAGATAAGACCTACGGAGAACTGGCGGTTCAGGTCGGTTACTGCAATGGACATAACTGCATGTTAAATGCCCTTGAATATCACAGAAGTTCCGAAATCAATGTGGCGGCAACGGATGCCGTTTTGATGCTGGGATGCCAGCAGGATATTACAGATGATTTTACCTATGATACCTCTAAGGTAGAGGCATTCCTGATTCCTGTGGGAACCGCTGTTGAGGTTTATGCGACTACTCTTCACTATGCGCCCTGCGGCGTTGACAATGCGGGCTTTAAGGTAGCGGTGGTTTTACCCAAGGGAACCAATCTTGATTTGGATGAAGCGCATAAAGGCGGTGAGGACGGACATTTAACAGCCAAGAATAAATGGCTTTTGGGCCATCCTGAAGGAGGACTGCCTGAAGGAAGTCCTATGGGACTTGTAGGTAAAAACCTTAATATCAATGAATAGCTGTATGCTGATATTGTAAGAAATTAAATATAATCAAACCATATAATAAGGAGGATGTTTCACATGAATAATTTACCGAAAGTAAAAATTGGAATCGTGGCTGTAAGCCGTGACTGTTTCCCGGAATCTCTGTCCGTTAACAGAAGAAAAGCCCTGGTGGATGCTTACAAGGCAAAATATGATGCAGAGGATATTTATGAATGTCCCATCTGTATTGTAGAAAGTGAAATCCACATGGTTCAGGCATTAGAGGATATTAAGAAGGCAGGATGCAACGCTCTTTGCGTTTATCTCGGAAACTTTGGTCCTGAAATTGCTGAAACACTGCTTGCAAAGCACTTTGACGGTCCTGCTATGTTTGTGGCGGCTTCCGAAGAAACCCAGAATGATTTGGTAGGCGGACGCGGTGATGCTTACTGCGGTATGCTGAATGCAAGCTATAACTTAAAGCTTCGCAATATTAAGGCTTATATTCCGGAGTATCCTGTAGGAACTGCAGCAGAATGTGCAGATATGATTAATGAATTTGTACCTATTGCAAGAGCAATTGTGGGCCTTAAGGGTTTAAAGATTATCAGCTTTGGCCCCAGACCTCTTAATTTCCTTGCATGTAACGCACCTATTAAGCAGCTTTATAACCTGGGCGTTGAAATTGAAGAAAACTCCGAGCTGGATTTATTTGAAGCATTTAACAAGCATGCAGGTGATGAGAGAATTCCTGCTAAGGTTAAGGAAATGGAAGAGGAACTCGGTGCCGGAAATCAGAAGCCTGAAATTTTAAGCAAGCTTGCACAGTATGAGTTGACACTGCTTGACTGGGTAGAAGCGCACAAGGGCTATCGTAAATATGTGGCAATTGCCGGAAAATGCTGGCCTGCATTCCAGACGCAATTTGGATTCGTTCCCTGCTATGTAAACAGCCGCCTTACCGGTATGGGCATTCCTGTATCCTGCGAAGTTGATATTTACGGCTGCTTAAGCGAGTTTATCGGTACAGCAGTAAGTAATGATATTGTTACCCTGCTTGATATTAACAATACAGTACCGGATGATATGTATGAAGAATCCATTAAGGGTAAATTTGATTATACACATCAGGATACCTTCATGGGCTTCCACTGCGGAAATACCAATTCCAAGAAGCTTGCTTTCTGCAGCATGAAGAATCAGATGATCATGGCAAGGACACTTCCGGAAGAGGTTACAAACGGAACTCTGGAAGGAGATATTGTTCCCGGGGATATCACTTTCTATCGTTTACAGTCTACAGCAGACTGCAAGCTTCGCGCTTATATTGCACACGGCGAAGTGCTTCCGGTAGCAACCAGATCCTTCGGCGGCATCGGTGTATTTGCGATTCCTGAGATGGGCAGATTCTATCGTCATGTGCTGATTGAAGGCAATTATCCTCACCACGGCGCTGTTATGTTTGGCCATTACGGAAAAGCTCTTTATGAAGTATTCAAATATATCGGCGTAGAGCTTGACGAAATCGGCTTCAACCAGCCTAAGGGAATGCTTTATAAGTCTGAAAATCCTTTTGCATAAGAAATTAGAAAATATTGAAAGCAATAGAAACCATGTTTTGCGGGCTTTCTATTGCATGAATGAAAGCGGATGTGCATGGCTCATCCGCTTTTTTTCGTAGGTTTATTGCAGAGAAATTGTGATTGCATGTGGTAATGGAAGGGTAAAGGAAGCTTAGGTACATGGCTGTCTGTTACGGATAAGATAATAGATTCATACTTTTTTCATAGAAGATTATACTATTTTTTTCTGAAAAATATGATTATACTCATACTTGACTTTTAAGGGCAGATATCTTTATTATGGGATACCGGAGATATTGTTAAAAGAGTTTATTTTTCAGGAGGAAAGAAGATGGCTGGAAATTCAACGAAGGATATGACCGTAGGGTCCCCTATGAAATTAATTCTCGGTTTTTCAATACCGCTGCTGTTTGGCTTTTTATTCCAGCAGTTTTACAGTGTTGTGGATACCATTATTGTGGGCCAGTTCCTTGGGGTAAAAGCGCTTGCAGGTGTAGGCGCCACTGGATCCATTAATTTTATGATAATTGGATTCTGCATGGGAGTCTGTAATGGTTTTGCCATTCCGGCAGCACATAAATTCGGGGCGAAGGATTATTCGGGCATGAGGCAGTTTGTGGCAAACAGTGTGTGGCTGTCCGCCTTATTTGCAGTGATAATGACAGCTGTAGTAACCGTATTCTGCAGGGATATACTGACGTTGATGAATACGCCGGAGGATATTTTTGAGGATGCATATATTTATATATTAATCATTTTTATAGGCATACCGGCTACTTATTTGTATAATATTTTATCGGGAATTATCCGTTCTATGGGGGATTCCAAGACTCCTCTTGTATTCCTGGTGATTTCCTCCGTGCTGAATATCGGGCTGGACCTTCTGTGTATTGTAAGCTTTCGGATGGGAGTAGCCGGAGCAGCTGTTGCCACAGTTGTGTCCCAATTGATTTCAGGGCTTTTGTGCCTGCTTTATATGATGAAAAAATTTGAAATTCTGCATATTACGAAGGAAGAATGGAAGGTAAATCCTGACCATATGAAGGTATTATGCAGCATGGGCGTGCCCATGGGATTGCAGTATTCCATTACTGCAATCGGTTCTGTAATCGTGCAGACTGCAGTGAATTCCCTGGGGTCCGTTGCAGTAGCGTCCGTAACGGCTGCCAGCAAGGTGAGTATGTTTTTCTGCTGTCCCTTTGATGCAATGGGTTCTACCATGGCTACGTACGGGGGACAGAATGTCGGAGCCAGAAAGCTGGACAGACTTGGGAAGGGATTGTTTTCCTGCAGTATATTGGGAGTTGTTTATTCCATATGCGCATTTGTGGCAATGTATTTTCTGGGGGACAAATTTGCCCAGCTGTTTGTCAGCGCCCAGGAAACAGAAATTCTTGCAAATGCAAGGCTGATGCTGATAGTTAACAGCGCATTTTATATTCCTCTTGCATTTGTAAATATTATCCGTTTTATGATTCAGGGTATGGGGTTCAGCACCTTTGCCATTTTAGCGGGAGTTTTTGAAATGGTGGCAAGAACATTAGCGGGGCTGTTTCTGGTACCGGGCATGGGTTTTTTCGGAGCCTGCTTTTCCAATCCGCTGGCATGGATTTTTGCTGATATCTTCCTGATTCCCGCGTATATTCATGTCAGAAGGAAGCTGGATAAAATGATGATGAAATCTGAGGCGGTAAATAAATAAGGAAGATTACGTTTTAAGCTTATTGACCTTTCTGTCATAGGTCAGAATTCCGTTTACCTCTTCCTCCACATCGGAGAGCTGGGTGTAAACGGCACCGGAAAGTCCCTGTTTTTGCAATGGAAACAGGGATTTTTGCATTAAATCATCATAAGCCTTCTGAAATTCTTCGGGCGTATCATAGCGCTTATAGCCAAAGATGCGTGATACGCTGGAATGTCCCTTGATATGGCAGGCAAAGCCGCCGTATTCTGATAGGAAAAGGGCGCGGTTCTGCCATTTCTTTACCGGAACCTTTAAGGGGCGGAAATAATTGTGGACGCTGATGAAGCTGCCGCAGCCCTGGTCAAACCAGCCGCTGGCAGAATCAATAGGCCGTGTGCTGTCTTTTTCATATATGAGATTCGTAATGCGTTCCGTATCAAATTGTCCCCAGCCTTCATTAAAAGGAACCCAGATAGCGACAGAAGGAAAAAAGGACAGGATTTCTACGGTTTCCATGCATTCTTTTTCCCACTGGATGCGTGCGGCTTTATCTTTTCTTGAAAGTGCGGCATAATGGGAATCTTTAATATGGGAAGCAAGGCGCGGACAAAGGGTGGGAAGGTAGCTGATAACAGGCATATGGTAGGCACTGCCCCCATTTACGATATCCTGGCATACAATCATGCCCAGCTTGTCGCAGTGGTAATACCACCGCGCATTTTCCACCTTGATGTGTTTGCGCAGCATATTAAAGCCCATATCTTTCATGGCGGTAATGTCATAAATCAGCGCTTCATCGGAAGGCGCAGTGTAAAGGCCTTCCGGCCAATAGCCCTGGTCCAGAACCCCCATAAGAAAATAAGGCTTGTGGTTCAGGCAGAAAACCGGAATTTCTTTATGCTTTTCAATGGAAAACAGGCGCATGGCAAAATAGCTGCGGACATGGTCTTTGCCGAAGAAAAATTTCAAATCGTATAAAGAAGGCGATTCGGGACTCCAAGGGTGAAAATCGTCTTCGGGAATTGTAAATCCCAGCCTTGCATGAAAATCGGAGGAAGGGGAATTGTTATTTTCCAGCATGGGAAAGGTAAGTGTTTGCGACACCAGTTCCCTGCCGTGAAAGAGGGCGGATAAGGAAAAATCAATTTCACAGGTCAGAGAAGCATCAAGATGCAGGAATAAATCGACAGAAACTCTCCGGCTGTCAAAATCCGTTTGAATCCTTAAATTTTTGATGTAGGAAGGGTTTACCCATTCCATCCAGACACTCTGCCAGATGCCGCTTTGTGCGGTATAAAAAATTCCTCCTCTTTTTAAAGTCTGTTTGCCCCTTGCCTGACTTTTTGTTTCAGTAAAATCCTGAACCTTCAAAAGCAGAATATTATTTTCAGGTAAAAGCCAGGGGGTAATATCCGCTTCAAAGGGAAGATAGCCTCCTTCATGGGTGAGTACAATATGTCCGTTAATATAGAGAGCGGCAAGATAATCTACTGCGCCAAAGTGCAGAATAAGGCGCTTGCCGGAATGAAGAGCGGCATAATTTACGGGCAGAAGTGTCCGGTACCACAGATATTCCTCCGGATGGAGCTGTCTGTTTACGCCGGAAAGCGGAGCTTCCGGTGAAAAAGGAACCAGGATACTGCCCTGAAAAACGGAAGGAGGCGTATCTGTGCCAGTTATGGCATACTCCCAGCTGCCGTTCAGATTAATATAGGAATCCCTTACCATTTGGGGACGGGGATATTCAGGCAGAATATGCTCTTTGTCAAGGTTTTCCCCGAATACAGTGGAAAGGGGAGTTAAAATGTCATCCTCATGGGGCTTGATTATACTTTTCAAAGCATCTTTGAAATTCATGGAGCTCTCCTTTGGAATTTTATTTGCTTATAGATTGTATTATCTGAATTGATTTTATCATATGATTCCGGAATAATCATATGTATTTTTGATATTTATTATGCACTTTGAAAAATTCACGGCTGTTTTACGAGTAGATTGAATATTAGGAAACTTAAGATTTTAGAGGGTAATGGATGCTATCAATCCTGTTTTTTCGGAATAACAGTAAAATTTGCCAAAAAGATTACGGTTTCAGTTTTTTATTTTTTCCTCCACATCAGAGAGCTGGGGGATAAACAGTGCGTATGAGTTTTCAAATGTGAGGGGTGCTGCATCAGGCGCACCCCTCTTTCAAATAGAGTGGGCATATTGTTCAGTTGTAATTTATTATTTATCCATAATAATCACTATGTATATATCCATTTATATATTCATCTGTGTTAGCGTCATTTCCACCTGCATATACCCAAGGATAAATACCGGATTCCTGCCTAAAACTAACATCTATAATCTGTCCGTTCTTAAACTGTCCGATAATTGAGTAATTTGTGCCAGGACCGCTTCTTACGTTAAGATTACCTCCGTCAGTAATTACATGATATTGATATCTTGCTGTCCCTCGCGTCGTTGATAAATCAAGAGTAGAATCGACTAACTCCAGTTTTCCACCTTCCACATCAATTTGGGTGGGAATATTGTTAATAGTTTCTTGCTTTTCTGATGCTAAACATGTCATTGCGCTCATTGATATAACAAGCAATGATGCAATTAATAAATTAAATATTTTTTTCATATCCATTGCTTTCTTTCTTTTATGCTGCTTCAAATATAATATGCCCATTCTGCCAATAACTTCTTACGCCGTTGTTTACACTAAAGCCGATTTCTACAGCCTTGTTGATGTTCTGAAAAATCTTATCTTTTACACATTCTCCTTCCCAGGATATTTTGACTAAAATGCATTCACCGCTATTTTCATAAAAGCCATATATATATTCATTATCATAGGTGCCGTAGTTGACTGTAAGTCCCTGATTTTCCCCGACATCATATAAAAGCTTGGAAGTCTGGCTCTCCCACTCTCTATAATAAATATTTTGTGCCAAATCTTTGTATACGAATCCTCTTTCGGTCAGTAATAAATCACTTCCACAGTTTTCCAGCTCACTGAGTTTTTCGCCCGAATCCGTATCATAGACAATAATTTTCTCGCTATTTCTGTCCAGATATACAAATTTATGATACTGAAATGCCGCATTCGTATAACCTGGTAAAAAAGCATTGATATTTTCTTGCGGAATACCACATTTGGCCATTTGCTGATAAATTTCGTTTTCGGTTTCTTCAAGCTTTACAGCAGAATTTTCTTTGATTCTATAGGCCTCGCAATAGTTATTTCCCTCTAAATAGATGGTATCTTCCGCTGCATATACGTTGCTGTAGAGCCACATACTGTCGGACCAGCTTACCAGAAGTTCTTCGGTAAGGGTGTTCAGATTCAAACGCAGAATTCCAGAGTTCCCATCTGTATCAGAAGGATAGCGGATATAATAGATATAACTTTCATCACAATTACCCAGCTTTACATTGCCCTTCGCCAAGGATTCTTCTGACGTTAATTTTTGATTGATTCTCTTCAGATTTTCCGCATCGGAATAATAGAAATAACCGGCATAATATTTTACAGAATTATATACGATGCCGCTGGTATCATTACTCCAGTTAATGCTGGTAGTATCCGCAGGGGCAGGCTGGGTATCATTTTTCACTGTTTCCTGTACGCCTGTTTCTGCCCTGCTGGTCACGGTCAGGTCTTCTATTTTGTCATTTTTTGCGGCTGTTCCTTTGGTAAACGTGCATCCCGCCAGAAGAATCATACCTAAGATTACAAAGCCAGTGATGACAAAGTTTCTGCTGCTTTTATAAGAAATCATGGTTATTCTTTCCTTCAGTCTTTTGAAGTTTCCGTTCATAGATGTTGTAAGGGTAGAAAAGACAGCCTTTCCCTTTTGATTTCGAGCTAGTTCCAATAAGGTATATCCATATTCTTTGCGTTTATTGGCACCCAGAGTCGCAATTGCTGCTTCATCACAGGCCAGTTCGCAATCTCTTTTCATATACGTTATGGCAATCCATAAAAAGGGATTGTACCAATGAAAAGCAAAGCACAAAAATCTCATGAAAACCCATAAATGGTCGAAATGTTTGTAGTGACAATATTCATGTATGATTATGTGTTCCCTTATTCTGCTGTCAACTGCCATATCAGCGTCGATATAAACGGTCTTTCCAAATAGAAAAGGAGATTTTATTTCCGGCAGCAAATAAATAGCGAGTCCGGTCTTTTCATTTAGTTCATAAAAGCTTCTGTTCCTTCTGCACCATACATAAAAGCAGACATTGGAAAAGAGCATATAAATAAGAATGAGAGAAGAAATAATCCATTTAAACTTTTGCCAGGCATCTTTCGGTGAATGCTGACCGGAATTCTCACTATGTTTATTTTGCATCTGCTGGCCAAGCAGATCCGCTGCTCCTGGGTTCGAAGCAATATATGAATTAAACGATGCCTGCGCTTCCTTCATTTGAATATGGTCATTCTCATGTTCTGGCATATTTTCTTCCGATAACATTGTGGCATCTGATTTGTTCTCTGCAAAATGCTTAATATAGAATACAAAATTTTCTATGCTGAAGTGGCTTGAAATATTAAATGCTGGATTCAAAAGAAGAAATACGATAGCTGTTATCCAGAGAGAATATTGCAATCTTCTGGAAATACGCCCCCAGGCGGCTTTCCTGATAATAAGTATGCAAAAAACCCAAACACCGAACTTGATAATTTCCATGGTCATTCCTCCTTTTGTCTTTCCAACAAATCAATCAGATGTTCAATCTCTTCCTCGGAAAAATTCTCCTGTTCCAGCATGGTTGCAATCATTAATCCCACATTCCCTTTAAATACTTTATTCAGAAAGCTTCTTTTTTCTGCTATGGTAGCTTCTTCTCTGCCGATATCCGCATAATATAACTTCGCCTTTTTTCCTTCTATATAATGTATGAGGCCTTTTTTCTCCATTCGTTTTAAATAAGTCATGACTGTATGCTTGCTCCATCCTGTTTCTTCCAATAAGGCCTTTGTTATCTGCATCATAGTTTTTGGCTCATCGTCCCATAACAGGTTCATAATTTTCCATTCCGCATCTGATATCTTATTCATAAGTTTCTCCTTTAAAACAATTAGGTTGACATTTGTATACCTAAAAAAATAACACAATAGGTAATCATATGTCAACCAATATTTTGTTTTATAAGAGGGCGCATCTTTTCGTGAGAACAAATTTGTGATATGATGTTAAATAGTGTGGATACGTGATAACGGATATACGGATAAAGGCGAAAAGGATAAGAAGCTATGATAGAAGAGGAAGAGCGGTTAAAAAAGCGGCTTAGAGAGCTGGCTCAGAAGGCATGGCAGAACAATGTTTACACCTTTACAGGTTTTCTGGGGCTTTCAGATTTATCCTGCTATTATAAGATGGAAAGGGAGCTTGATTTTATCCAGGCAGTCTGTTTTGGCGGCAGTGAGGATGCAGAGAGAGCTATGATACGTTTCGGCAGTCCCGAGGCGTTTGGCTATGAGGAGGAATTTCCTATTGTATGCCTTAAAATCAGGCCATTGCAGCAGAAATTTGCGGATGATTTAAGCCATCGTGATTTTTTGGGGGCTTTAATGAATCTCGGAATTGACAGGAGCACTCTGGGCGATATTATATTGAAAGACAATCAGGGCTTTCTTTTTTGCAGCCGGAGTATTGCGCCGTTTATTATGGAGAATTTAAGCAGGATAAAACATACTTCTGTTATGTGTGAGGAAACCGGAGAAATACCGGTGACCAGGCAGGAGGATTTAAAAGAAATTAACATACAGATTGCCTCGGAACGGGTTGATGGTGTCATGGCTAAAGTGTATAAGCTTTCCAGAAGCGAAAGCACAGAGCTTTTCCGTCAGAAAAAGGTATTTGTAAACGGAAGATTGTGTGAAAATAACAGCCAGATGCTGAAAGCCGGAGATAGAATCAGCGTCAGGGGATATGGCAGATTTATTTATGCAAAAGAACAGGGCATCAGCAAAAAAGGAAAGCTGAATGCCGCAGTACTTGTTTACGGAAAAGGATAGGGATTATCTGATATTTTTATGGGGATTTCGTTATCGGATGGGGAAGTGGATTCGGAATAAAGGAGATACAAAATATGTTACTTTTACAGCAAATGATCGTGCTTTTTATATTGATGGGAGTCGGATTTTTATGTTATAAAACGGGGATGATAACGGATGAGGTAAGCAAAAAGCTTTCCGCTATTGTGGTAAACATTGCAAACCCGGCTCTGGTGCTTACAGGATGCATGGGAGAAGGAAAGATTGAGGGAAGGGAGCTGCTTTTAACCGCCGGACTGGTAGCAGCTGTTTATATTGCTTTGGTGATTCTGGCAATGCTTCTTCCGGTTTTGCTCCGGGTGGAAAAGAAAAGCAGGGGAACCTATCAGGCTATGACTATTTTTTCCAATATCGGATTTATGGGATTTCCTGTGGTGTCCGCACTCTATGGGAGCAGTGCGGTTTTATATGCATCGTTGTTTACCATTCCTTATAATATTTTGATTTATACGTTTGGGGTTTCGGCGATGACTGCAGGGGAGAAATCGGATTGGAAGGAATCTTTTTCCTTTAAAAGAATTTTTAATGTGGGCGTAATTGCCTGCATCATCACTATTTTTGTTTATCTGCTTCAGATTCCGGTGCCTGAATTTCTTAAACTGACAGTAACTCATTTGAGCAATTTAACGGCGCCGCTCAGCATGATGGTTATTGGAAGCTCTCTTGCAGCCATCAATATCAGGAAACTTTTTACGGACGGCAGGCTGCTTTTGTTTTCTGCGCTTAAGCTTCTTGTCATTCCCATATTGGGAATGATACTTATCAGGCAGTTTGTGAATGATGATATTATCTGCGGCGTCTGTATGGTAATGCTGGCAACGCCTGTGGGAAGCATGACGGCCATGCTGGCGCAGCAGTATGAAGGGGACTATGAAATGGCATCCAGGGGTGTGGCTTTGACAACCATTTTATCGGTTGTCACAATGCCCGTTGTGTCTATGATTTTGGGATAAAGGTGAAGATGAAACAGAAAGAAGGAATGAATATGTCAAAGGTTGTAGAAAAGTTTTTGAATTATGTAAGGATTGATACGCAGTCGGATGAAAGCAGCACAGCCTTTCCCACCACAGCAAAGCAGCATAATCTGGCAAAGCTGCTGGTAGAGGAATTGGAAGAAATGGGAACTGAGGAAATTACTTATGATAAAGAGCATTGCTATGTGTATGCGTCTGTCCCCGCGTCGAAGGGCTGCGAGGACAAGCCGGTGATTGGGTTTATTTCCCATATGGATACTTCTCCGGCAGTAACAGGCGAGGGAGTAAAGCCGCGTATCATTGAAAATTACGATGGAGGCGATATTCTTTTGAATGCGGAAAAGGATATCGTTATGAGGGTACAGGACTTTCCGGAGCTTTCGGAATATGTGGGAAAGAGATTGATTGTAACGGACGGAACGACGCTTCTTGGAGCCGATGATAAGGCCGGAGTGGCGGAAATTATGACGATGGCGGAAGAACTGCTTACTCATGAAGGGATATCACATGGAAAAATACGGATTGGCTTTACGCCTGATGAAGAAGTGGGAGCGGGAGCTGATTATTTTGATGTGAAGCTGTTTGGCGCCGATTATGCATATACTGTGGACGGCGGCAGGCTGGGAGAACTGGAATATGAGAATTTTAATGCAGCAGGCGCGCGGGTAACCTTTAACGGAAGGAGCGTTCATCCCGGAGATGCGAAAAACAAGATGATTAACGCACTTTTGCTTGCAATGGAATTCCAGAATATGCTTCCTGTATTTGAAAACCCCATGTATACGGAAAAATATGAGGGCTTTTATCATCTGGACACTTTGAAGGGAAACGTGGAAAAGGCTTTTTCCGAGTATATTATCCGGGATCATTCCAGAGAAAGGTTTGAGTCAAAAAAGGAAACCTTCTTAAGGACAGGAAGCTACATGAATGAAAAATACGGGGACGGCACTGTGGTAATTGATATGAAGGATTCTTACTATAATATGAAGGAGATTATTGAGCAGCATATGCATTTGATAGAGAATGCAAAGGCGGCAATGGAGGAAATGGGCGTAACACCTGTCATAGTGCCAATCAGGGGAGGTACAGACGGTGCAAGGCTTTCCTACATGGGGCTTCCCTGTCCGAATCTCTGCACAGGAGGTCACAATTTCCACGGCAGATTTGAATATGTCTGCGCCGATTCCATGGAAAAGATTGTGGGGATACTGTTGAAGCTTGCTGAAAAATAAGCCGTTATGCCGGGTTTCCCACTGTCTGCTGTGGGTTGTTGAATGGAAAAAGGATGGAAAATTTTGATTTCAGAAGAACTGTATAAGGAACTTAAGAAAATTACAAAGGAAGAAGAACGGATTTTAAACGGGCAGACAGGAATTGAAAGGGAGCTTTATATGTCTGCTGATTCTGACGGAAAGGATGCTAATGTCATTGATGCTGCAAAGCTGCTGGATGAAGGCAAACTGATACAGGTTCGCCCCCATACCAGATTTGTTCATTTTCCGGGGCATACTCACAATTACATAGAAGTAATTTATATGTGTGCGGGCAGCACTCACCATGTGATTGACGGGGAAGACGTTATATTGCAGGAGGGAGAACTGTTATTCTTAAATCAGAAGGCGTTTCAGGAAATCTATCCGGCATCAGAAAAGGATATTGCAGTAAATTTTATAATTCTTCCTGAATTTTTTGATTATAGTCTTAAGATGATAGGAGAGGAAAAGAATCTTCTGCGGGATTTTGTGGTAGATTGTCTGAGAGGGGAAAATAAAAGCGCAGGCTATATGCATTTTAAGGTGGCGGATGTGCTTCCGATTCAGAATCTGCTGGAAAATCTGATATGGACTATCTGGAACAGGCAGCCGAATAAGCGGAGCATCAATCAGGTTACCATGGGATTATTGTTTCTTCAGCTGATGAACCATATGGACCGCATGGAAACAAATACAGAGAACCGGAGCCAGAAGCTGGTTATTGCGGTGCTGGGATATGTTGAGGAAAATTACCGGGACGGAGAACTGACTGAGCTTGCCGGGGTCTTGCATTATGATGTTTACTGGCTGTCTAAGGAAATTAAAAAACTGACAGGCCGCAATTACACGGAGCTGGTGCAGGAAAAGCGCTTGAATCAGGCGGCCTATCTTTTGGAGCACACGGGAATGTCTGTTATGGATGTGGGGCTCTCCGTTGGATATGATAATCTGAGTTATTTTCACAGAATATTTCAAAAGAGATATGGAGTGACGCCCAGAAAGTACCGGGTGCGTGGCAAATAGGAATACTTTTTTAAACAAAAGGTGAAAAATATTACATAAATTATTGATAAAGATGATATGATAGTTTGGCGTTAATGGGATGGAAAATCAGGCAAAAGTTAAAAGAGCCACTTGAAAGTCAAGTAACTCTAGTGTATAATCTATTTAGAAAGGTTATCGGAATTGAATTTTCCGATTGCCCTCAGTATGAAATCTATTTTTGAAATAGCATCTACTTTTAGGCGAGTGGGATGCTATTTCTTTTTGTTATTATGATTGTCTATGTAAGACAGAGCCGCAAAGACAACAAGTAAAAGTGTAAGCACTTCTATAGTATCCATAGGGCATCACCTTCTTTCGTAAGACTAGAGGGCATCTAACATCGGAAAATCGCATCCGCTTTCTTTTC
>CAZDPE010000025.1:0-18503 GCA_964507235.1 uncultured Lachnospiraceae bacterium
TATTGTCATGAACAATAGAAAGCACGCTTTGCGAACTTTCTATTGTCATGAATAAAATCCGTGCTGCCTCAGGGCAGGAAACGGACAGGGAAATTTCCCTGATATTTTCAAACTCTTCCATATGCCTCGGATATCTTCTGCAGGTTTTGCAAAGGCTGTCTTCTCCCAGATTCAGCTGCATATCGCAAAGATTATCACGATTTAAAAAAGCGCACCTTTTATCTCTTGACTGCTTAAAGGTACCGCTTCCCCAATAAATGGAGTTACGCAGTCTTATGCCAAAAAGACCTTTTTCCTTCCGGTATCTGTCAAGAGATTTTTCGTCTACGACAATCTGCCAGCCGGCGCAGCAGGTATCCTCACATTTGCCGGCCAGACAATGAAACTCCTTATAATAATCGGGAACTACGTACAACACCGGACATCCACTCCTTTACTTCCAATAAATCTCTACAAATAACATAAGAAAGCTCCTTCATTTCTTTATCAGGCCGTATCATATCCGGAACCATAACGGGAATCGTACCCGCCCGGAATGCTGCCCTGATTCCGTTATAGGAGTCCTCTATTGCGATTGTTTCTGCAGGCAAAACTCCAAGATTATCACAGGCCAGCAGAAAAATATCCGGTTCAGGCTTGCTCTTTTGTACCATATCTCCGCAGGTAAGATTGTCAAAATATTCCATTAACCCTGCGTCCCCGATTTCCTGTATTACCACGGCCTGCCTAGTGGAAGAAGCAAGCCCTATCAGATATCCTTCCGCTTTTAAGTATGACAGCAGCTCCACCACTCCCGGTTTCATAGGAAGCCTGCCGCCGTCATAACGCTCATGAAATATCCGTGAGCATTCGCTTTTATAAGTATCATAGGGAAAATCCTTCCCATAATGATTCAGAAAAATTTCCTTTGTCAGCGCAGAATTAACGCCTACGCACCGGCTGTAAACCTCCCCGATATCAGGAATGCCATATTTTTCTGCCGTTTCTTTCCATCCTTCCAAAACCAGCCTTTCTGAATCAAAAATTACACCGTCCATATCAAATACTACCGCTTTACATTTCATAAACAGCACCCTGCTCTCCTGCCAATATAAATAATCCTGCCATTTCTATATCACCGTCAAAATCCCAAGGGATTTCAGCAGCAGAATCACCAATAACACCGGAGCAATATATCTTATCATAACAATAAACAGCTTTCTTCTGCCGAATTTACAGCCTGATTTTTCCACTTCCTCAATAATAATCCCGGGTTTTACTATCCAGCCTATCAGAATACAGGTTCCTATGGCAACTAAAGGCATGAAGCAGTTGTTGCTGATGAAATCCATCACATCAAGAATCTGGGCGCTTGCCCCATTGGGCAGTGTTATATCAAAGTACAGCTTATTATAACCCAGACATACTAAAATTCCTCCTGCCAGGGCAATCACTGTTTCAACAGCCGCAGCTTTTATTCTGGACATATGGAATTTGTCCATGAAACTGGATACCACCGCTTCCATGACGGAAACCGCGCTTGTCAGAGCCGCAAACAATACCATTGCAAAAAACAGACAGCCCACTGCATTACCGATTTTTCCCATGGATACAAAAACTTTAGGCAGAGATATAAACATAAGGCTGGGACCTGACGCCGCCATTCCCTCTCTTCCCATAAACGTATATACTGCCGGAATAATCATTACACCTGCCAGAAAAGCAACTAACGTATCGAATATTTCAATCTGGTTTATGGATTTAACGAGATTGGCTTCATCCTTCACGTAAGATCCATACGCTATCATAATTCCCATAGCAACGCTGAGGCTGAAAAACAGCTGTCCCATGGCATCCAGCAGTACGGAAAAAAAGCCTTTTACCGTTAGCCCGCTTAAATCGGGAATTACATAAATTTTCAATCCCTCCAGCCCCGACCTTGTGACACCGGTTTCATCGGTATGGCTGATAGTAATGGAAAAAACTGCAATTCCAATTACCAGAAGCAGTAAAACAGGCATGATTACCTTAGAGGAGGATTCGATTCCCTTATTGACACCCCGGAATACAATAAATGCAACTACCCCCAGGAAAACAGCCAGCATGACAAGCGGCTGGATTTCACCTGTAATAAATCCTGTAAAATAGCCGTCTGCAGCTGCCTGCGTTCCTTCTCCTGTCAGATAAGCAATAAAATATTTCACTACCCATCCTCCGATAACACAGTAATAGGGCAATATGATTACCGGAACCAGACAGGCCAGCACTCCTAAAAAGCCCCAGCCCTTTTTCACCCTTCCATATGCCGTAAGCGGACTCTGCTTTGTTTTTCTTCCTATGGCAATCTCCGTAGTAAGCAGTGTAAATCCAAAGGTCACTGCCAGAATTAAATAAATCACCAGAAAAAGACCTCCCCCATCCTTCGCCGCCAGATAGGGAAACCTCCATATATTGCCTAAGCCCACTGCACTTCCTGCCGCTGCAAGCACAAATCCGATAGAACCGGAAAACGAGTTTCTGTGTTTTTCTTTATTCATTCAACTGTTCCTCAAATATTTTTATTTATAAAATTTTTGTCCCGGCGGGATTATTCACTGATGAACAGCACACCCAGTGTTCCTGGACCGCAATGACAGGAAATTACGCCGCCGGCTCTTGTTTCCAGAACCTCATCAAAACGATTCAGGGATTTCAAATAAGAGCGGACTTCTTCCACTATCTCTTCCTCACAGCCCGAATGGGTAATGAAAACCCTGTCCTTTTTCGCCCGCTTTAAATCCTCTTCCATGTCGGTAACATAGGATGTAATTACTTTTCCCAGGTGACCGCGGTATTTCTTTCCCGGCTTCATCTTTCCGTTTTCCACCATAATTCTGGGATGAAGCTTCAAGGCTCCGCCTGCCATTGCCGCCAGACCGCTGCACCTTCCTCCGCGATGAAGATAAACCAGCGTATCCACTACAAAGCTGGCTCTCACAAGAGGTTTTAATTCCTCCATGCGCCTTACAATCTCTTCTCCATTTTTCCCTTCCATTGCCATAATTGCGGCTTCGATTACAAGAAGTCCGATACCCGTAGAAAGATTTTCGGAATTCACCACCCTGATAAAATCCGATGCCTGCAATTCTTCCGCCGCCATTCTCATCACATTTCCGGAAGCCGACATTTCATCTGATATGGAAAAGCATACCGTCTCCTTATTTGCTTCCGCATAGGGCTTTAATAATTCAACAGCATCTTTTAAGGAAGGCGCCGATGTTTTCGGTGTCGTTTTATGAGCATCCGACCAGTCAAAAATCTCCTGCGGCGTAATATTTGTCCCATCCAGATATTCTTCCTCATCCAGCAAAATATGAAGCGGCAGAATTGATATTTCATATTTCTCCAATAAGTCCTTTGACAAATCACAGGTGCTGTCTGCAATAATTTTTACCATAATATTTTCCTCTTTCTCTTATTTTAATCCCATAAGTATAATAATTATAATTATGCATGGAATCACATAGGTCACATAGCTGCGCAGTATTTTGGGGAATTTCATCCCTTTCCCCTCATTTGCTTCTGTGAAGGTTTGATAATCTGTTGTCAGTATTCTTCCAGGAACGCCTTTTACTTCCAATTCTTTTAATATTTGTAAAAGCGGGGTAATCCCATTCATATTTATAAAAGCAACACTAATGGAAAATTCCTCACATGCCATAAGTTCTTCTTCAATAGAAGATAAAACCTTTCTGCCTTCTTTATAATTATTTGAAATAAATTGGGGTTTATATGCAAGATTTGATGTTGCATCCGCACTATAAAGGCTGTTGTAAATCCTTGCTGCAGTTGAGTAATCTTCATTGATTGCATAAAAAAAATATCTCCTCCCGGAAATTGACATATTAGCTATATTTTACCATGAAGAAATCATATATAAAAGCTAAAACTCACCTGCACAGCCTGATTATTTTATCAGCCGCGCCCACAGCTCCTGAGCAACGTTTAAAGCCTTCCGAAACAGCCGCGGCACTTTCGCGATAAGAAGGCATTTCAAGCACCTGTTCAATTGATTTGCGAATGGCTGCCGGACTTGTTTTCTTCAAGTAAATTCCCGCACCTAATTGCGATACCCTGGCTGCCACACCTTCCTGTTCAGTTGTCTGCGGATACATTACTAACGGCACCTGGTAATACAGGCTTTCGTTAACACTGTTCATGCCGCAGTGGGATAAAAACGCATCCGCTTTATTTAATACTGCAATCTGGTCTGTAAAATTGCTTACGGAAATATTTTCCGGTATTGTTCCCAGGTCATCAATATGAATCAGGTTTCCTACTGACATAATGACTTGATATCCGGTACCGCCCAGCGCCTGAATACAATTTTTATAAAACTGCAGACAATTATTCACAACAGTTCCCATGGAAATATAAACCAGCTTATCTTTTTCTTTTTTGATGTTTTCCGTAACAGGTCTGACAGATGGTCCGACAAAGGTATATTTATCAGAAAACGTTTCCGCACATGGCTGGAATTCCCGGGAAGTATATACAATGGTATTGGTCTGATTATCGTTCTGGATAATGTCCAGAATATTTTTTACCGGATACCCCTTATCCTGCAGTCTTTTCAGATTTTTATTGATTTCAGGCATAGAAAATATCATTGAAAACAATTGAGTTACACTTTGTTTCATAATTTTAGCTGAATGCTGATTAAACGCAAAGGTTGTAGTTGATGAAACAAACGGAATATTTAACTTAAGTGCAACCGCTTTGCCCCACACTGCCATGGAATCAGCTACAATACAGTCCGGCTGTAATTCTGCCATATCCCTGCAGACCATATCATCTAACGCCAATGTGGTATCCACCAGAACCTTCGTTGAAAATGCCAGGTCCTTCCCGATTCTTTCAGCGTCTTCAGGCTCAAGCCTCTGCTCAGTATCATACTCGTCGCAGGCTATAAATTTTGCTCCTGCTGCCTCAATTTTTTCCCGGAAAAGATTATAAGAATAATACCATACCCTGTGTCCTCGTTTTACCAATTCGCTCACTACTTCCAGGGTAGGATTAGTATGTCCATAAGCCGGAATACAGAAAAATACTATTTTACTCATCATTTTCCTCCTGATTCCCCATGGACATTTCTCCAAATATCATGGATATATATTTATTCATCATGAATTTAGGCGGTATTGCTATTCCCTTTTCGATATCACCCAGTACCAGAATAGTATCTCCCGGATGAATATCAAACATCTCTCTGGCCTCCTTGGGTATGACAAATTGACCCTTTTCACCTATTTTTACCGTCCATGCATTTTTGCCAGCCGGCTTATTCATTTAAACCACCTCCAAAGTATGATTTGTATGATTAATCATACTCTCATTGCTATGTTAAGTCAACTGACATTTTCTCCTGCGCAGTTCGTTTACAATTTCCCTCTGCGCCATCTCATTATACATCAGTACATCATATTCATTTCCGTTGCTGCTTACCTTAGTGCCTACTGTAATTCCCATTCTATCTCCCTCAGTCCGAACCACCTTGCGCCACCGTCCGGCAGAATAAACCTCATCAATATATCCCTCCGTTTTCAGCCAGTGCTCAATAGACGAAGCAGTGGCCTTTTTCATATTGGCGGCAGAGGGCGAAATGCTTCGGATATCATTCAACCGGACAACCAAATCAGAAAGAAAGCAGTTTTCCGTAAATTGTATCTGCCTGTACATTTCATCTGTTACATAAAACTCTTCTTTTTTCCCTGCACTTCTTTTCGGTGAACCGTACAATTCCGTATTCCTGCGGACAGCATTATCTTCCCTTTCCTCACCATGACTGCCTGCAAAGCTGCGGATTGCAGTTAAAAATTTTTCTCCGTATTTTCCGTATTTGTGCTCCCCCACACCTGATACGGCAAGCATTTCCTGCCTGCTTACAGGCTGCTTTTCACACATATCCGCCAAAGTCTTATCTGAAAAAATAATATAGGGAGGCACGCCCTCCTTTGCTGCTATTTCATGTCTGACTTCCCGCAGCTGTTCAAACAGCTGACGCCCTAATGGCGTCAGGCTGTCCGTTTTTCCGCCGTACCCGGATTCTTTTTCCCTTTTTAAGCTTCTGTCTTCCAATTCATTATCTGAATCTATCTCTGCAACAGTTGTTTTAAAGCCTTCCAGGCAAACAGAGCAGTTGCCGCAATTGCAATATGCCCCTCTGGTTTCATCTCCAAAATACTGCAGGATAAAATTCCGAAGACACCTGTGGGATTTGCTGTAAAAGGTCATTTTTTTCAGGCGTTCCTCATCACGATTCTTAAGTTCATCCATTTGAGCATAGCTCATGCCCGGATTTAATTCCCTGCTTTCAATTAAGAAACGGTTGATAACCACATCCTGGGGAGAATAAAGGAGGATACATTCCGCTTCCTCCCCGTCGCGTCCCGCTCTTCCCGCCTCCTGATAGTAATTTTCAATGCTCTGGGGCATATTGTAATGAATGACAAAACGGACATTTGACTTATCTATTCCCATCCCAAAGGCATTGGTTGCCACAATAACAGGCTTTATGTCATAAATAAAAGCATCCTGATTTGCCTTTCTTTCTTCATTCGTCAGACCCGCATGATACCTCGTTGCCGGATATCCGCCTTCCTTCAAAATTTCATAAACCTTTTCCACATTTTTTCTTGTGGCACAGTAGATAATCCCGCTTTCGCCCATATGGCTGTTAAGATATTTCAAAATGAAAGCTTCCTTTTTCCTTATCTGCTGCACCTCAAAATACAGATTCTTACGGTCAAAGCCCGTAACCAGAATCTCCGGATTATCCAGATTCAGAATATTTTGTATATCTTCTTTAACTTCTTTCGTTGCTGTTGCTGTAAAAGCGCTTATAACCGGGCGATTTGTGAGCCTTTGCGTAAAGGCAAGAATATTCATATAGCTTGGCCTGAAGTCCTGGCCCCACTGAGAAATACAATGCGCTTCATCCACAGTCAGCATGGAAATATTCACCCTTTTTGCAAAATCAATAAAAGCCTCCGTTTCCAGACGTTCCGGCGCTACATAAATAATTTTGTACTGTCCCTGCCCCGCCAGCTCCATAGCCCTTGAAATCTGCCTTTCTGTCAGCGAGCTGTTGATATAAGCGGCATGAACGCCTGCCTGGTTTAACGCTTGTACCTGATCCTTCATCAGGGAAATTAACGGAGAAATGACCAGCGTAATCCCCGGAAGAAGCAGGGCCGGTACCTGATAACAGATGGATTTGCCTGCTCCGGTAGGCATGATGCCAAGCGCATCCCTGCCCTCCAATATGGCATCTATCAGTTTTTCCTGCCCCTGACGAAATGAATCATATCCAAAATATTTTTTTAAAATCTCATCCTTATTCATAAATAACTTTTCCTCTTTTTCCGACAATATCAGTGAACGGATTGCTCCTTTTGATACAAAGGATTTGCAGGAATTTACGCCCTCTTTTCTGAGCGGTTTCTATGCGGATATGGCCGATGTGGACAGCGGCCTGTACAGGAATGAGGCTCTGACACTGGCCAACACAACCAGCTTCAGCAAACTGAAAGGTCACCGTGCTTTTACTGGTATCAATATTTCTCTGGAAACCGGAAATATCCCTTCAGCGAATCAGGCACTTTGCACTACATATAATCCCCCCCGGAGCGTGTGATGTACCCTGTATGGTTCATGTCCTACCGTAAAGGCGACCGTATTGCCTACGCAACGGTAAACGGCCAGACCGGTAAGGTAACAGCAGATATTCCTGTTGATATCAAAAAATATACCATTGGTTCAGTACTCCTGGCAATTCCGATTTTTATATTCTTGAACTTATTTTTTACCATTAAACCTGCTCTACTGCTTAGACATTCCACTCTTTTGGCAGCAGGCGCAATTTTTCTCCATTTATGGGAAATTGTGAAAATCTATCACAGAGATAAAAGAAATGATGATCGGGGATATCAGTTCCGCCTGGAAAAATATGCTTCTCCGGAATCCGAAATCAATACGAAAACTGCCATTTCCTTTAAAGATATACTCAATTTCAGCGCATTTGACGAAAAACACCGGATGCCGGGATTCATGGGCGCACTGATTGCCATAGCACTCGCTTTCCTGATCTTCCGGATTAATCCTGTTTCGGATATTTGGTCCTACTCCGGCGCTATTGCTTCTTTTTTGGGCATTTTGTTTACAGCGGCAGCGGAGGCGGTCATCGTTTTTAAGCTTTCTTTCTTTTGTAAATGTAATAGACTGTGCAAAGTAAAATTCCGAAACAGGTGGCTGTAGGCGCTGCCAGCCCGATTCCGGTCAGGGATGCATCAGGCCGGATGCTCATGAAATAAGACATGGGCAGCCTTACCAGGAAGGACTGTGCAAGCCCCTGCGCCATTACAAACAGCGACCAGGAATGTCCGTTGAAATATCCCATATAGCTGAATAAAATGCTTGTAACAACAGCCTCCGGAGCAAATCCCCTCAAATATTCAAAGGACTTTTGTATAACCAGTTCGTCGCTTGTAAAGGCAGAGGATAACATATCCCCATGGAAAAATGCCAGATAGAAAATGAATACGCCGATAATACCGCCGATTGCCATTCCGCATTTCATGGCGCCCTTTGCTCTGTCCTCTTTTCCCGCACCAACATTCTGCGCTACAAAAGAAGCCATTGACTGCATGATGGAGGATGGAATCAACATAACAAAAGACTGGATTCTCTGTGCCACCCCATATCCCGAAGATGCTTCAAGCCCCAATCTGTTAATAAAGGCACATAAAGCCAGAAAGGAAAGATTCGTCAATAGCTCCTGCAGAGCAAGCGGTGTCCCCACATTCAGGAATTTCTTTACCTCCGCGCCAAAACGCAGGTCGGCTTTTGTTATTTTAAACGGCAAATTCTTTTTCCGAATAATCACCAAAGAAAGAATAACACTCACTGCCTGTGCTGCAATTGTGGCAATTGCAGCGCCTGCCACATTCATATGGAATCCCGCTACCAATACAAGATCTCCGATAACATTGGTAATACAGGCAATTGTTACAAATATAAGAGGCAGCCTGGAATCTCCCATTCCACGGAAAATACTGCTGATAAAATTATAAAAAACAACAAAAACAAAGCCCGAACCGCAGATTCGTATATAAAGGGCCGTTAAATCCACCGCTTCTTCCGGTGCCTGCATCAGAACTGCAATAGGCCTTGCAAAGGCAGCCAGTATAACTGTAAGCAGTACAGCCAAGATCAGGAAAAAACAAATTGCATTTCCAATCAAGGTTCCTAATCTGCCTTTATTGCCTTCTCCCAAATACTGACCTATCAGCACTGTCACGCCCGTAGTCAGGGCGCTTAACGTAAACGTTACCAGATTCATAATACTGCTGCCCGTAGATACCCCGGAAATTCCGGCGGTAGTTCCGAACTGTCCTACAATCAAAAGATCCACAGCACTATACATAGCCTGCAGAATCAGCGCTCCCAAAATAGGAAACATAAATTTTGTCATTTTAACGGGAATGCTCCCTGTGGTAAAATCCTGTTTTTCTTCCATATTTATTATCACCTCTATACTCAGCTGCCTCTATTTTTTTACTTTTGAATTTCTTTCCGGACAGCAAAAATATTTTTATGCTTCTTATATAATACACATTTTTTCCGAATCACTCAATACCTGTTGATTCTTAAGTTTCCGCAATTCTATCCGCAGAAGCCTGATTCTGCCAGTTCCCTAATAAACAACTTTCAGAAAATGCCTAAAACAATAGAAATCACGCTTTGCGAACTTTCTATTGTCATGAATATAAGGAATCCTGTTCCTTTTTAATGTATAATTTAATCAACACAAAAAATTGTACTAAACAAAAAGAAGGAGGATTCTCTGCGGTTAATTTTACATCAAATACTTATCAAATGAAACGGGAAATTTTATCTTTTACAATAAAATTATCAGAAACCTTCCCAAACCGGAAAGAAAGCTTATTGCAGATATAAATTATGGCATACCTGCCTCCGGTAGCTGCCTTTTCACTGATATCGCTGGCCAATTGCACGAATCTTCCCGTAATATAATGAAATTTACCTTTCAGAACTAGAACTCAGAGCTGAACTGAAAATAAAAACTATCTTTCATACTCATTTTGGGTTATAATTGAAATAATAGAGATAAATATTCTTAAGGAGGGTAGTTTTTATGGCAAAAGAAATGATTGCAATGCTTCTCGCCGGCGGTCAGGGTTCCCGCTTATATGCTTTAACTCAGAAGCTTGCAAAACCAGCCGTACCATTTGGTGGGAAATACCGCATTATAGACTTTCCGCTGTCTAACTGTGTCAATTCGGGAATTGATACTGTAGGTATTTTAACACAATACCAGCCACTGGTACTGAATGAGTATATCGGAAACGGACAACCCTGGGATTTGGACCGTCTTCATGGGGGCGTCCATGTTTTGCCGCCCTATCAGAAAGCAAGCGGTTCCGATTGGTACAAAGGAACGGCAAATGCAATTTATCAGAACATATCCTTTATTGAAAGGTATGATCCGCAGTATGTCATCATCCTTTCCGGTGACCAGATCTGTAAACAGGATTACAGCGAGTTTTTAAAGTTCCATAAGGAAAAAGGCGCTGAATTCAGCGTAGCCGTTATGGAGGTTCCCTGGGAAGAGGCGCCCCGCTTTGGTCTGATGGTTGCAGATGAAAACGACAGAATTACGGAATTTCAGGAAAAGCCCAGGAACCCCAAGTCCAATCTGGCTTCCATGGGAATTTACATTTTTAACTGGGATATTTTAAAGAAATATCTGGAAGAAGATGAAGCGGATCCTGAATCCGAAAATGACTTCGGCAATAATATCATTCCTAATCTGCTCAGGGACAACCGCAAAATGTATGCTTACCGCTTCAGCGGATACTGGAAGGATGTGGGAACCATTTCTTCCCTCTGGGAAGCCAATATGGAGGTTCTTGATCCTGAACACAGCGGCATTAACCTGTTTGATGAGGACTGGAAAATCTACAGCCGCAACAGCGGTATGACAGGTCACAAAATCAATTCAGGCGCCGTTGTGGAAAACTCCATGATTACAGACGGCTGCCGCATTAAGGGCACTGTGAAGCACTCTATTCTATTTGCAGGTGTTAAAGTAGAAAAAGATGCTGTGATTGAAGATGCTGTGATTATGGGCGGCAGCGTTATTAAATCCGGTGCCGTTGTAAAGCATTGTATTGTTGCTGAAAATGTAACCATCGGTGAAAATGCTGTAGTAGGAGCAATGCCTTCAGGGGATGAAAACGGTGTTGCAACTATCGGCGCAGGTATTACAATCGGCGATAATGCCACGATTGGCCCGAAAGCCATGGTAGATAAAAATGTGGAAGGCGGTGAAGAGCAATGGTAAATTCAAATACAGGCGCACTGGGCATTATTTTTCCGAACAGTTATGATTCGCTGGTTCCTGAATTGGTCAATGTACGTTTAATGGCTTCCATCCCTTTTGCAAGCCGTTACCGCCTGATAGACTTCATTTTATCCAGCATGACGCATTGTGATATTGACAATATTTCCGTAATGGTAAACAACAATTATCATTCCCTGATGGATCATCTTGATTCCGGACGTGAATGGGATTTGGTTCGTAAAAACGGCGGTCTTCATATTTTCCCTCCGTTTGCTGAGAAATCTTCCAAGCCCTATACAGGACGTGTAGGAGCTCTTGCCAGCATTCTTGATTTTTTAAAGGATCAGAAGGAAAAATATGTTGTAATGACCGATACCAACGTGGTTGTTAATTTTGACTTTAATGCCATGATTAAGGCACATATTGAGAGTGGGGCAGATATTACCATTGCCTATAATGAACAGAAGCTTCCCGATGCTCTTATTAAAAATCAATCCAATGATAACGGATATTATTATACTCTTGATGTAGAAGCCGGACGCGTCAAAAAAATATATGTAAATTCAAAAGAAACCGGTATACAGAATTTCTCCATGAATATTTACCTGATTGAAAGAGAGCTTTTAATCGATTTAATCAATACGGCTTTCGTCCGGGGACAGGAATATTTTGAGCGTGATGTATTGCTTCCCCAGCTGAACAAGCTGAATGTTCAGGCATATAAATATGACGGATATGTAGCGCGCATCTGCGATATTAAGAGTTACTTTGATGAGAATATGAAGCTTTTGGATGACTACAATCTGGATGCTCTTTTCTCCGGTCCTCCTATCTACACAAAGATTCGTGATGATAACCCGACCAGATATATTGAAGGCGCAAAGGCTCAGAACGTGATGGTTGCTGACGGCTGTATTATCGAAGGCGATGTGGAAAACAGCATTCTCTTCCGGGGAGTTAAAATTGCAAAGGGCGCTAAGGTACGGAACTGTATTCTGATGCAGGGCACTGAAATTGAATCAGGGGCCGATGTAGAATACCTTATCACAGACAAAAATGTTACCATTACCTCAGGAAAAGAAATGAAAGGTACTGATACCTTCCCGGTTTATATCAGTAAATTCCAGAAAGTTTAAAAACATATACCTTTTTAAGGAGCAGCGCTTAACAGCTCTGCTCCTTCCTGTTGTGGTTCTTATTTTTTCTTTAAAAGATTCTGCGCCGCCAATACTAAAAACATATAATTAGACGAGCCTCCGCCCAGCACATATTCCTTCTGCTGCCACAGGAAAGGGAAATCCAGAAGCTCCGGGAAATCCGGCCGGATCAAAGCCGTTCCCGATACTACCCCACCCGGAACATAAGACCAGTCGGCACGGTTCAGTCCGTAAGCAATTGTAGTGGACTTGGCACCTACTCCCGAGGCAAAGGATGCGGTATTGGAGCCGGGATGGCAGCCTAATACAAAATCCAGTGCATGATAAATCAACTCGGGTTCAAAAATATCGGGATATGCCTTATGCAAAAAGTAATGCTGAAATCCCAGCATCTGTATATTCCAGCCCGCACCCCAAATATACGGACGGTATGGAATTCCATAAGGAGTTTCCTTACACAGTTTTTCAATATTCTCTTTCAATGACAGGAAACCTGTGCGAACAGCCTTTGTAAACTCTGCATTGTTCAGGGCAGCATCTGCACGGGCAATAATCCATCCCAGATTTTCAATATGCTGATTGATAAATTCTGTTTCCATAAGCAGAAAATCTTTATATTTCCGCTCACGGGTAGTTAAATACAATTCCACTGCGGCATGTATCTTAGCTTCTTTTGCATCCCCACTTCCATCCGTAACCTCATAAAGCTCCTCTGCCGCTTCAAGAGCCTGCGCGCTTAAGGTATCATTGAAGCCCCGCAATGCCCTTGCAGAACCGGCAAGCTGCGCTGCTGTCGTTAGCTCTCTGACAGGATTATCCTCCGTAAATACCCACCGGTCATCCTCATCGCCGATAATTCCGGCAGTCATAGCCGCACTGTCTCCCATCAACACATACTGGCGCAGGTCATTTGCAATTATACCGCGATACAGCCGCCCAAGCGCACGGTAACCGGCTACCACCGTCAAAACGCCATGCTCAATTTGCTGTAAAATATCATTTTTCCCATCAGGCTGATGAATTTCAACTACCTTTGCCTGCTGGTCAATGGTGGTGGCATCATAATCAACCCCGAATTCTTCATATGCCGCAGAAAGAATATAAGCTTCTCCTGCCTGGGACTCCACTCTCAAATCAAAGTCACCGGCATCATGCCATCCTCCCACATTAAGGCCGGGCACCACTTCTCCGGGCTGATACTTGGTCAGCGTAGAAGGCCCCTGAAAATAACCGTCAAAGTGATTATGATTCACCGGTGCCATACGTGCATCGTCATTATGGCACAGACCATGCCATACCCGATATTTTTCATTTACCCGCATATGGCACATCTGAATGGGAAGAAAGTATTCCAGCACCGGCTGCCATACGCCTCTGTCATAAATATCCCCGGCAATTCTGAATATTGCAGACTCAGCTTTGCCATACCGCACCTGATATAAGCCTTCCTGACATACAGATGAAAAATCAAATACAAGATATTGGTAACGCAGAAAAATCCCCCATTCCTGACCCTCAGCTGACATTACCTGCTCCAATCCGCTTTCTGTAACACGATAAAGAACTGCCTCTTCCCGTTCCCTGTCCCTGTCATCCAATTCAATAATTGCCGTTTTAGGCTGAGCCGGGTGATACCCTACCTGGGAAACCTGAACCACCGGCTGATACAGCCAATCCTCTACCACATTAGGCGTAATCACCCAGCAAATTGCCTGTTTCGTTGCTCCCGCAGGCAATTCGCTGTTGATGACAAACCAGCCGTTATTGTGATTCATACGCCCGTCATACAGCTTCAACGGTGCTTTCCTGCTTTCAACGGTAAAACGGCTATAAGGGTCATCCGGCCTTACAACAAAACGCTTGCCCACAGCGTAAGGCTCTGCAATAATATCATCAGCTACAATAGGACTGTATCCCTTATTGCCGCCGGAAAGATGCTGCTTATCCGCAATCTCCTCTACTCCCTCAAAGCTTCCTGTCCGTTCAAAATTGGAAGGCATGTTCTTTGTAGGTCCATTAGGCTGCCTGGGAAAAATTCCCTGCTTATTATCCATAATCCAGGGCTTGCCAAAAAGGCTGCCCGGAAATAATTCCATATTAAAACACAGCTTTCCTGCATATTCCTCAGGAACCGGTCTGTCCAAATCCACTGTCACAACAACAGCTTCTCCTTCTCCCTTTACAGTCACCTGATAATGGAACTGAAAATCCGGATAAATCATAGGATTAAATCCCTTTAAATGTCCATCCGGGTCAGGATAACACAAATTGGTAATAATTGTATTTTCCTCTTCATTAATCTTACGTTCCTCTTGTTTCGGAACCGGCTGCCATTGTCCCGGCGTAGGTTCAAAACGAATATCCCCATTAGTTGCCACACGGTTTCCATGCATAATAATGCTGACTCCCGACTGATGTCCTGCAGGATAGATATCGTCAAACGCCATCACATCCACACCACCATTTTTAAAATAACCGGATGAAATATCCAGCTGAAACCCCCGTTTCTGTTCTGTGGCTAAATCTGATATCTGTTTCATGCCTCTTCCTCTCTTTCTAAGTTGTCATTCCATGGTTGTAAAGAGTATACCCTTTATGTCACTATAGCATGAACAAAATCAATTTCATATTGCATATATCATCTAAAAATGTTACAAATCTATTTTATTTTTACAACATCAATATAGTATAATAAACAGATAATATACAGGAAGAATTCCTGTCCTCACCTGATATCATGTTAATAAACACCAGTATTTAATTATTTTTGAAAGGAAAATCAGCAGAGTAATTTTGTCAATATAACAGATTTCGGAGCAAAGGAAGGTCTGCTATCCACCCACTCCATCCAGAAGGCATTTGACGAGGCAAACAAAGCAGGGGGATTAACAGTGGTAATTCCCAGGGGAATCTACATAACCGGTACCATTAACACAGGAAATGCCTCCATATACCTGGAAAAAAGTGCTGTTTTAAAGGCTTCTCCCAACCCGAAGGACTACCGGTACAATGGGTTTGTTCATAATGAGATGAAAAAGACCATTTCATTATTATATTCCTTATGCAGGAATATAAGCTGTCTTGGAGAAAATCTAATCGAAATTATCGGCATCAGGGATAATATTCAGAATATTATAATTGACGGAATTTATTATGAGCGAAAAGAAAGTAAAAACGCCTGTATAAAAGGAACGAATACAATCGATGTAGTTCCTTCCCCTGAAAGCATACCCTCTCCCGGCAATGAAATATCCTATTGGATTTATTCCCGGGGCTGTAAAAATCTGAACATTAAAAACGCCGCTATTCAGGATTTTAAGGGAGTAAAGCTTGACGCTTATACTCTGTGAATGAAGCGGTTTCAAAGGATTGCTTCTCCCATAAACCAGCCCTTCTCCCGGCCTGCATTATCTATCATTTTCAAATAATAATCATTTGCCATAGATGTGGAATAATCATTGCCGGGATTCATGGGAAAATATTCATTGATTGCAACTCCTGTAAATAACGGCACATATTCCGCAAGCTTATCTTGCGCAACTATGCCGGAAATCAGTTCCGGAACCTGAGATAAACACCCCCAGCCACCTTCTGCGGACTTTTTATTATCATGGGTCAAAGACCTCCAAAGCTCTGCGGCATCCAAGGGTCTGCTGTTATAAAGGAGGTAGCCGGAAATAAAATCGCAGACGCCGTACTTGCCTTCATAATATGCTTCCACTACAACATGTCCGTTGTAAGCCCGGCTTAAATTTGCCAAATGAACGATTCTCGCCGGAATACCCATACACTCCAACAGCACGGCTCCCACTCTTGCCATATCTGCACACCAGTCTGTACCTCGTTCCAGTATTTCCTTTTCCGTACCGCCGAAAATCATATTGCTGAATTCAACGTTAAACCCTTTTACCTTATTTTTTGTAAAGTCCAGCACATTTTTTATGGATTCTTTATCTGACGTTACACGAAACTGCTGGGCAAAATCAAACAGTTCATGCCCGTTCATATTATCAATTCCGGGAACACCTGACAGATACAAAAAACTATAGGATTCCTCATCCAGTAAAATCATTTCCCGTAAAAACTTATGGTCAATAGAATTCCCGGCATGCAAATCATTTTTCAGCATTACGCCATATTCCTTTCCAAACACATCATATCCTTTTTTCATTTTTCTTCGCCGTTAACACTGTTCCTTTATAAATACATATTCATTTTCACAGGAAAGTTCTTCCCTGAAACTATATCCCAGCCTGTCAAAGGCTTTCATAGCCTGGGGGTTTTCTATGTCCTTTTCAGCCATAAACCGGACCATTTCCCCTCTTGCCATTTTCGCCATTGTTCCCTTCTGCACTACTTTGCCGTCCTTCATTTCTCCAAAGATGCAGGTAATCATTTTATCCTCCTTCTGCAGATGACCTTCAACGCATCTGGAGTATTCCTTAGAAGCAAGATTGATAATGATTCTGCTTTCATCCAAAACCTCATTATAAATTCTTTCTCCCCAAAAATCATACAAATCATGCTTTTCCCCTATCCTTGCTTTTGCCTGCATCTCAAGGCGGTACGGCGTTACGCCGTCTAAAGGTTTAAGTACACCGTAAAACCCGGAAAGTATCCGAAGCTTCTTCTGTACATAATCCCATTCATTATCAAGAAAGACCACAGGCGCCATATACTGGTACTGAATACCCTCGTAGGCAATCAACGCGGGCGTTAAATTTCTCGTTAAATCCATCTCCCTGAATCTTCGGAAATTCAGCTCCGCAAGCTTCTCATTGCACTGCCAGAGCTCCCTTGCTTCCTCATAATTAAGACTCTTCATCCAATCCATAATCTGCCCTGTGGTTTCCAGAAAAACAGGCAGGTCCTTCCATGGCAGAGTATCCGTATCTTCATTCATTTTTTTCGCAGGTGAAATTATAGTTCTCATTTCTCCTTCCCCCGCAAAAGCTCCAGCATCTGCTGAGGATTTTCCGCCGCTTTTACTTTACCCACTGCTTTTATGATAACGCCGTCTTCATCAATCAGGTAGCTTGTACGCACCACTCCCATAGTTTTCTTTCCGTACATATTTTTTCCCTGCCATACATCATATGCTTGAATCGCTTCTAATTCCGTATCTGCCAGCAAAGTAAACGGAAGCGTATATTTTTCCTCAAACTTTTTGTGGGAGGAAACGCTGTCCTTGCTGATACCGATTACAACCGCATCTTTTTCCAGAAAATGCGGATACAATTCTCCAAATCCGCATGCCTGCCTGGTGCAGCCTGCCGTATTGTCCCTGGGATAAAAATATAAAATAACCTTTTTCCCTTTGTATTCTTCCAAAGTATGAATGGTTCCGTTTTGGTCGGGTAATGAAAAACCGGGGGCTTTTGCGCCTTCCTGTAACATAATCTAAGTCCTCCTATAAAATTTATTATATTTTATCTTCCTGCTGCTCTTCTATCCGTTTACACACGTCAATCCAACCCTCTTCCCCCGCATACTGCTCCATTTCCGGAATGGTCAGTTCAATAGCGCTGTTGCTGCTGCCGCAGGCAGGAAAAACTGTTTCAAATCTTTTCAGAGATTCGTCAAGATAAATCTTAACGCCTTCCTTTACCCCAAAAGGGCATACTCCGCCAATGGCGTGTCCTATCAACTCCACGACCTGCTCCGGGGAGAGCATTTTTGCTTTAGTTCCGAATTGCTTCTTGTATTTGGCATTATCAATCTTCACATCTCCTGCTGCCACAATCAAAACCGGCTGCTTTCCCACCATAAAGGAAAGTGTTTTTGCAATTCTTGCCGGCGCACAGCCAAGAGCCTTCGCAGCCAAAGCGACCGTGGCGCTGGATACCTCAAATTCCCTGATACGCTCCTCCATATTGTACTGCCTGAAATATTCTCTTACTCTGTCGATTGACATAATTATCCTCTCTTTCAAAGCATGGGCTGCTTTGCTTTTTATGCTTTTG
>CAZDPE010000025.1:18603-26154 GCA_964507235.1 uncultured Lachnospiraceae bacterium
TTTTTATGCTTTTGCTTTTTATGCTTTACCTTTCTTGCTTTCCCTTTTTATACTTTGTCTTACCAGACAAGGGATTCCCCCTGATAGTCCAGATACAGAGGTCTTTCCGTCACAGGAAGCTCCTTTTCAAGCACAAGCTTTAAAATCGATGCTGCCGACTCCTCCGGTGTGATTTTTGCATCCCGGTCAAGATGTCCCCTCATATAGGTTGCCACATGCCCCGGATGAATTACAACCACCTTTCCTCCCTCTTTTCTGATTTTATTATGCACCAGAGCCGACTGCATATTATTTGCCGCCTTGGACATACAATAGGCAAACCAGCCTTCTCTTTCACATTGTCCGATACTGCCTGCCTCAGAAGAAATATTCACAATCATCTTCTGAGTGCTTTTCATAACAAGAGCAGCCAGCGCATTGGTGACACGCAGGGTTCCAAGGGCATTTACATTAATCACCCGCTGCATCTCTTCAAAATCCAGTTCATCATAAATGCTCTTGCTGATATCCCCCAATATTCCCGCATTATTAATCAAGAGATTGATATAGGGAGCCTTTTCTGACACTGTCCTCTTCATCTGTTCCACACTGTCATCACTGCCAATATCAAGAAAAACAATCTGAAGCCTGTCCGGGAACCTTTCCTTCAGCTGTTCCAGCAGCTTCTCTGTAGGATTCATTCTTCCCGCAAATACAAAATAACCACGCTCAAGCAAATCCGAAACCAGGCAAAATCCTACTCCATGGTCAGCACCTGTTACTAATGCATATTGATTCATTCCATTTTACCTCCATTCATTCTTATCCGGTATTTTAGCATTATAAATCTCAATATCCACCATTTATATAAAGACTTTCCGATTGATGATAAGCATCCCACAATCTGACAGATTCCCCTTTTCTTTTTCTGCTGCTTCAGTTTTCAAAGGCATTTTCAGGAACATTTTTACCTGCAGTCAAAACACATTCCGTCAACGGCTTTCCTTTTACTAATACAGCATCAATCACATGAAATCCCCGGCTGCCGACATACTCTGCCAATTCATCTTTGCACCACTTATGATAGGTTCTGAATCCCAGCTTTTCCATGAACCAAACAACAGAAAGCACGCTCTGCGGCTTTCTGCTGTCATGCATCAACACTTTTGAATGTTCCCTCCCATAGACAAAGGTAGGTGCAAACAAAATCCCTCCCGGCTTAAGAACTCTGTTTATTTCCTTAAGCGCCGCATCCGGATTGGGCATAATATGCAATGCATTAGCAATGACTACCACATCAAACTGAGCATTATCATAAGTTAGATCAGTTGCATCCTGAACCCGGAAACAAACATTACTGCAGTAATTTTCTCCGGTATTTCTTTTTTGGGCCTCCGCTATCATATTCTCTGAATAATCCGTCGCTTCCCAAAAGCCTGCTTTACCGGCCATACGGAAGGTAATCTGACCGGTTCCGCATGCCAGCTCCAATACATGTTTCTTATCATCTATGTATTTACTGAGATTTTCACATATTACATCATAGGCAGCGCCATTCTTATTCATAAAAGAAGTATATATTTTAGCAAATTTCCCCCAAAATTCTTTGTTTGTATTGTCCTTATCCAATTTATCTTTCTCTCTTTCCGCAGGCTTCCTAATGCTCTTGTCACCTTTTTTCCTGTTGATATCCGCAAAAATGGATTCCCAGATTATCTTCGCCGCAAATCCGGAGCCGTTCTCCGATGCGTGTGCTCCATCCTCATAATACATTTCAATATCAGGATGGCTTTCTTTATAAACCCACCAGCTTTGACCTACCGGTGCAAGAATGCCTCCGATTTCTTCGGCTATTTTTTCATGCGCCTCATTCATACGCTTCTGCACGTATTCCTCATCCTTCTTTGCCCAGGTAGCATAAATCACAGGAATGCAGCCTGCTTCCCGAATCCATTTGTTTAGAGTGCGGACTGCCTCATAAAATTTCTCCTCCGGTCCAAAGGGATGGGAATGCTCCTGCAGCAACGCCTAGTTTTACGACAGCTTCCTGCCTTAAAGCGCGGTCAGCCTGCAGGCTTTCCATCTCGGTTTTATAATCTTCTATCTTTTGCTCATATCTGCCGATTTCCTGATTCAAAAATCCTTCAACTGCATATCCAACTCATTTATCAGATTTTCCAGGGTTTCCAACTGAATCCTTTTTTGAATCATGGAAGCATTCTTCTCCAATGTGGCAATATTCACCTTGCATTTATCCATGCCTGACTGTATGTTTCTGATTCTGATAAGTACATCCAGTCTGTACTGAATGTCGATATCGGTGTCCACACTTAGAGGTTCCGTCACATATGCCAGTTCATCAAGCTGCTTCTCTAATTTATTAATTCTTCCCGATATTAATTCTCTTTCTTTTAACGCCTGTTCCAGTTGTACCCTTACCGCTTTTTGTCCAATAAAAGGTGTTTCGTAAATAGCCGGTTTAACAGCACTTGCTACGTGATTTTGGTATTTCATGCATTCTCTGGTAATGGAGATAGGATAATTTTTCAGCTCACTGTAATGATTACACATCATAACCTTCCCCAAAACCATATTAATAACCTGACTTGCATATTTGTTTTTTGAAGAAACCGCTGTCGCAAGTGTCCCCTCCGGCGCTTCGCTATACTTTTCCAGTTTTCTGGTATTGATCAGCCCTACTCCATAAGCCTTTTTTCTTTACGCAGCCTGTCATAAATTCCTAAAGCAATATCGAAACTCTCAGGCTCCACTAAAATATAAAAACGCTGTGTGTTTAAATAGCCCTCTACCGCATTTCTCCACTGTTCATCCGTGATTTCCAAAAGCTCACACAAAATTCTCGGTTCCGGGATACGGATGATTCTGGAAAATTCTTCCTGAATGGCCTGTAAAACCCTGACCACATCCTCCGGATAAGTCAGCTTCTTCTGTTTCAGCTGCTCAATCTTTTTATCCAGCGCAAGCCGCTCTGCTTTTATATTATTCAGTTCTACCTGCACACGGGCATTCTTTAATTGAACCTTATCATACATCTGCTTTTTGTAAGCAATCCATTACCTGTCTGTGATACTCCTCAATTACTTCCAGTTTAGCAATGCGTCTTTTTACTCCATCAAGGGTTTTTCCCAATTCCTGATAGGTTCTGACATTTTTCCACAAAACATCAATGTTTACCTCCTTTTCATCCAAGACATAGGAGTAAACAAAGTCCTTAATATCATCAATAGGTCTAAACGCCAAAGCTTTGGAATCAGGGCAAAAAATTTATCCTCAATTCTGCCGAAACGGGTTTTCATCATTTTCTTTGCTTCTGCCCCCGTTTTACACCACATCTTAATTTTTTCGTTATTGGCACTGCGGAACTGGGTAATGGATCTGGGAACTTTCCCCTGAAAGAACATATCCTCAGTAAATCTGGTATTATCCATCAGATACCGGACAGTAGTTTCCTGCCCTTCAGATGCAGAATCAATTACTGCACCTACCACAAAATACTGCTTTCTGCTGTCCTCATAAAATTCCAGAGCCACGTGGGCGCTGATTTCTCCTGTTCTCTCATAAGGTTTATTTTCTTTTCCTGTTTTGCATCGTATGTAACCTGTTAGTTTCCGTTTCCCGTTTTCATGAGCTGCTTTATTAAAATAATTTGCAGAACAGGTAACCACAAACTGAACAGCATCTAAGAGTGTTGACTTCCCTGCCCCATTTTCTCCGGAAAGAAGCGTAGAAACACCCAGTTCTATTTGTTGTATTGGTAAAGCGATGCCAGTTAATCAGCTTCACTCTCTTCAATGTCTTCATCCGCTTTGACTCCTTTCCTGTAAATTTCCAGTTTCTCGTATGCCTGCTTAATATCTTCCACTCTCACAGCATCAATATGGAATCAAAAATTAATATCCTGGAATCTTCATTTTCCAGATTTTTATCTAAAATTTCAATTAATTGGAAACGCCTGAACAGACTCAAAAAGCTTCAGATTTAACCGGTTATAATTTTGGGGATTGGTAAGCTGAATCACCCCCATATTCCTCATTTATTTCCAGACGATATCCTAATACAGACAAATATTCCATAAATATGGATTTATGCTTCAAGACAAAATAATAATCAAATCGGCCCGAAACATTCCCCTTGCATATAAAGCAGCTGCTAAGCAGCTTATTACAAATCCTGACAAAGTCATCCTTTTCCCTTTGGAGCAGTCCATCCAACAAATTCATACTGTTATCCTTTCATTCGAATCAGGAAATCCTGAAACCGATAACCGTTTACTTCTTTTTCTTCCTGAACATCAACTGTATAGTCCATATTTTTTCTCTGACCATACAGCCTTACATAAATAACCTTTACGAAATCCTCTGTATTCACCAGGGGAAGCTGCGTTGCCAGAATTTCCTTTTTATGGCCAATCTGGGTTTTTACATAGGCATTAATTTTCACCGGACTCAATACTCTGCGCATCTTTTCCGCCATTATACGCAGTTTCTCCTGACGCAGTTCCAAGTCCGGCTCATGAACTTCAATTTCTGCAGGTTTAAATTCTTTTCTCCCTTCCACCGGAGAATAGAACGACTTTTCATCCAGACAGCCCATACTGTAAATCCGAATTAATTCCTCAAGAAAATCAATCCTGTAAATACCGCCCAGATTCATCTTCTCTTCATTCAGCCGTTCATTAATCCCTGTCAGGATTTCCTTCAGCTGTCCTCTTACATCTTCGCTCCCTGTCAGCATAAATCTTGCCCTATTTACTGCAGCGCACTGATATTGTGTATTTTTCTGATTTATTTCTTTAAGGATATCATCCATATTTTGAAAGGCATCTATAATTTGATGCAGATAATAATACACCAATTCCACTGCCTCCTCATCAGAAATCTCCTTAATACCTGTAATCTCTGCTGCGGCTTTTTCCACATAGACTTTACTCCTGCTTTTACCTTCCAGACGCTCTATAATTTCCGGCCTGAATTTTGATACATTATCAGAAGTCAAAAGACGGTGATAGGCTTTATCAACAATATTGGTTATATAATCATTAAACAGCGCATCCATAATTTCTGCCACCGTTTTATGCCTGGTTAAATCATCAATATAATGCTTAATACTGGAATTGAGATTCTTAAGACCGGTAATCAGTAAATCCGTGTTTTCCAGAATCTGCATAAGAACAACGCCGGGATGCTCGGTACTGCTTCGCACCAGGCTGTAAATAGTGTAGATATACCCCTGATACTCTATTTGCCTTCCTTCAGCAATCTCAATCATCGTCTTAATAAGCTTAACTGCATATCCCTTAAAATTTACCCGCTGCACATAGCTTTTATCTGTTTCAATTTCAATCCATCCATAATGCTCCAACATCCAATTTGCTTTGCTGCGGCTGTCTGTTTCCGCCAGTTCCTCCTCTGTTATTTCTGCTGCGTTAGTCTGCTCAAAATAATATTGCAGCTCATCAACCAACACATCCCGTTCCACGCCAAAAGAAAGCTGATTATCTATAATGGAAAACAGTTTACAGATACATTTCCAATAAACCAATTTGTTTGGAGAAGCCAACGGTACAAAGAAACCGTCTGATACAACATCGAACATGGTAATCCTTTCTGGAAACGCTACTTTCTGCCGCAGCACTTTTTATATTTTTTCCCCGATCCGCATGGGCATGGATCGTTGGGATAGAGCTTTTTAGCTATCTTCTTTTCCGTTTCCCCTTTATTTGCATATGCGATATATTGTAAATTTATATTTTCCTTATTCTTTTCTCTTCTGCTATAGCCGCATTCGCTCCATCTGCGAATCCCATATAACCACTCGCTTAATGCAGATGTCATTTTCTCAGCCGACTTATAATTATCAAATATAACATCCCACTCATACAAGCAGTTTATAACCTGCGGAAGATCCCAGTCCTCACTTGCAACAGAACCTGAAATTTCCTCCAGCATTTCCTCTGCCTGGCTGCAATCCTTTATTTCCTTCGACAGCAGCTTAAAAACAGCTTCATATTCCTCGTTCTTCTCCAGTATTTTCCCAAGAGAATAGCTTTGTATAATATGCTCATCCGGTATGTAATATTCATTCTGCCGATTCCTCAGTAATTCTCTGTATTCTTCTCTGTCCTGAAGATATGGGCTGACCAGGTATCCCCTATCTGACCAGAACAAACCCTGCTCTTCAAAATACGGAAGAATTTTCTCCATACTTTTATCAAAGTTTACAAATGTATCTGTTTCTTCCATTCCATCAGTACCGACAGCCGCTTTATATACATTACGAATCTGCTCTAATTTAAATACCCCATATAAACCAAGACATACATTTACCATGCAGCGCACGCCAAAAACAGCTTCCATCTGCTTTTCTATTTCTGGCTTTTCAATACTCATAATGACGCTTCGCACTTCCTTCATTACAGCAAAACTGCAATTTCCATCTTTATAAAAAGTAAATACCCAGCCATATGGAACAAAATCCTCATAAAAGCTTGTAGTTTCCACCAACTCAATCGGATGATTATTCATAACCCTGATTAGTAATTGCAGCTTTAACGAATCCATCAATATCAGCCTTGATTCCAGATATTTCGGAATCTCTTCATAAAGAATCTTTTCCTTCTGCTGCCGGTCAGCCTCGCTTTCTTCTTCTGCGTCCGTTATCTTTTCCCATATCAAGTCCAGCAGGGAATCCGGCGCCCTGTGGAGAGCTTCCTTTAAATCTTCCGTTTCTTCCCCGGAAATCATAAAATTATCTGTGAAAAGTCCGGAAAGCTTTTCCAATTCATCATTCAATCCTAATTTTTCAAAAAATTCTTCCGTTTCCTTTACTATATTTCGTGTTCGCCTCATCTGCAGATTTCTTCCTTCGTATCTTTTTATTTTGTATCCATTCTATCATACAATCAATCATGCTGTCAGCATCAATTCTTAAATTGCTGCAATTTACTACAGGTAATCCATATCCTCCAATTGCCATGGAGTGCATAATCTTAACTGTAATCAATACATACATTGACGCAGGAGGGACATGCACATGAACAATTACGGAAAAATCACGGCACGCCGCTCACATGAAATAAGGTGGAGTTATTCACAAGTTTGTGGTATGCTTTTATATGAAATAACTGAGAGATAAACTGAAATTGAGGGGCAGCAATGGAAAAAGAACATTTAGAACAAGTTAAAGAATTAATCAATAGAATTGCAGATAGTTATGATGTGCCTTCTGACAAATAAACAGCAGAAATGAGAAAACTGACAAATGAAAACTGGCAAGCAGAAGATTTACAGGAATTATGCTGTGAGTATTGGAGCCATCATTCTTTTCCATCTTTTCGAAAACAAAGTGAATTAGGATATGTTTCTTACAACACCACTGATAAACGCTATTATTGTATAGAAGAAATAGCCATTTCTAAATTTTTTACTACCAATTAAAATTGTTAATATAGGTATCAAAAAGGTATCACGCCCCACATCAAAAGCCGGAAAGTCCGCCATTTGATATGCTCCCCATATGGTAGACATTGGAAATATCCAAAATCTATCATAG
>CAZDPE010000026.1:0-15319 GCA_964507235.1 uncultured Lachnospiraceae bacterium
GGCATCCATCTATGTTTTCAACCGCACATGGAGCGAAATTGTTGACGGAAAAATAACTTCAGAAGAAAAAATAAGAATTTACGGAGGTAAGTATGAAAAAGAAGTATAGTACCGTACCAGAATCAATGAAGAATATGGAGATGTATGGGTTTCATTGGATGGAGTTCGTTGTTTCTGTCCCTTCTCCGCTCTGCATAATAACTTCATATAAAAGCAATGGGCTGTCTAATGCCTGAATGCAGTCCTGGACAACATTCACAGGTGGCAAAAGCGGTTATTTTGCAATTGTTTCCGCCGTCAGTAAATACGGGCATTTATACCGGACACTCCATGAAACAGGTGACGCAGTCATCAACTTTATGGCTGCTGATTTGTATGATAAGTGTATGTCAACCTGCAGAAACAACAGTTTCGAGATAGATGAAATAAAACCGCTGGTCTAACTTCTGTTAATGCAGAAATGGTGAATGCCCCTCTGATTGATGAATGCTTCATGAATCTGGAGTGCCGTTTCAAGTGGGAAAAAGAAATCGCTGAAGGCGATGACTATGTTTTAGTATGTCTTGAGATTATGAATGTCCATATTGATGAAAGGCATATGGATGAGAACAATCTTGGAAGGACGGGAGAAACGGGCATTCTTTACAACATTCATCATCCTATTAATCCGGAAAATTTCAAAGGAACAGCCCATGATTATGTTGGTACGCTGAAAAAGCTAAGGGATTATAACGAGTATTGAGATTTGAAAATTTTACGTTTAAGAGAAAGAAAAGTTTACAAGAGATAGGGCGGTTATGCGGAAGCTGGACAGAAAAACTCATATTCATTAAAGCAGTAATATGATATATTAGAAGCAATGAGAAATTATTATCGATACTTAAAATGGTATAGCCATTGCTAATATTTTTGGAGCATTGGCAACTTCCGTTTTTGAAAGGGAATTTTTATGGACTATATCAGGAAAGCGGTAATTCAGGATGCTTCAAGAATAGCGGAAATATTGATATTTACCAAAAGGATGAATTATAGAAAAATCTTTCAGGATGACAAAGTTTCATTTGGAGAAATGCAGGTCTACCCTTTGGCGAAGGATTATATCAACAACCCTGAAAAGATGAAAAATATTTGGGTATATGATGATGAATTTGTAAAGGGGATGATACATATAGAAGGGAAAAAACTTGTGGAGTTATATGTTGATTGTTTTTTCCAGAATGAAGGTATCGGAGCGAAGCTAATCGAATTTGCAATTCATATGTTTGATGTCCGGGATTTGTTTGTATTGGAAAAAAACATCCGGGCCATCCATTTCTATCAACGTCATGGGTTCTCACTGACACAAGAACGGCGCCTGGAAGAAGGAACGGCAGAGTATATCGTGAAAATGGAACGATAGCTTTCCGGTTGGCAGGAGCAATCTGATGCGCAGATTCGATTTGCCCGGTGGTGTCTGGAAATCTGCCTCTTCTGCACAGGAGGACATTACTTAGGAGGGATACTGGTATGAATCATAAAGGAACAAAAATAATAGAAACAGAGCGTCTGATTTTAAGGCCATTCCGGGAAGAGGATGCAGAGCCGATGTTTCGTAATTGGGCGTCCGATGCGGAAGTAACAAAATTTTTAACCTGGCCTGCACATGAAAATGTGGAGATTACAAAAAGTGTAGTAAAAAACTGGGCAGCCGGAAATGACGATTCCGAAAACTATCAGTGGGCTATCGAATTAAAAGAAATCCATGAGCCGGTTGGCAGTATCAGCGCCGTAAAAACGGATGACAGAACAGAATCTGCAACCATTGGTTACTGTATTGGCCGTAGCTGGTGGGGGCAGGGAATTACGGCAGAAGCATTGGGAAAAGTGATAGCATTCTTTTTTGAAGAAACAGGCATGAATTGCGTTAATGCCTGCCATGATCCCAGAAATCCGAATTCCGGTAAGGTTATGAAGAAATGCGGTATGGTTTATGAAGGAACCTGGAGGGCCGGCGGTATAAATAACCAGGGAGTGTGCGATGAAGCATGGTATTCCATACTGAAAAAAGAATATGAAAAGAAAGCACATGGTAATAAAATATGGGATGAACTTTATGAAAGAGCTCTTGCAGTTCAGAATGGGAGAAAGGTTTCAGAATATGTTGAAGCCGGCGGTGTTGCGGCGGCAATTCTTACAGGGGCAGGAAACATTTATACGGGAGTGTGCGTGGATACCTGTTCAACACTTGGAATATGTGCTGAGAGAAATGCAGTTTTTAATATGCTGACAAACGGAGAACATGAAATAGAAAAAGTGCTTGCGATTATGCCTGACGGACATACGGGAGCACCATGCGGAGCATGCAGGGAGCTTATGGTTCAATTGATGCCGAATGCCTATAAGGATATTGAGATTATGCTGGATTATGAACAAAAGAAAACAGTCAGGCTCGGCGAATTAACGCCGGAGTGGTGGATTTGAAAATCAAATAGGTAAAGGGCCTCTTGAAAAAGTATTTGTAAACTACTTATAATAGAAATATCCCGACAACAGCACCAATGGGAAAATGAGCGAAAGAGGAGATAGTGCAGTAATGAAATTACTTGAGGAGCGCATCCGGAAGGATGGAACAGTTAAGGCAGGAAATGTACTGAAGGTAGATTCTTTTCTGAATCATCAAATGGACATTGACCTGTTCAATGAAATGGGAAAAGAATGGGCGCGTTTGTTTGCGGATTGCCCGATTACGAAGATTTTGACCATAGAGGCGTCGGGAATTGGCATAGCCTGCGTGGCAGCCCAGCATTTTCATGTGCCGGTGGTTTTTGCCAAGAAAGCGCAGTCCCTTAACATTGACGGAGAAGTGTATTCCACTAAAATCCAGTCTTTTACTCACAAGCGGGTTTATGATGTTATCGTTTCTAAAAAGTTTATAGGACCGGAGGATCATATCCTGATTATTGATGATTTTCTGGCCAACGGACGAGCCTTGGAAGGATTGCTGGAGATTGTCAGTGAGGCCGGTGCAAAGGTGGAAGGAATCGGTATCGCCGTGGAGAAAGGATTTCAGGAAGGCGGTGATTTAATCCGCGCTAAAGGAATCCGCTTAGAATCACTGGCAATTGTAGAAAGTATGGATGCCGGGTCTGGAAAGATCATATTTCGATAAAAAAGTAACAATTCAGCCATACCATTCATAAGTTGGCGGAATGCACATTTTCACCTCAAAATATAAGTACAGATCGCCAACTTATTTCATGTCGGGCGTCTGCCCTATAGAAGCAATTGTGCAATATGCCCTTAGAGAGCAAGTTCTCACGGGCATATTATACAATTGTTTCTGCATGGCTGAACTGTTATGGTATGTATTCTTAATATTAATTAAATTTCTTGAGTTTGAAGATAATTTCTGATATGATACGTTTTGTGATATATAACTGGTAAACGTATAAATATGAGAAAGGTTTGAGTTGTTATGTGGACAAGAGAAATGTTCGGTACAGATGTATATCATTTGATTGCCGCATTTATTATTTACAGTATTATGGGGTGGATGGTGGAATCCATTTATATGTCATTCTGTAACAGAAAATTAACCAACAGAGGATTTGGAAGAGGCCCCTTTTGCCCTATTTATGGTTTCGGCGGCGTAGTTGGATATTTGCTTTTGAGTCCTTTGAGCGGACATTACATAAAGCTGTATTTTGTGGGCGCTTTTCTGGCAACTGCCTTTGAGTATCTGGTTGGGCGGCTGATGCTGAAAATCTTCGGTGAAGTTTGGTGGGATTATAATGAAAAGCCTTGTAATTTCCAGGGGATTATATGCCTTGAAAGCACCATAGCATGGGGATTTTATGCAATAATTATTATCATGTTTCTCCATGGCAGAATTATAAATTTTATAGACCGCTATGATTTTGCATGGGGTGTGGGAGCCTGCAGGCTGGTGCTTCTTGTTGTTACTGTGGATTATATTATAAAGCTTTACGGTATTTTTAAAGATAATCTGATTGAATATAAGGAAAAAATAGTGGACAGATATCAGTCCTTCAGAACCAGATGGTATTAATTAAATGTAGATTTTGTAAGGCTGTGGCTTCGCGAAGCTTTGTTCGCGGAAACGGCAGTCTTTTTTTCATGACAATAGAAAGTTCGCAAAGTGAGCTTTCTATTTTTTGTGAAAACAGAAAGCTCACGGAGCGGAATTTCGCTAACGGTTAAAATTTTCAACGTATACTTTCTGACTTGGACTTGCATTAGAAAACGTATAAAAGCATATCCATGTTAATAGAATACATACGGGGAGAGTTGACTGGTGAAAAAAATATTGAAAGCAACCCTATGCTATGTGATAAGTATAACCTTATTGATGATGAACTTCATGGAAGTGAAAGCGGCTCCGGAAGTAGAAGCTCCTTCTTATATTTTGATTGAAGCATCTACAGGGCAGGTTATATGCGAGGAAAATGCAACAGAAAGAAGAAGCCCGGCAAGTATTACGAAAATTATGACGCTCCTTTTAATTTTTGAACATTTAAATACCGGACGGATTAATCTGAACAGTGAAGTGATGACAAGCGCCTATGCAAAATCAATGGGCGGTTCTCAGGTATTTTTGGAAGAAGGAGAGATTCAGACGCTGGATACCATTATAAAATGCATTGCAGTTGCTTCCGGTAATGATGCCAGCGTAGCAGCAGCGGAATTTATTGCGGGAAGCGAAGCGGAATTTGTAAAAATGATGAATGAGAAAGCACAGGAGCTTGGAATGAATGATACTCATTTTGAAGACTGTTGCGGACTGACAGAATCAGACAATCATTATACAACGGCAAAAGATGTGGCTATCATGTCCAGAGAACTGATAACGAAATATCCTGAAATTTTTAGTTATACAAAAATCTGGATGGAGGATATTACCCATGTTACCCAGAATGGAACATCCACATTTACATTATCAAGTACAAATAAGCTGCTCAAAATGTATGAATGGACCACTGGCTTGAAAACAGGATCTACCAGCAAAGCCTTATATTGCCTTTCCGCTACGGCAAGTAAGGATAACATTGATTTAATCGCTGTAGTCATGGGCTCGCCCAATAATAAAGTAAGATTCCAGGACGCTATGGCGCTTTTGAATTATGGCTACAGTGTCAGTGCGCTCTATGAAGACGCAAATGAAGATAAGCTTCCCACCGTGCCGGTAAAGGGCGGTGTGCAGGATGAGGCTCCCCTGATTTATCAGGGACCGTTCCGCTATTTGGATATTACCGGAAGTAATTTGAATTCCATTGAAAAAACAATCAGCCTGCCAGCAGAGATTGCGGCGCCGGTAAACAGAGGCGATGCCGTGGGAGAAGCCGTTTATACACTGGATGGAAAAAGAATCGGCAGCGTATCCATCCTTTCTGATGTTACTGTCGAAAAAGCAAAATACAAGGATTACGTCATAAAAGTATGGAAACTGTTTTGTAGTTTCTGAAATAATATGGTAAAATGTGACTTATCGGAACAAAACCAAGCGACGCGAAGCGGCATTTGGTTTTGTCCGATAAGTCAGCGACAAAATCAGAGAGCGCCGAAGGCGCGTCTGAAGCGAAGCGTCAGGATTTTGGAGCCTGAGAAAGAACAAAACCAAGCGACGCGAAGCAGCATTTGATTTTGCCCGATAAGTCAGCGACAAAACAATAGAAAGCACGCTTTGCGAACTTTCTATTGTCATGAATCAGAGAGCGCCGAAGGCGCGTCAGAAGCGAAGCACCAGGATTTTGGAGCCTGAGAAAGGAATGTAATTAGGTGATAATATTTTTATGTGTGATAGCAGCCCTTGCTCTGTTTTTTATTTTAGTGATGCTTATAGACTGCAATCGTTTTGTTGTCAAAGAATATACTTGTGTTTCGAAAAAGCTTCATAAGGACGGGAAGCTTATTCTTTTGTCGGATTTACACAATAAGTCCTTTGGAAAAAATAATATCAGACTGCTTCAGGCTATTGAGAAAGAGAAGCCTGATGTGATTTTAATAGCAGGAGATATGTATACATCTGCAAAGGATAAAAATAATTCGGATGTGGCGGAGTTTGTAAGCCGTCTTGCCGGAAAATATCCTGTTTATTACGGAAATGGCAATCATGAGCATAAGACAAGGCTGTATCCGGAAATTTTCGGCAGCATGTACCGGGATTATATGGAAAAAATAAAGGCTGCAGGAGTTGTCCTTCTGGTTAACGACAAGGTTTCACTGCCGCAGTATCATATGGATATCTATGGACTGGAAATAGAAAGGGAGTATTATAAAAAATTTGTAAACCAGTCCATGGAAAGGGAATATTTGACCGGGGCTCTGGGAAAGCCGGATTCGGATAAATTTAACCTGCTGATTGCACACAATCCCGATTATTTTGATACTTATGCGGACTGGGGAGCTGACCTTACAGTATCGGGACATGTGCACGGCGGACTGATGCGGCTGCCTGTGCTGGGGGGAGTAATATCTCCCAGGCTGAAACTGTTTCCCCATTATGATGGCGGCAGGTTTGAGAAGGAGAAGAGTGTAATGATTTTGGGAAGAGGACTTGGAACCCATACTCTGCCAATCAGAATTTTTAATCCGGGAGAACTGGTGGTAATTCATTTAAAAAGGGAATGATTTGGAAACGGAATTTCATGGAAAGGCTCATGCAAAAGGATGAGTGGTTGACTGAAAATTTGTAACATGATAAAATTTAAAACTGCATGAGAAAAGGAGGAATCCAAAATGATGGATACAAAATTATTTGACCATACTATCTTAAAAGCCGATGCTACAAAGCAGGCGGTTATGAAAATCTGCGGGGAAGCAAAGGAATACGGCTTCATGTCCGTGTGCGTTAACAGCTTTTACACCGGATTTGCGGCAAAGCAGCTGGAGAATAGCGGCGTTAAGGTCTGTACCGTAGTGGGATTCCCTTTAGGACAAATGAGCACAAAGGCCAAGGCGGCAGAAACAGAATTTGCAGTGGCGGAGGGCGCTGATGAAATAGATATGGTGATTAATGTGGGAGCGCTGAAGGATAAGGATTATGATATTGTCTTAAATGATATCAGGGAAGTAAAAAGGGCCTGTGGACAAGCGCTTCTTAAAGTGATTATTGAAACCTGTCTTTTAACGGATGAGGAAAAAATAAAGGCCTGTGAACTTGCAAAAGAAGCGGGTGCTGATTTTGTAAAAACATCTACCGGTTTTTCTGCTCACGGAGCAACGGCGGAAGATGTGGCTCTTATGCGTAAAACAGTAGGTGACAGTATGGGGGTAAAGGCATCCGGAGGCATTCGAAACAGAGAAACAGCAGAAGAAATGGTTAAGGCAGGAGCAAACCGCCTCGGTACCAGCGCTACCATAGATATTTGTAAATAGAAAGGCAGAATCAGTTATGGCAATATCGGTAAAATTAGAGGTGTTTGAAGGCCCTTTGGATTTGCTGCTTCATTTAATAGAAAAAAATAAAGTTGATATTTATGACATTCCCATTGTGGAGATAACGGCCCAGTATTTGGAATACATACAGCAGATGCAGACAGAGGACATGAATATAATGAGTGAATTTCTGGTTATGGCTGCAACATTGCTTGATATTAAATGCAGAATGCTTCTTCCCAAAGAAGTGAATGAAGAAGGTGAAGAGGAAGACCCCCGTGCAGAACTGGTTCAAAAGCTCCTTGAATATAAGATGTATAAATATATGTCTTATGAATTAAAGGACAGACAGGTAGATGCGGGCCGCACTTTTTTTAAGGAAAAGACACTTCCAAAAGAAATAGAGGATTATAAACCCCCTGTTGATTTTGAGGAGCTTCTGGGGGACGCTGATTTGAAGAAGCTTCAAATGCTGTTTAAGACGGTAATGCGCAGGCAGGAGGATAAGATCGACCCTGTCAGAAGTACCTTTGGCAATATTGAAAAGGATGAAATCGATATGGAACTGAAAACCTCCTATATCGAAAACTATGTATATAACCATAAAACCTTCAGCTTCAGGCAGCTTTTGGAAAAGCAGCACAGTAAGATGGAGATTATAGTTACATTTCTTGTCATGCTTGAAATGATGAAAACGGGAAAGATTTCTATTGTGCAGGAAGATACCTTTGATGATATTATTATTACCTCACAGGTAGCGTAGGAGGATATTGTTTTGGAAAGACAAAAGGCAAAAGCGATACTTGAGTCCGTGCTTTTTACCATGGGAGAATCGGTGGAAGTGGACAGGCTCTCAGCCGTAATAGAAGAAGATAAAAAAATAACAAGAGAAATTCTCCTTGAAATGAAGGAGGATTATGATAGCAGGGAATGTGGAATAACCTTGATGGAGCTTGATAATTCTTTTCAGATGTGCACCAAAGGAGAAATGTATGAATATCTGATTAAGATAGCCAAGACACCCAGAAAATATGTGCTGACGGATACCTTGCTGGAAACATTGTCGATTATTGCTTATAAGCAGCCTATTACAAGACTGGAAATAGAAAAAATAAGGGGAGTGAGCTGTGACCATGCGGTGAACAGACTGGTGGAATTCGGTCTTATTATGGAGGTGGGGAGAATGGATGCTCCGGGACGCCCTCTTTTATTTGGAACCACGGAAGAATTTCTGCGGAGCTTCGGAGTAAAATCCCTGGAAGAGCTTCCGGAGCTTTCCCAGGTTCAGATTGAGGAGTTCAAGGAGCAGGCGGAACAGGAAATCAGCGTATCCGTAGACATATAAAGGATTAGGGATATTTTAGGGCCGGCAATCATATAAATGAAAGAAAAGATGAGAAGCCGGACGCAATATGATACAGAATTTACGAAGAATAACAGCAGCCTTGGGACTTATGGCAGTCACTTTTCTGGGAACAGCAGCAAATGCGCAGACAGATGACGCCAATGGTACAAACCTGCAGCTGTACGCCCAATCGGCCGTTTTAATGGATGCCGGTTCCGGGCGTATTTTATATGAAAAAAATGGTTTTGAAATGAAACCTATGGCAAGCACCACTAAAATTATGACTTGTATTCTGGCATTGGAATACGGAAATATGGAAGATTATGTGGAGGTGTCTTCCTACGCGGCAAGTATGCCTAAGGTCAAACTCAATATGCAGGCGGGAGAAAGGTATCTGCTTAAGGATTTACTGTATTCCCTGATGCTGGAATCTCATAATGATTCGGCAGTTGCCATTGCAGAGCATATTGGCGGAAGTGTGGAGGGCTTTGCTGATATGATGAATCAGAAAGCAAGGGATATCGGATGCTTTGATACCTTTTTTATTACACCAAACGGACTGGACGCTACCGCAGCAAGTGAAAATGGAGAGATAAAGGCGCATTCCACCACAGCGGCGGATTTGGCAAAAATCATGTCCTATTGTATTATGGAGTCACCAAGGAAAGAGGAATTTCTGGCCATCACGGAAACTTCTTCCTATCAGTTCGGCGGATTTCGGGAAAAAGACGGGGAAATAGTTCCCAGCGGAAGAAGCTTTCAATGCAGTAATCATAATGCCTTTTTGAGTATGATGGAAGGAGCGCTGTCCGGGAAAACAGGTTTTACCGGAAATGCGGGCTATTGTTATGTAGGGGCTTTAAAGAGAGATGACAGAACCTATGTGGTGGCACTTCTTGCCTGCGGCTGGCCAAACAATAAGACCTATAAGTGGAGCGATACTAAAACACTGATGAATTACGGTCTTGAGAATTATACCTATCATTCACTTTCGGATATCAGGATTGATGAAAGCAGCTTAAAGGATATACAGGTAAATGGCGGACAGACAGAGCAAATAGGAGAAAATGCTTATGTGTCCGTTACAATAGCTGACAAGGAATCAGAAAAAGAACCGGAAGGCGTACTGCTTTCGGAAGGGGAAGAATTTGAAATAAAAAGCGAAATAAAGAAAAAACTTACGGCTCCCGTAGAAAAAGGAACTGAGGTAGGCAGCATTACCTATCTGGTGGGGGATGAAGTTTACGGAGTGGATTATATTGTAACGGATGAGGATGTGGCAGCCATTGATTTCAGGTGGTGTATAAGGCAGATATGGAACAGATACAGCATGGACTGATAAAATCAGGCTGCGGAAAACAGCAGAAGGTGCGGATGCACGGAAAGGAGCAATATGAAAAAGATATTAGTTGTCTTAACCGGTGGAACCATAGGAAGCAAAGTGGAAAACAATGTGATTAATGTGAGTGAAGCCTCGCCTTACCGTCTGATTTCCATGTATGAGGAGTTTTATGGACATCAGGAAGCGTTTGAAGTGATTCAGCCACTGAATATACTCAGTGAAAACATGACGCCGGAACAGCTTTTGATTTTGTTAAAAGCATTAAACAATATTGCGTATGAGAATTATGACGGAGTGATTATTACCCATGGCTCCGACACCTTATCATATACTTCAGCTTTTGTGGGACTTCTGTTTCATCATCTATCTGTACCGGTAATATTGATTGCCAGCAATTATCCGCTTGGGCAGGAGGGAAGCAATGGATTAAACAATTTTGCAAGGGCGGTGGAATTTATCAGACAGAAGGCTGCCGCAGGTGTTTTTACCCTTTACCGGGACAATGCAGGCGTCAATCAGGTATATTTATCCACGAGAGTCGTGGAAGCAGAGCCTTTTAATGATCAGTTCAGGGATTTTGCGGGCCTGTCCTTTGGAAGAATGGAAAAGGGAAGCTTTATTGTCAATACGGGAAAAGGTCTGCCCTCTGTGCAGGAGGTGGAGAAGACGAAGCAGGCAGTGCTTACAGTACCGGATTCCTTTCAAAATAAGGTTATGATAATCAGGCCGTATCCCGGATTGGATTATTCCGTTTTCCAGTTTGATGAAAAAAACAAACCGACTGCCGTGCTTCATTATTTATATCATTCCGCGACAGCCTGTCTTGCGGGAGAAGAAACCGGCCTGCTTTCTTTCGCAGAAAAGTGTAAAGACTCAGGAGTGGATATTTACACTGCTTCTTATAAGAAGGTGGAAGGTGATAAATATGCTACCGGAGATGTTTTGCTGAAGGCAGGAGTGACGCCGCTCCTCAATATGTCTTTGGAAGCGGCATATGCTAAGCTGCTTCTGCTTTATAACGGGAAGAATTTGGATGTACAGGAAAAAATAAATGAAAATATATATTTTGAAAGCGTGAAAACCGATAAAACATGAAATACGGATATAAAAATTGTGTAAATTTTAAAAATTCCTTCTATGCGAATCAAACCTTTTGTGTTATACTGCTATAGACGCAATTACGGGGATAGTCTGCCCCAGCGAATTAAGTTATAATTTTTTTAATATAAAATGGAGGGCTGAAAAATGAGTACTACTTCACAAGCGAGTCAAAGAATAGCAGCTTTACTCGATGAAAACAGTTTCGTTGAAATTGGTGCGATGGTAACAGCAAGAAGCACTGATTTTAATTTGAAACAGACAGAAACTCCTTCTGACGGTGTTGTTACCGGCTATGGAGTAATAGGCGGCAACCTTGTGTATGTTTACAGCCAGGATGCATCCGTACTGAACGGTTCCGTTGGCGAAATGCATGCAAAGAAAATTGCAAACCTCTATGATCTGGCACTGAAGACAGGAGCACCTGTTATCGGATTAATCGATTCTGCCGGACTTAGATTACAGGAAGCGGCAGACGCATTAAACGGATTTGGAGAAATCTATTTAAGCCAGGTTAAGAGTTCAGGAGTAATTCCTCAGATTACTGCTGTTTTTGGAACCTGCGGCGGCGGTCTGGCATTGATTCCCACATTGACTGACTTTACCTTTATGGAAGGCAGCAAGGCAAAATTATTCGTAAATTCTCCTAATGCGCTTGACGGAAACGTGATTACCAAGTGCGATACTTCCTCTGCAGATTTCCAGAGTAAGGAAGCAGGCATTGTAGATGTAGTTGCAGACGAAGCTTCTTTGCTTGCCCGGATTAGAGAACTGATTGGCATGCTTCCTTCTAACAATGAGGACGACATGCCCTTTGAAGAATGCACAGATGATTTAAACAGAGCCTGTGCAGGAATTGAAAACTGCGTAGGAGATACATCCATTGCGCTTTCCCAGATTGCTGATAATGGTATTGTATTCGAAACAAAGCGTGAATATGCCAGGGATATGGTAACCGGCTTTATCAAATTAAACGGTGTTACTGTAGGTGCAGTTGCAAACCGTAGCGAAGTATATGGTGAAGACGGCAAAGTGGCAGAAAAATTTGATGCTGTATTATCAGCTGCAGGATGTGAGAAAGCGGCAGATTTTATTAATTTCTGTGATGCTTTTGAAATCCCTGTATTATCTCTTACCAATGTAAAGGGCTTTAAAGCGGATAAGTGTAACGAAAAGAAAATTGCGAAAGCAGCAGCGAAGCTTACATATGCTTTTGCAAACGCTACTGTTCCCAAGGTTAACGTTATTATCGGACAGGCATACGGAAGCGCATATGTTGTAATGAATTCCAAAGCAATCGGTGCAGATATTACAATTGCATGGCCTGATGCGGAAATTGGAACTATGGATGCGAAGCTTGCAGCTAAAATTATCTGTGACGGACAGGGTGCAGATGCAATTGAAAATTGCGCGAAAGAATATGCAGCACTTCAGACAAGCGCTTTAAGTGCAGCAAAGAGAGGTTATGTTGATCAGATTATTGAACCCGTCGATACACGTAAATATGTAATCGGCGCTTTTGAAATGCTGTTCACCAAAAGGGAAGACCGCCCGGCTAAAAAACACGGCACAGTTTAGAAAGGATGATACTTAATATGAAAAAATGGTTATTAGTATTAGGTATGATTACCTGTATGATGGGATTGACAGCGTGTGGCCAGGAAAAGGAAGAAGAAACACCTTTGTTGACAGAAGCCGATGCAGAAATGCTGGGGCAGAACATTGTCGAAACCATTAATCAGTATGTAGTCCAGAACGCACAGGATCAGGCAACCGATCCGGTTTTAATCAGTGCAATTGAAAGCTGGGAAAATGCAGCTGAGGATATGGGTAATTATGAAAAGATTATCAGCACCGAGTCTGAAATTGACGAAAAAGACGGTGTTATTGATGTCAGAATAAAAGGTTCCAAACGGGAAGCGATTGTGGAAATTGTAATTGATAATATGGCTGTTACGACCGTTGCTACAAATGTAGAATATACATTTGGAGAAAAGATGCAGAAAGCAGCGCTTAATACTTTGCTTGGCATGGGAACTGTATTTGTTGTTCTGATTTTAATCAGTGCTATTATTTCCTGCTTTAATTTCATTCCTAAGATTCAGGCTAAGTTTGCAAAGAAGCCCGGTAAGGAAGACGTAAAAACAGCAGCAGTTGATAATACAATTGCACAGATTATCGAAAAAGAAGAATTGGCAGATGATTTGGAACTGGTAGCAGTTATTTCGGCAGCAATCGCTGCAAGCGAAGGAGCTGCATCTACAGACGGATTTGTAGTAAGAAGTATTAAGCGTGCCGGTAATAAATGGCAGAGGGCATAGAACAAAGAATTCACAGGAGGATTTAATCATGAAAAATTATACAATTACCGTAAATGGAAACGTATATGATGTAGTAGTAGAAGAAGGCGTATCTGCAGGAGCCCCTGCAGCAGCTCCCACAGCACCCAAGGCAGCGCCTAAAGCAGCTCCCACAGCAGCACCTAAAGCAGCAGCCGGTGCAGGCAGCATTAAGGTAGAAGCTGGTGCAGCCGGTAAGGTATTTAAGGTAGAAGCAAGTGTTGGACAGGCTCTTAAAGCAGGTGATGCAGTAATTATTCTGGAAGCCATGAAGATGGAAATCCCTGTTGTTGCACCTCAGGATGGTACTGTGGCAAGCATCGATGTAGCTGTAGGCGATGCTGTTGAAGCAGGCGCTTTACTTGCAACACTCAAATAAGACGGTGTGAATGCATGCGGCTTCATTTCTGACGCATGTGTACTTGAAAAACAACAGGAGGTAAAAGAAATGGATTATATCGTAACTACACTGTCCAATCTGGTTCATCAGACAGCGTTCTTTAATCTGACTTGGGGCAACTATCTGATGATTCTGGTGGCTTGTGTATTTCTTTATCTTGCGATTGCTAAGGGCTTTGAACCATTGCTTTTAACACCTATCGCATTTGGTATGCTGCTTGTTAATATTTATCCCGATATTATGCTGAGTATTGAGGATTCGGCAAACGGAACCGGCGGCTTACTGTATTATTTTTATCTCTTAGATGAATGGGCAATTTTACCGTCGCTGATTTTCATGGGTGTCGGTGCAATGACAGACTTTGGTCCCCTGATTGCCAATCCTAAGAGCTTCTTGCTTGGTGCTGCAGCGCAGTTTGGTATTTTTGCAGCATATTTCGGAGCAATTGCCATGGGCTTTAATGATAAGGCAGCTGCGGCAATTTCCATTATCGGCGGCGCAGATGGTCCTACTTCCATTTTCCTTGCCGGAAAGCTTAGCCAGACAGCTTTGCTTGGACCTATTGCGGTAGCAGCATATTCTTATATGTCGCTGGTACCTATTATCCAGCCGCCTATTATGAAGCTGTTGACAACTGAGAAGGAAAGAAAGATTAAGATGGGTCAGCTTCGTCCTGTTTCCAAGCTTGAAAAAATTCTTTTCCCTATTATTGTTACTATCGTAGTTTGTATGATACTTCCTACAACAGCTCCCCTTGTTGGTATGCTGATGTTGGGTAACTTATTCAGAGAATCAGGAGTAGTAAGGCAGTTAACAGATACTGCATCCAATGCGCTTATGTATATCGTAGTTATCTTACTGGGTACTTCCGTAGGCGCTACAACAAGTGCAGAAGCATTCCTGAACTGGAGCACAATTAAAATCGTAATTCTTGGTCTGATTGCATTTGCATTTGGTACTGCGGCAGGTGTATTGTTCGGTAAACTGATGTGTATTGCAACGAAAGGTAAGGTTAATCCCCTTATCGGTTCAGCCGGTGTATCTGCGGTTCCTATGGCGGCCAGAGTTTCACAGAAGGTTGGTGCAGAAGCAGATCCTACTAACTTCCTGTTAATGCATGCAATGGGACCTAATGTGGCAGGCGTTATCGGTACAGCTGTTGCAGCAGGTACCTTTATGGCTGTATTTGGAGTATTCTAGAACATGAAAGGAAATTCCGGGGCTGCTGATACAGCCTGAGAATTTCTGAACTGCGTGTAATGATTATATATCTATAAATTTTATTGGAGGATAAATCCTCTGCTCCTGCAGGGGCAGTCGCATTTTTCTTCGAAAAACAAGGAGGATAAATCCTCTGCTCCTGCGAGGGCAGTCGCATTTTTCTTCGAAAAACAAGGAGGATAAATCCTCTGCTCCTGCGA
>CAZDPE010000026.1:15419-25851 GCA_964507235.1 uncultured Lachnospiraceae bacterium
GGGCAGTCGCATTTTTCTTCGAAAAACAAGGAGGATTTAGAAATGGCAGAACAGGTTAAAAAGCCGGTTGGAATTATGGAAACCGTTCTTCGTGATGCGCATCAGTCTTTGATTGCAACAAGAATGCCTACCGAAATGATGCTTCCAATCGTAGAAAAAATGGATAAAGTTGGCTATCATGCAGTTGAATGCTGGGGTGGTGCCACATTTGATGCTTCCCTTCGTTTCTTGAAAGAAGATCCCTGGGACAGACTTAGAAAATTAAGAGATGGATTTAAGAATACCAAGCTGCAGATGCTTTTCAGAGGTCAGAACATTTTAGGTTACAGACCTTATGCAGATGACGTAGTAGACAGCTTTGTAGAGAAGTCAATTGCAAACGGTATTGATATTATCCGTATTTTTGACTGCTTAAATGATCTTAGAAACTTGCAGGAAGCAGTTAATGCAACAAATAAGGTTAAAGTTCAGGAAGGCAGAGGCCATGCGCAGGTTGCACTTTCTTATACTTTAGGTGATGCTTATACCATGGAATACTGGATGGATATGGCGAAGAAGATTGAGGAAATGGGTGCAGATTCCATTTGTATCAAGGATATGGCAGGTCTTTTGGTTCCTTATAAGGCATCCGAAATGATTTCCGCTATGAAGTCAGCAACTAAGCTTCCGATTCAGCTTCATACACATTACACATCAGGCGTTGCAAGCATGACTTATCTGAAAGCAGTAGAAGCGGGCGTAGATGTAATTGACTGTGCAATTTCTCCTTTTGCTATGGGAACTTCACAGCCTGCAACTGAGGTTATGGTTGAAACCTTTAAGGGAACTCCTTATGATACTGGTTATGACCAGAATCTTCTGTCAGAAATTGCTGATTATTTCAGACCTTACAGAGATGAATGCCTTGCAAATGGTCTGCTGAATCCCAAGGTTATGGGCGTTGATATCAAGACTCTGTTATATCAGGTACCCGGCGGTATGCTTTCCAACATGGTCAGCCAGCTGAAGGAACAGAATGCAGAGGATAAGTACTATGATGTATTAAAGGAAATCCCTCAGGTTAGAAAAGATTTGGGCGAGCCTCCTTTAGTTACACCTTCATCACAGATTGTCGGTACACAGGCTGTATTTAATGTACTTATGGGCGAGAGATATAAGATGGCAACTAAGGAAACTAAGGCTGTTCTCCGCGGTGAATATGGACAGACAGTTAAGCCTATGAATCAGGAAATTATTGATAAGGTTATTCCCGGAGAAAAGAGAATTACCTGTCGTCCCGCCGATTTGCTTGAAAATGAAATGGATAAGTTAGAGGCAGAGATGAAGGAATGGAAACAGCAGGATGAAGACGTATTGTCTTATGCATTATTCCCTCAGGTAGCAACTGATTTCTTTAAATATCGTCAGGCACAGCAGGAAAAGGTCGATATGACTCAGGCTGATACAAAGAATGCAGCATATCCTGTTTAAAGCGGATTTATCAGAAGATATACAATAAGAACCTGCTAAGCGTGCTTTTATTCCCACGTGCAATGAGTCAAAGCCATGCTTGCATGACCTTGACGAATGCCGCGAGGGTCAATACCCCGCCCCTTGGGGTTATTGACTGTTATGAATGAGTTGAAACCCCTTATACAAATGATTTGTATGAGGGGTTTTCTTATGGTATACTTTACTAGTCAGCAAAAATAATGTTATTGAGGAGGAAATAAAGGGAGTATTACAATGGAGAATAAACATTTTGCACTGTTAATTGATGCCGATAATATTTCAGCAAAATATATCGGTGAAATTCTGGAGGAACTTTCTACTTACGGTATCATTACATATAAAAGAATTTACGGGGACTGGACCAGCACTCAGGCTACGAGATGGAAGGAAAAGCTGCTTGAAAATTCAGTGATTCCGGTACAGCAGTTCAGCAATACGGTAGGGAAAAATGCTACGGATTCCACTTTGATTATTGATGCCATGGATATTTTATACACTGGCAACGTGGAGGGCTTTTGCATTGTTTCCAGTGACAGCGATTTTACCCGTCTGGCCAGCAGACTCAGGGAATCCGGCATGGAAGTGATTGGAATGGGGGAAGAAAAAACGCCCCGTTCTTTCCGGGTGGCCTGTACCAGATTTGTAAATTTGGAGAATCTGGGCAATCAGGATGATAATACGGAAAGCAAAGATAAGCAGGATAATACTATCAGCAGAGAGGTGGTTTATAATGCAATCACTAATATTATTACCGAAAATGAAAATAAAGGTAAAAATGTAGAGCTTGCTTCTGTAGGAAACCGCCTTGTAAATATGTATCCTGATTTTGATGTCAGGAATTATGGATATAGTCTTTTGTCAAGGTTTCTTGAAGATGCAGGCTTATTTAAGCTTGAGAAAAAGCACAGTGTTATTACAATTTCTTTGAAGGATAATGAGAAATCAAAAGAAGAGATAAGAGAATATATAAAGACGGTTATAACAGCATCCGGGAAAAAGGGAATCGGATTCAGTGAACTCAGCAATCTGGTGCATGGAAAGTATAACAGCTTTAATGTGAAGGACTATGGCTACAGTCAGTTTTCAAAATTTGTACAGAGCCTTGAGGGAATTGAAACCTTTGATGACGGGAATAACAGAAAGCGTGCCAGAAGGCTGTAATGATAAAACCGCCATGAGTTATAAAAAAGTTATAAAAAGTTTTTGTAAAAAAGACTGTAAATTACCATGGAGCGGCAATGGATAAAAAGGGACTAAGAATATTGACAGTATATACGGCAGGATTGCTGACGCTCGGCGGCTGTGCAAATGCTGATACACAAAATTATGAAAAAGAAGAAGAGATAATTGGCATTTATGAAGCAGAGGAAGATGAGTGCACCTTTCAGATTTCTGTGGAGGAAGACGGGTTTTATGATTTGCAGTTTACAACGGCTAATATCGGCGGTTATAAGGAAAATTATGTTTTGATTGACGGTGAGTCTGTGGGCAGTCTGAAAAGTGAAGAGGATTTATTCACAGAAGAAGCAATGCTGAGAAATTTTCTGACAGCAGGATCACATGAAATAACCGTATCGGAATACTGGGGATATATAGCCCTGGATAAACTGACAGTGCTGAAAAGCGCTGAACTGCCGGAAGATTATTATCAGGTTACGGCAAAACTCAGTAATGAGAACGCTGATGATTGCGCCAGAAGACTTATGAGTTTTCTGGCTGATAATTATGGAAAAAATATTTTGTCGGGGCAGTATTGTGATAAAGGCTTATATGGCCATGAGATGGCATGCATCTGGGCTGAAACGGGTAAATTCCCGGCTGTGGTCGGATTTGATATGATTGAGTATCAAGGTTTGATAAAAACAATCTGGATTTGATAAAAAACGCAGGATTTGTCATGTTCAAATATCTGCCGGTGACAATTCTTATTCTGTTTGTTTTTGGAACACCATGTATTTTAATCTGTTTGATGCCATGGGCAATTTTGATTATTCCGGGCGCATATATGTTTGGACTGACCTTTCCCATGGAAGCAATTCTGAAAAGAATGATGCCGAAAGTGGATGAAGAAAGTGAAGAAGCGGAAAAGTGGTATTATCAGTAATATATATTTAAAAAAGCAATTTGAACAGCTGGATAGGAGAATTATGAAAAGACCGGGAAAAGTATCATTGGTAATGGCAGCAATTATGTTATTGTTTACAGGATGCGGAAAAAACGGAAATATATCTGCAGTTGAAGATACGGCTGAGGGGCCGGAGGCTTCTTTGCAGGAAGAAGAGGTTGATATGGAAGCGATTACGGCAAAGGAACTTGTCAGCGGCATGAAGATAGGCTGGAATCTCGGGAACACCATGGACAGTCTGAATTCCTCAGCCTTAAAGACTATGCCTGCAGTAAATTGGGAAACTGCATGGGGAAATCCTGTTACCAGCAGGGAACTGATAGATGCCGTTATTGACAGAGGCTTTAATGTTATCAGAATACCGGTAAGCTGGAATGATCATATTCTTGTTTCCGAAAATTGGAAAATCGAAGAAAGCTGGCTTGACAGAGTACAGGAAATTGTGGATTACGCTTATGACAGTGGGGCATATGTTATCTTGAATACTCATCATGAAAGCTGGTACGAAACCTACTATGATAAGGAAGAGCGTTCAGCGGAAATACTGCAGGCGGTATGGAGCCAGATTGCAGAGCGGTTTCAGGATTATGATGAGCATTTGATTTTTGAAGGACTGAATGAACCGAGAAAAATCGGAACCGATGTTGAGTGGAACGGCGGCGACGAGGAAGGCTGGGATGTAGTAAATTATCTGAATGCCGTGTTTATCAAAACCATCAGGGAAAGCGGCGGAAACAATCCATACAGGATTTTAATGATTCCGGGATATGCGGCGAACTGCTGGGAAGGAATAAAACATATTACGGTACCGGAGGATGATAAAATTATTATTTCCGTACATGCTTATGAACCCTATGATTTTGCGTTGAATGTGCAGGGGAGAGGTACATGGGATCAGGATACGGCTAATATAGATATGATTATGAAATCTCTGGATGAGCTTTTTATTTCCAGGGGGGTTCCTGTAATAATAGGTGAATTCGGCGCTATGTATAAAAATGCGGAAAATAATGAGGAAGAGCGTGCCAAATGGGCGGAATATTATGTCAGTGCAGCTGCTGAAATAGGTGTGCCCTGCATTTGGTGGGATAATGGCGCTTTTGCAGGAAATGGTGAATTATTTGGATTAATTGACAGAAAGACTTGTGAATGGAAGTATCCTTTGGTGGTGGAAGGACTGATGAAGGGTATTTCTCAGGCAGATTGAGGTGTTAAATGGCAAAAGCAGTAAAAATGAAAGATATTGCTGAGAGGCTGAACATCAGTACAATGACTGTTTCAAAAGCGTTGTCCGGAAAGCCGGGGGTCAGCGAACCCATGCGGGAAAGAATAAAAATGCTTGCCCTTGAAATGGGATATATTTCTTCCAGAGAAACAGGGGAGGAGATAAAGAAAAGCTATAATATCGGTGTTATTCTGGCAAACTATTATACAGAAAAATGCGCCACGTTTTACTGGAAATTATACCAGGAAATTAATACGAGAGCAGTAAAACAGGATTGCTTTGTATTACTTGAAATATTAAGCAGCGAGGCAGAGCAAAGCAAGGAAATGCCGAAAATGATACGGGAAAATAAGGTTGACGGTCTTCTGGTGCTGGGCTGCATGGAAAGCGGATATTTAAAATCTCTCTTAGAAGCAGTCCGCGTACCTGTGGTTTATATGGATTTTTATGATGACAGCATTTATGAGGACAGTGTGATTTCCAACAGCTTTTACGGCACTTATCAGATTACCAATTATCTGTTCGGTAAGGGACACAGGGATATTGCTTTTGTGGGTACATTATTCAGTACCAAGAGTATTACGGACCGTTTTTTGGGATATGAAAAAGCTATCATAGAGCATGGAGAAAAAATAAGGGAAGAGTGGATTATTCCTGACAGAGATGGGGAAAGAGATTGTTATGAAATAGTGGACCTTCCGGAGAGAATGCCTACGGCATTTGTATGTAATTGTGATTTGACTGCCAGCAGACTGATTAAGCAGCTGAAGGAAAGAGGATATCGTGTGCCTGAAGATATTTCTATTGTAGGATATGATGATTATCTTTATCCCGGATTGTGCAATGTGGAAATTACTTCTTATGGAGTAGATATGGAACAGATGGCAGCGGTCGGAATTGATATAATGCTGAATAAAATAAAAGGACTGGATTATCAGAAAGGACTGCATATCGTTGAGGGGTATTTGGTGGAAAGAAAAAGTGTTGCGGACAGAAACCGGGAAATAAATTAAGAAAATCTTCAGTTTGTATTAAGTTTATTTGCAGGCTTGTATGATACAATTATATAAAATGTGAGTATTTATTGTACAAGGGATGAAATTGAAGTGGAACTGGAGATTATTGATATTTCTGATAATGACAAACCGGCAAGAACCAGAAAAACCATTCAGCAGCGAAAAAGAGAAAGAACCAGAAGAATTCAGCAGAGAAAAAGGCGGAAACGGAAAATTCTGATGATAAAGCTGGCAATTCTTTTCTGTATGATGCTTTTAATCATATTGCTTTGTGTAATACTGTATCAGTTATTGACAAGACTGGGCGCTGACAGGGAGAAAAAAACGCCAGAAGAAGCATTTTCAAAAATGGAAGAAGCCGTTGAGATAAATGATATGAGAAAACCTGCAGTTTTGGAGGATTTCCTGACAGAAAATCCGTATTCACGGCCCGGTGAGAAGCTTGGCGCAGTCAAAAATATTTTTGTTCATTATACGGCGAACCCGGGAACAAGTGCAGCCCAGAACCGAAGCTATTTTGAAAATCTGGGATTGACAGGAGAAACCTCAGCAAGCGCTCATTTTGTCATAGGCTATGACGGTGAGATTATCCAGTGTATTCCCCTTGATGAAATAGCTTATGCCGTTCAGAAAAGAAATTATGATTCGATTTCCATAGAATGCTGTTATCTTGAGAAAGATGGAAAATTTACGGATGCTACCTATGATTCGCTGATTCAATTGAGTGCATGGCTTTTGAATGAATATAATCTCTCTGTTTCGGATATGAAACGCCACTATGATGAAGGCGGTAAGAAATGCCCCCTTTATTATGTGGAGCATGAGGACGCATGGGAGCAGTTTCTTAATGACCTGGAAAAATATATTTTGGATGAACAGGTTTAATAATGATAATACAATTTGTAAAACCAATGACATTGGTGTTAAAAGGCGTAAGAAATTTACGTCTTTTTTTATGAATAAGAAAACCCACAAAGCATGACAGTGTTTAGTGTTGACATAATAGGAAAAGCATTATAAAATAATAACATATGTTATACAACGAAGGGGTGGACAGTATGGCAAGAAAAGAATCGATTACCAGGGATGATTTGTTAACTGCGGCATTTACATTACTGCAGGAAGAAGGTATTGGGCAGGTAACAGCCAGAAAACTGGCGGCTAAGGCAGGGTGTTCTACCCAGCCTATTTTCCGGATTTATAAAAATATGGAAGAACTGATGGAAGAACTTTTTATAAAAGCGTGTGATTTTTTTCAGGAATATTATGAACGTATTCCAAGACAGACGGTTACGCCTTTTGTGCATCTGGGAAATGTATATATCAGATTTGCGGGTGAGCATAAACAGCTGTTTTCTTTCATTTTTTTGTCTGAAAGCAGATTCGGCAAAAGCATGTATGACCTTGTAAACGGCAGCGGAGGTTATGTCAGCAGGGAAATCCAGACTGCAGCGGCCCAGGGGTGTTCCAATGCCGGAGAACTCTTTATGAAGATGTGGATTTTTATTCATGGAGCGGCCTGCATGTCCCTGACGGGAGATTATGACTTATCGGAAGAAGAAACGGTAAGAATGCTGAAGGATTCTTATCAGGCTTTCAGGTGATGAGAATATGGAAATAACTTCTATGGAAGGATTGAAAAATGGAACAACAGGAATTTGATATTATTACCCGGATGAATGATAAATATATGAAGATGAGTAAGGGGCATAAAGCGATTGCCGCCTATATTTCAGACCATTATGAGCAGGCTGTTTTTATGACCGCGGCAAAGCTTGGGGAAACAGTGGGCGTCAGCGAATCCACAGTAGTCAGATTTGCTATGGGGCTTGATTATGAAGGATATCCTGAATTTCAGAAGGCACTGGAAAACTGGGTTAAGAATAAGCTGAATTCTGTGCAGAAAATGGGCGCGAAATACGGAAAGAGCACTCAATCGGAAATTTTGAATTCCGTGCTTCAGGCAGATATTGAGAAAATACAGGATACGATTGTAAATCTTGATGCTGCGGCTTTTGAAGCGGCAGTGGATATTATTCTGGAAGCGGAAACCATTTATCTGGTAGGAGTAAGAAGCTGTGAGCCTTTGGCCGATTTTCTGCATTTTTATCTGAATATGATTCGGGGCGGCATTGTGCTTGTTAAGACAACAAGTGTTACGGAAATGTTTGAGCAAATGATACGAATCGGGGAAAAGGATGCAATTATAGGCATCAGCTTTCCCAGATATTCTATGCGTACTCTGAAGGCCATGGAGTTTGCCAATGACAGAAATGCTAAGGTTATTACGATTACTGACAGTATTCATTCTCCTATGAATCTGTATTCTTCCTGTAATCTGCTGGCAAGAAGCGACATGGTTTCCATTGTGGATTCCCTGGTGGCTCCTTTAAGCGTGATAAATGCACTGGTAGTGGCGCTTTGTTTAAAGCAGCCGGAGGCAGTAAAGAAGAATCTTGAAACCCTGGAAGAAGTATGGAATAATTATCAGGTTTATCTGAATGATGAAATTAATTTTATAGATGAAGAGCCTATGCTGAACTATCCTTTAATGCGGAAGAAAGAGGAGATTTCGGAAGGATGAACAGAAAGCATATCATTGTAATCGGCGGCGGCGCCGCCGGGATGATGGCAGCTCTGGCAGCTGCAAAACAGGGTGCAGAGGTAACTCTGCTTGAAAAGAATGAAAAAACAGGGAAAAAAATTTATATTACCGGAAAGGGAAGGTGCAATCTGACCAATGCCTGTGATAAAGAAGAATTCTTCAAACAGATAGTCAGCAATGAAAAATTTCTCTACAGTGCTTTTTATCAGATGGATAATCAGATGGTAATGCAGTTTTTTGAGGAAGCGGGCTGTAAACTGAAAGAGGAAAGAGGAGCCAGAATTTTTCCGGTATCTGACCATTCTTCGGATGTGATTGCAGCTTTAAACCGTCAAATGGCAGCGGAAAAGGTTAAGGTCTGCTTTCATACCTGCGTGGCGGAAATTCTGACGGAAGAAGTTCAATCGGAGGAAACCGGAAACAGGGAAAAAGGATTGACATACGTAACGGGAGTAAAGCTGTCTGACGGAAAAGTATTGAAAGCGGATGCAGTGATTATTGCCACCGGGGGAAAATCCTATGAATCCACTGGGTCTGACGGAGATGGATACAGGTTTGCAAAACAATTGGGACATACCATAAAGGAAGTGAAGCCTGCTCTTGTACCTCTTACCGTAAAGGAAAGCTGGTGCATGGAGATGCAGGGGCTTTCCCTTAAGAATGTTTCGGTGGTACTGAAAAGCGATAAGAAAAAGATATATGAAGGCTTTGGAGAAATGCTGTTTACTCATTTCGGAGTCAGCGGGCCTCTGATTTTAAGCGCCAGCAGTTATTATGTGAAAAAGTATAAGGACACGCCGGTCACCCTTTCCATTGACCTGAAACCTGCCCTTACAAGAGAACAGCTTGACAAGAGGCTGCTCCGTGATTTTGATGAGAATAAAAATAAGCAGTTTAAAAACAGCCTGGATAGGCTTCTCCCTTCCAAAATGATACCTGTTATCATTAAATTGACAGGTATTTCGCCGGATATAAAAGTAAATGAGATTACAAGACAGAAAAGAGAGCAGCTCATAGAGCTGCTCAAAAACCTGACTATGACGGTTACAGAAACCAGGGGTTTTACGGAGGCGATCATCACTCAGGGCGGCGTCAATGTAAAAGAGGTAAATCCCTCCACTATGGAGTCAAAGCTTGTAAAGAACCTTTATTTTGCAGGCGAGGTGCTTGATCTTGATGCCATGACAGGCGGCTTTAACCTGCAGATCGCATGGTCCACCGGATATCTGGCAGGACTTTCTGCAGGGAAGGTTGTACCTATGGTTCCATAGAAATAATAACAGCATCATAGTATGCACTGGAGCTGCCTTCTGTTGAAACCAAATGCAGACGGGAAAAAAGATCAGACAGATGATAGGGGATATGAAATCGCTGACCGTGAGTATAATATAAAGGATTTTGACCGCACATTAGTTTTGGATCAGAGGACAAAAGCGGTTGTGGCGAAAGTGACGGAATTTCTGAAAAAGACTGACCGTATGAGCAAAACCATTGTATTCTGCATTGATGTGGAACATGCGGAACGGATGCGGCAGGCGTTGATTAATGAGAATCAAGACCTTTATAAAGAAAATAACAGATATATTATGCGGATTACCGGAGATAATCAGGAAGGCAAGAAACAGCTTGAAAACTTTATAGACGAGGAAAGTGAGTATCCGGTCATAGCGGTTACAAGCAAGCTGATGACGACAGGTGTTGACGCCAAGATGTGCAAACTGATTGTGCTTGATAATAATTTTAGTGACGAACACGGAATGACAGAGTTCAAGCAGATTATCGGGTGGGGGACACGGCTTTTGGAGGAAAAAGGAAAGACTTACTTCACGATCATGGACTTCCGAAACGCAAGCCGCTTGTTTGCTGATAAGGACTTTTGAGTAAATCCAATCCTCATCACCTCCGAAAATGGGCATGAAAAAAGCGCCTGTTTCCAGACGCTTTCAAAATCGTGTTTGGTTTTGTTATTC
>CAZDPE010000027.1:0-25689 GCA_964507235.1 uncultured Lachnospiraceae bacterium
CATATTGCACAATTGCTTCTATAGGGCGCACGCCCGACATGAAATAAGTTGGCGGTTTATACTTACATTTTGGAGTGGAAATATACATTCCGCCAACTTATGAATGGTATGGCTGAACTGTTACGATATTTTTTCTTTCTAAATTCTTTTTATATAAATTAACAGTAATCAGGAGGTTAGAACGTGATTTTTGAAACCCATGCACATTATGATGATGAAGCATTTGATGAGGATAGGGATGAACTGCTTCTTAATATGAAAGAAAATGGAATTGGAACTATTGTAAATATAGGAGCGGACATAGAAAGCTGTAAGACAACGCTTGAACTGAGCAGGAAATATTCTTTCGTCTATGCAGCTTTGGGTGTGCACCCTTCCAGTACAGGAGAATTAGATGAAAATCTGCTGATGTGGCTGTCTGGTGTTGTCAGGGAAAATACTATTAAAAGAGGAGGAAAAATTGTCGCGGTCGGTGAAATTGGACTGGACTATTACTGGAATGAGCCGGAGAAAGAGATTCAAAAGAAATGGTTTGAAAAACAGCTTGAAATGGCAAGAGAAGTAAAGCTGCCCCTGGTAATTCATTCAAGAGAAGCGGCAAAGGATACTTATGATATTATGAAGGCGCTTCATGCACAGGAAATGGGAGGAATTGTTCATTGCTATTCCTATTCCAGGGAACTTGCCGGGAATTTTCTGAACATGGGATTCCTCTTTGGCATCGGCGGAGTCGTTACTTTTCGGAATGCGAAAAAATTAAAGGAAGTGGTAGAGTATCTTCCGATGGAAAATATTGTGCTGGAAACGGACAGCCCTTATCTGGCGCCGGTTCCTAACAGAGGAAAACGCAACAGTTCTTTAAACCTGCCTTATGTAGTGGAGGAAATCAGTAAAATCAAAGGGATAGAAACAGAGCGTGTGATAGAAATTACGGAAGCAAATGCAAGAAGATTATTCGGTATCTTGTAGATAGAGGAGATAAAACATGCCGACATTGGGAAATCCTATGGGAACAATAGAGATTTTAAAAAAATATAATTTCAGCTTTCAAAAGCGTTTCGGACAAAATTTTTTAATTGACAGTCATATATTGGAGAAAATCATCGCTGCGGCAGAAATCACAAAAGAGGATTGTGTTTTTGAAATCGGTCCGGGAATTGGAACTATGACGCAATATCTTGCAGAAAATGCAGGAGAGGTGATAGCAGTGGAAATCGATAAGAGCCTGATTCCCATTCTGGAAGATACCTTATCTCCTTATCATAATGTGACGGTAATAAATGAAGATATTCTGAAAGTGGATATTAAAGGACTGGCGGAAGAAAGGAATCAGGGGAAACCGATTAAAGTAGTAGCCAATCTGCCTTATTATATTACGACTCCTATTATTATGGGACTGTTTGAGAGCCATGTTCCTTTAAAAAGCATCACTATTATGGTGCAGAAGGAAGTGGCTGACAGAATGCAGGTGGGACCGGGAACCAAGGATTACGGAGCGTTATCGCTCGCAGTGCAGTATTATGCAAAGCCGGAGGTGGCAGCTTATGTGCCGCCCTCCTGTTTTATACCGCAGCCGAATGTGGGAAGCGCAGTGATTCGCCTTGACAGATATGAGAAGCCTCCTGTAGAAGTAAAGGACGAAAGCTTTCTTTTTGCAGTTATCCGGGCAGCATTTAACCAGAGAAGAAAAACGCTGGCAAACAGCATTGGCAATGCAGCAGGGCTTACTATAACAAGACAGCAGGTAACGGAAGCTCTGGAGGAGCTGGGATTTAGTCCTTCTGTCAGGGGAGAAGCCCTGACGCTGGAAGAATTTGCAAATTTGAGTAACTGTTTACGTCAGAAGGTCAAATGTTATGGATAAGTTTTTGACATCAGAAAGACCTTATGGTACACTTAAAAAATGAAAATAGGCATATTATGTTCTGACTCAGGAAAAAAAGTATATGAGGTGAGCACCCTTGGATAAATATGAATATAAAGTACGCGCGGATGAAATAAAATCTCTTATAGCGGACGGAGAATATGCAGAAGCGGTTAAGATTGCTGATACCATTGACTGGCGCAGAGTAAAAAGCGTTATGATGCTCTGCACCATCAGCGATTTATATAAAATAAACAGGAGATATGAGGACAGCAGGGACATCCTTCTGCTTGCTTATGAAAGGCATGCGGGAGGCCGTTTGATTGTCTATTCCTTATGTGAATTATCTATTAAATTAGAGGAATATGTTCAGGCTGTTGAGTACTATAAAGAATTTGTTCAGCTGGCCCCTAAGGATACAGGCAGATATATTCTTCAGTACAAGCTTTACGAGGCTCAGGAGGTCAGCCTTGAAGAAAGAATTGCGGTGCTGGAAGAATTTAAGAAAAAGGATTACCGGGAAAAGTGGGCATATGAACTTGCATACCTCTATCACAGAGTGGGATTGGAATCAAAGTGTATTGAGGAATGTGATGAAATGTTTCTTTGGTTCGGTGAGGGAAAATATGTTCTGAAGGCGTTAGAGCTTAAGAAGCTTCATCATCCCCTTACGGAAGAGCAGCAGCTGCGGTATGAACAGATTAAACGAGGTGATGTTATTGAGCCGGAATTTGTGACAGAAGGAAAGGCAATTAAGGAAGAAGCAGAAAAGGAAACGGAAGAAGAAGACGATGATGAATACAGTCTTCATGAGAATATACTGACGGATCCCACGCAGGAAATACCCAGCAAAGAACTTGATGATATCCAGGTAAAAACAGTGGATGTCAGTCAATATAATACCCTTAATCTTCAAAAAGAGCTGGCTGAAAGCATGAAGGAATTTCTGGAAAGCCATTCTGCGGAGGATATGCCTGCAGAAAAGGCTGTTGTCGAAGCGGAAAAAACTAAAGTGTTTGAAATCCCTGAGGATATAACAGACGAAGGGACTGAGGAAGCGGAGCCGGAAGAGATAGATGAACCTGAAAAGGCTAAGGAGCCTATGGAGGAAGCTGTTTCAGCTTTTCAGGATACAGATGAAATGCAGCAGATTACGGAAGAAATGCTGGATCGGGGCAGAAATGAAGAAATGAAGCCGGTATCTGAGGAAGTGTTCTTTGGCAATACTGCTGAAGTGAATATAGAAGATGTGGTATCTGAGTTAGTTGAGAAGGATGTGGCGGCTTCAAGGCAGCCTGCCTTTTTGGTGCAGCCGGATTTATCCCCGAAGGCTGAAGAAGAAGCAGCGCCTCAAAAAGCCCCGGCCGCCGGTGTTGAAGTGCCGGAAGCCAGCCCTAATCCGGCTGTCAGCAATACAGGAATTATCAGAACATTCCATAAGCCTTCAAACTATGACAATATTCTTTCCCAGGAATCGGATGGGCAGATAAGCCTAGTGGTTCCCGAGCAGGAAAAAATAGAGAAACAGATTACCGGACAGCTCAGTATTGAAGACATTATGACGGAATGGGAAAAAATCAAAAAAGAAAATGAACAGAAAATGCTTAAGGAAATCAGAGAGCGCGTTCATAAGCAGACAGACGCATTGTTTGCTGATTTTGATGAGTCTACGAAATCCGGTCTTTTGGAAGAACTGGAGAATGCCATGGTTACGGCCGCTATTAAGGAGGGCAGAAAAAAAGCTAATTTAGAGCAGCCTAAGATTGTTAAAGTGGCGGATTTGGACAGAAAAGAAGAATTGCAGTCCAAGGCGGAACCGGTTCAGAGGGAAGAAGAACAGGAAAAAATAAAATCCGGAATCGAAGCAGCGGAAAAGGATGCAGTTGAACTGAGCGATACGGAAGCTGAAATGGATGCTGAAATCAATGAAGATATTTTGACAGACAATGACCTGGAAGAGCCCGATGATGATATAGAAGAGGTGGATCTTGAAACATTTGAAGAAGAAACCGAATCGGAAGAAAGTGAATCGGAAGAAGCAGAAGATATAGTAGAATCTGAAGAGGAATCAGAAGAAGAGGAAGATGCGGGAGGAGCAGATGAGGCTGCATCCCAGAATATGGAATCCTCTGAAGAAGAGAATAGGCCGGAAACGGAAGCTGTTGCCGAAGCTGATGATGCTCCTGAAAAGGAAAAAGCGGAGGAAGAACCGTCAGGCAATTCTGCAGCAGATAAAGATGAGTCTGCAGAAATAAAGCAGGATTCTGATAATAAGTACAGCGTCAGGGAAATGAGCCAAAGTGAAAAGGAACAATTTGCGCCCTTTATTCATCATAAAAAGACAAGAAGGCAGATTGTAGAGGCTATTGATAATATCAGCATGGCTTCCTATACAGGAAATGTTGTAATTACAGGTGAAGAAGGTACGGGAACAATTGCCCTTGCCAAGCTGCTTGTAAAGGAAATCCAGCTGTCAGATAATAATTTTTCAGGTAAGGTTGCTAAGATTTCAGGCAGCACTATGAATAAGAAGGATGTCGGGGCAACGCTTTCCAAGCTGACAGGCGGTGCACTTATTATTGAAAATGCAGCCGCCATGAAGAAGGCATCTGTAGATGCCATGGTGAAGGAACTGAATCAGGAGGGGAAAGGTCTTATTATCATATTGGAAGATACAAAGGCTTCCATGAATAATTTCTTAAACAGATATAAGGGACTTTCCAATATATTTAATCTTCGTGTGGATGTTGAAGCGCTGGATGACCAGACGCTTGTAAAATATGCCAGAAAATATGCCCATGAACAGGAATATTCCATTGATGAGCTCGGCGTGCTGGCGCTTCATACCAGAATTGCGGATATGCAGACCAGTGACCATGAAGTGACGCTGGCTGAAATTGAAGAGCTGGTGGATGAGGCTATTTATTATGCAGATAGAAAGACACCGAAGCACTTTTTAGATGTTTTATTTAACAAAAGATATGATGACGAGGACATGATAGTTCTTAGAGAAAAAGATTTCATGCATTATTAATTAAATCGGGGGGATATTTTGTATGGAGAAGAAAAAACAGACAGAAGCAACAGTATTTATTTCAGAAGCCGATCAGTATTTATTTGCCCAGGGAACTCATTATGACATTTATAAAAAACTGGGCGCCCACCTTTCCGTAGAGGATGGTGTTAAGGGTATGTTTTTTGGCGTCTGGGCGCCAAATGCAGCCAGCGTTCATGTAATCGGAACCTTTAACGGATGGAATGAAACTGCCAATCCTATGAAAAAGATGGGACCCGGTGGAATCTATTCTGTTTTTATTCCGGGAGTCGGAACAGGAGAGCTTTATAAGTTTTTAATTACAACTCCTGAAGGTGAAAAACTGTATAAGGCGGATCCTTTTGCCAATTCTGCGGAGCTGCGTCCGGGAACTGCCTCTAAAACCGTTGATATTACCAGCTTTAAGTGGACGGATGAAGCATGGATGAAGGAAAGGGACAGCAAGGATTATTATAAAGAGCCGCTTGCCATTTATGAATGCCATATCGGTTCATGGATGCGTCATCCAAGGCCGGAGGAAAAAGGCTTTTATAATTACAGGGAATTTGCTGACAGAATTGTAGATTATTTTAAAGAGATGAAATATACCCATGTGGAGTTGATGGGTATTGCAGAGTATCCTTTTGACGGCTCCTGGGGATATCAGGTAACAGGTTATTATGCGCCTACTTCCCGTTATGGGGAACCGGCAGATTTTATGTATCTGGTAAATAAGCTTCATAAAAATAAAATCGGCGTTATCCTTGACTGGGTGCCCGCGCATTTTGCTACGGATGCCCACGGACTCGGCAGATTTGACGGACAGTGTATTTTTGAAGACCCCGACCCGAGGAAGGGCGAGCATCCTGATTGGGGAACTAAAATTTTTAACTATGGTAAGAATGAAGTTAAAAACTTTCTGATTGCCAATGCTTTATTCTGGATTAAGGAATTTCACGTGGACGGCATTCGTGTGGATGCAGTTGCTTCCATGCTTTATCTTGATTACGGCAAGAAGGATGGCCAGTGGGTGCCTAATAAATACGGTGGGAATAAGAATCTGGAAGCTATTGAATTCTTCAAGCATCTGAATTCCGTAGTAAGAGGAACATATCCCGGATTTATGACAATTGCGGAAGAGTCCACAGCATGGCCTAAAGTGACAGGAACGATAGAGGATGGAGGACTGAGCTTCAGCTTTAAGTGGAATATGGGGTGGATGCATGATTTCTGTGAGTATATGAAGCTTGACCCTTATTTCAGGAAAGACAACCATTATGCCATGACCTTTGCCATGAGCTATAACGACAGTGAAAATTATATCCTTCCTCTGTCCCATGATGAGGTAGTTCATTTGAAGTGCTCCATGGTAAATAAAATGCCGGGATATAAGGTGGATAAATATGCCAACCTAAGAGCCGGATATACATATATGTTCGGTCATGCGGGCAAGAAGCTCTTGTTTATGGGGCAGGAATTTGCCCAGGAGAGAGAATGGAGCGAGGAAAGAGAGCTTGACTGGTTCTTACTGGAAGAAGATTTAAATAAAGGAATGCAGGAATATGTAAAGGAGCTTCTTAGCTTGTACCGCAAGTATCCTTGTATGTATGAAAATGATAACAGCTGGGCAGGTTTTGAATGGCTGAATTGTGATGACAAGGACAGAAGTACATATAGCTTTTTCCGTAAATCAGAGAACAGAAAGAATAATCTTCTTTTTGTAATTAACCTTACTCCCATGAAATGGGAAGATTATAAAGTGGGAGTGCCCAAAAAGAAAAAATATAAGCTGCTTTTAAACAGTGATGAAAAACGGTTTGGGGGAAATGGAGGAGAAATTCCCAAGGAGCTTAATGCAGTAAAAGAATCCTGCAATTATAAAGATTACAGCATTACTTTTGATCTTCCGCCATACAGTGCAGCAATCTTTGTTTTTTAAAAGGTTAAGAAACAAAAAATAAATGCCGAAATAAAGGGTGAATGTATTTATTACATTCACCCATTTTTTTCTACAGTTGAGGGCAGACATATGAATATTAATTTTGAAAGAACAGAAAAAAGCACTGTTCATACTCACTCAAATGTAGACAGGAGTACAACTACATATCGTAGTTCTGAAAGCACGGGAAGGGTGTCTTGGAACAATTTTGCATTGGACATTTCTGGCACAGTTATGGATAACAGCGCTTACGCAGGTCACGGACGGACCGCAGAAGAGGTTATGCAGGAAGCAGGGCAGCAGGATATTACTGCCCGCAGAAACTATATGGCAGTTATGTCTAATTCCATGTCTGACGAGGATTTTGCAAGATTACAAAGGGACGGATTCCATCCCGGCAGTATGGAAATAGAAACGGTTGTAACGATTGTCGATCAAATAAAAGCTGCTTTAATGAAAGGCGGCACACAGATTATCGGATATACGGATACCCTGGATAGTAATGAACTTGAAGACATTACGGGCAGCAGGGCTTTTGCCAATGAGTTAAAGGCTCAATTTGAAAAATACGATATCCCGCTGACAGAAGATAATGTAGAAGCGGTAAAAGAAGCATGGGGAACCATGGAAGAAGTTCAGGACTTACCTGAAGGCTCCGTGAAATACATGGTGGAAAATGAACTGGAGCCTACGGTGGAGAATTTGTACCTAGCGCGTTTTTCCACTGCGGACGACGGTAGCCGTCAGGGAAGGGGATATTATGCGGCAGGTGAAGTTAACGGCTATTATGTAAAGAAGCCGGAAAGCATTGATTATGAAAAGTTAATGCCTCAAATGGAAAAGGTGATAGAAGAAGCCGGGTTTTCAGTAGATGAAGAAACTCTGGCGGAGGCGGAATGGCTGATTGAAAAAGGAATACCGTTAAATAAAGATACCTTTTCCAGAATGCATCAGATTAAAGGACTTTCATTACCTGAATGCATGGAGGATTTTTTACAGTCCGCATCAGCGGCAATTGCAGACGGCGTATCTCCCGGGGCAGCTGATATCAGCAAAAAAGAAAGCTTTCTTATGCAGGCAGTATCTATAAAGGAAAAAGTGGAGCAGTTAGACGGGCAGGCAGCAGATGCGCTGCTGGCAAGGGAGCTGCCGTTTACTCTTAAGAACCTGTTTTACATATTTGATGAAATGCAAAAGGGCAATAGCCAGGCATTGGGAAAATCCGCGCAGGACGGCACACCGGCAAACCTCCATGGAAGAAGAATGCTGGAGGAAGTAAGGCTTTCCATGACGGTAAGCGCTAATTTAAGGCTTTTAAAAAGTGGTTTCCGCATTGAAACAGCGCCTATGGAAGAACTGATCCGTAAATTAAAGGAAGCGGAAAACAGCTATGATAAGTTATTGGTGCAGGAAACGGATGTGCAGGCTGCAAAGGAAAAGAGCGGTTTATATCATCAGACGCTGTATATGCTGGAAAGCATTAAGACGGCTCCTGCCTCAATAGCGGCCACTGTATCGGAAACAGATACTTTGCCGGAAGTAAATGAAGCCGGAAAAATAAAAGAATCCGAATACAAAAAAGCAGGGGAAAGCTATGAAGCGCTTATGACAGCACCGCGGAAGGATATGGGAGATTCCATGAAAAAGGCCTTTCAGAATGTGGATGATATTCTCGCAGACCTTCAAAAAGAAGCCACGGAAGAAAATAGAAAAGCTATCAGAATTCTTGGCTATAACAGCATGGAAATGACAGAAGAGAACTTTGAAAAAATCAGGCAGTCTGAGGATCTCTTAACAGAAGTAATAGAAAAAATGAAGCCGGGAACAGTACTTTCCATGATAAGAGAAGGCGTAAATCCCCTTGCAATGTCCCTTGAAGAACTTAGAAATTACCTGGATGAAAGAACACCCGATACGGTTCAGGAGCTTGAATCCTACAGCAGATTTTTATATAAGCTGGAGAAGAAAAAGGAAATTTCACAGGAAGAGCGAAGTGCATTTATCGGCGTTTACAGATTGCTCAGACAAGTGGAAAAGGGCGATGATGCGGCTTTGGGAGCAGTAATGCAGACAGGTGCGGCTCCTACTTTTCAAAATCTTCTTACAGCAGTCAGAAGCAGTAAGAAAAGGCAGATGGATTATCAGATAGATGATAAATTCACCGGTATACAGTCAAAAAGCTCAGATATGGAAACTATTACGGAGCAGATTGAAAAAGGCTATATAAAAACCAGGCAGGATCTGGAAGAAGTAATTTCCGATGAACAGACCCAAAGAGCGCAGGCAGAATTTGAGCATGCAATGTTTGAAGGCATCAGAAATGCTGCAGGAAGTGAAGAAGCGGTCTTAAGGCAGCTGATGGATTATGGGCAGCCCGTTACGGCGGATAACCTTCTGGCGGCAGGAGAAATGCTGAAAGGTTTTAATGGATTTAAAAAATTCAAAGAACTGCTTGAAAAAAATGAAAAAACGGATTTTGAAATAAAAGATTTTACCGGGCAGCTGACTGACGGCGAATCGGCATTGAGCGCATATGAGGATTTAACAGAGCAGATGTATAAGACTCTTGAGCAGATTGCTTTTTCAGAGGATAATGCATCGTTGGATATAAAAGATATCAGCGTTTTTTATAAACAGATTACTTTTATGAAATCAATGGCCAGAGAAGAAAATTATGAGATGCCGGTGGAAATTGACGGAGAAATTACAGCAGTTAATTTGAAGATGATTCATAAAAACGGCCGTGAGAGCAGGGTTGCAGTTACTTTGGAAACAGGAGCTCTTGGTAAATGTGCAGCTGAGTTTACGTATACGGCTTCCGGGCTGTCGGGTTACAGCATCTGCAGTAAGAAACAGGGAACCGAAATAATGTCCGGAAACAGGGAATTGTTTGAAACAAGGCTTTTGAAAGAAAATATTATGGCAGGAGATATTCATTTTATTACCGGTGAAAATCTTAACTTGCAGGAATTTTCTTTAAAACTGAGTAAAGGCAGAATTTTGGGGCAGACGCCGGATACCTTATACAAAGCGGCTAAGGCATATATTGGATTTGTGCAGGAAATCAGCAAATAGAAAGGGAGTATAAAAATGAGAATCAGTTATAATGCATCAGCAGTTATTGCCAATAATTCATTGTTAAAAAATGATAACAAATTATCAGATTCGCTGGCAAGGCTTTCATCAGGACTTAAAATAGTAAATGCCAAGGATAATCCGTCCGGACTTGCCATGTCCAAGAGAATGAATGCACAGATAGAGGGAGTCAGTGTGGCTACTCAGAATGCAGGCGACGGTATTTCCGTTATAGAAATAGCGGATGGAACACTCAGTGAGATTCATGATATGCTGCAGAGAATTAATGAACTTACGGTAAAGGCCAGCACAGGAACCCTGACGGAAGAAGACAGGGAAATCCTTGATAATGAAGTACAGCAGCTGAAGGAAGAAATAACCAGAATTGCATCGGAAACGCAGTTTAATGGCCAGAACATTCTGGACGGTTCTTTTGATTTAAAGGGATATACGGACAAGGTGGATGTGAAGGTTGCTTATTACAGTGATGATGTCGTTGCAGGCACCTATGAAATTACCGACATGACGATCAGCTATGATGCAGAAGGCAATATTGACCAGAATATAGCGGCAGCGTCTTTTCAGGGGGGAAACGGATTCCCTGATGATGCCAAGGTTACTCAAACAGACGGAAACATTATTACAATTACGGGAAGCCAGAATTTTGAATTAAAATTGGAAATTAAATCCCAGGCTGTTACAAGTCTGGCTTCATTAAAAATGGATTTGGAAGGTTTTGGGGCAATGGATATGCAGATTGGCGCAAATGAAGGCCAGCAGCTTGGTATTCGTATTCCTAAGATTACACTTGAAAACATGGGCATATCTTCTTTGGAGGCTACCACACAGGAAAAGGCATCAGATGGAATTACCAGAACAGATACGGCAATCAAATATATTTCCAGCGTAAGAAGCCGCCTTGGCGCATATCAGAACCGTCTGGAGCATACAATCAATAGTCTGGATATTACATCCGAAAATATGACGGCTGCTTATTCACGTATTATGGATGTGGATATGGCAGAAGAAATGACTGAATACACTACATTACAGGTGCTTTCCCAAGCCAGCACCTCTATGCTTGCACAGGCCAATGAAAGACCGGCCCAGGTTTTACAGTTATTACAATAAAATACATAAAGTATGGTGAAATCGTGAAAGGCAGGAATGGTATGACGAAGGAATTGAAGCAGCAGTTTACATTAAAAATATCGCAGGCCAATAAAACGCAGTTGGTAGTAATACTTTATGAAATGCTGCTGGAGTATATTGAGGAAGCAAAACAGGCATACAGCAATCAGGATAAGGATGGCTTCAGACAGGGAATCAGGAGAGCAAAAGGATGTCTGCATGAACTGATGGCGTCCTTGCATTTTGAGTATGCACTTTCAGGAAACCTGCTGCAGATTTATGCATATGCAGACAGGCAGCTGACAAAGGCGGATATAAGATTCAGCTTAAAGGAAGTTATTCTTGTAGAATCAATCATGGCAAGGCTTCATGATGCCTATGAAACAGTCAGTGCACAGGACACCTCGGAGCCGGTAATGGCCAATACACAGACTGTTTATGCAGGGCTTACTTACGGAAAAAGTAACCTGACGGAAAGCCTAACCGATGAGGGAAGCAGCAGGGGTTTCCGCGTTTAAAGGGGCAAAATGTTCTTTTTCTTCAGGCAGCATATTAAGATGTGCTGCCTGTTCCATTAAAAATTTATATCGTTTTAGAACTGAATTTACTTCATAAATATAGCAGTCAATTAAATCCGGTTCGGTAACATTATCAAAGCCCGCATATGCGATTTCCAGGGCTTTTTTTGTTTTTTCCAAATCAGACAGCAGTGCGTTTCTTTCAATTTCCCGTTCCGACAGAGTCCTGTTAGTTTGAGAGGACTGGCTAAAAAACATCTTCATAATGACCTCGTTTCTTTTTGGCATTCTGATACATGTACTTGTTACATAATATTCCGGTATTATCCAATAATTGCCTTTGAAAAGAAGTATTAACAAAAAAATTTTATTTATTCAGGAAAAAGAAAAATATGGAATAATTCACAATGGGAAACATATATTATTATGAAAAACAATGGGATGAACGAATATGAATACTTATAACGGTGGATTGTGGATTGTGGGAATCCTTGCGGCTGTTCTTCTGATAGGGGCACTGAAAAATCGTGCGGAACTTATTATTAACTTTGTTCTCAGGGGAGTGCTTGGCATGCTTCTGGTTTACTTTATTAATTTTTTCCTGGCCGGCAGGATACCGGGAATGGAAATCGGATATAATCCGATTACATTTATAGCATCAGGTATTCTTGGATTCCCGGGTGTTTTAATGCTGTATGGAATTAACTTATACATGATAATCTGATATGCTGCCGGCTTGGATTCATGGTTTTTGGTCATTTTTAAACGGCCAAAAAACATTGTATTTTCAAGGAATTTTAGAATTTTCAGAGGATCTTGTGCTTCAAAAATTATACAAAAGTACTAAAATTGAAAAAAATAGAATTTATTACTTTACATGAGCTGAAATCTTTTATATAATTCGGATTATAAACTATAGACAGTCTTAGTTAGTATCTATTATTTACTCTATGGAGGAATGATTTAACATTCTTCAAAAGGTCTTAGGAAAGTTTCTTTCCGCCTTTTCAAATTACAAACAGCAGCTTGAAATTTTAATAAAAGCAGAAAGGGGTTATGATTGGATAAAAGAATCCTCGCGATTTTTGATAGTGAGGAGGGGTACGCATATCGCCTTATGGATTATATCAGTGGGAAAGATAATATTCCCTTTGAAATTCATGTCTTTACAAAGAAGGACAGGTTTTTTCCTTATGCGGAAAAGGAAGAAATTGAGTGCCTGCTCATATCGGAAAGCGCATATCAGCAGAAGGTTGAACAACTGAAAATACCACATATTATTATTCTCAGTGAAAATGGCAGCAATTTGAATCGTGCTTTATGCCACATTAATAAATACCAGTCCTGTGAAAATGTATTTCGGGAGGTAATGGAATATTATACGGAAATGGTTCAGGACACAAAAACAGTCCTGCGCTCCGGCAATAAAAGAATGCATATCATCGGAATCTATACACCTGTAGGAAGGTGTCTTCAAACAACTTTTTCATTGACGCTGGGTCAGATGCTGGCCCGTCGATATAAAACCCTTTACTTAAATTTTGAAGCATATTCAGGTTTGGGAAGAATGCTGAACAGAGAATTTAAAAGTGATATATCTGATTTGGCATATTACTTTAACTGCGCAAGAGAAAAATTGTTTTACCGGCTGGAAAGCATGAAGGAAAGCATAAACGGAATGGATTTTATTCCTCCGGCGGAAATTTACCAAAGTCTTGCAGGGATCAGAGGCGCTCAGTGGATAGATTTATTCAGAGAAATTGAAAAAGTAAGTGAGTACGAATTCCTTATTCTGGACTTGTCGGACAGCCTTATGGATTTATGGGAGGTTTTACAAAGCTGTGATGATATTTATACCATTGTAAGAAAAGATGCGCTGGCACTGGCAAAAGTTGAACAATATGAAAAAGCATTGGAGGAAATGAAATATGGAGATGTTACTACAAAAACAAAAAAATGGAATCTGCCGGTTTTTAAACGGCTCCCCTTACATTTTGGAGAACTGACTTATGGAGAATTGGCAGAATATATCAAAAGAGAAGTTTTCCCGGACTTATTCCCAAAAGAGTAACAGTGAGATATCGGAAAAGGAGTTCAGTATCTTGCAGGGCCGTATTCTGAGCAGGATGGATTTATCAAGGCAGATGAATGAGGAGGAAATACAGGAAGCAATTGATGATGAACTTCTCAGGGAAAGAAAAATAAAGTATTTGGGCATGGGAACAAAAGCGGCGCTGCGAAAAGAAATCTTTTATGAAATCAGGCAGCTCGGCATTTTGCAGGATTTAATCTATGACCCTGAAATCACGGAAATAATGGTAAATGGGACAGAACCTATTTTTATTGAAAAGAAAGGAAAACTGGAAAGGCTTAATCTGCGGTTTGAATCCGTTCAAAAACTAAATCATGTTATTCAGCAGATTGTTGCCGACTGCAACAGAGTCGTTAATGAGGCATCACCTATTGTGGATGCCAGGCTTAAAGATGGTTCAAGAGTAAATGTGGTACTATATCCTGTGGCGCTGGAGGGACCTGTATTAACGATCAGGCGTTTCCCCGATAAGGCCATTACGATGGAACAGCTGAATGAGTATGGTTCTGTAAGCAGGGAGGCGTCAGCTTTTCTTAAAAAGCTTGTTAAGGCAGGCTGCAGCATTCTTGTCAGCGGAGGAACCGGTTCCGGAAAAACTACTTTTTTAAATGCCTTATCAGGATTTATTCCTGAAGACCAGAGAGTTATTACAATTGAGGACAGCGCTGAGCTTAGGCTGCAGGGGCTCCCGAATCTGGTTCGGATGGAAACAAGGAATGCAAATGTGGAGGGCTGTACCGAGATAACCATAAGAGATTTAATAAGAACTTCACTGCGTATGCGGCCGGACAGGATTATTGTGGGAGAAGTAAGAGGAAAAGAAGCAGTGGACATGCTTCAAAGCGTCAATGTGGGACACTGCGCTATGACAACGGTGCATGCCAACAGTGTAAAGGATGTGACCAGCAGACTGGAAACAATGGTTTTAATGGGCATGGAGCTTCCGGTTGCCGCTATACGCAAACAGATTGCTTCCGGTTTTGATATTTTGATTCATTTAGGGAGATTAAGGGATGGAAGCCGGCGTGTCATGGAAATTGCTGAACCGGTTGCGGTGGTTGACGGAGAGGTAAAACTTAATATGTTATACAGATTTGAAGAAAAAAGTCAGGGTCCCGTTGGACAGATAATAGGAGAACTGGTAAAGGTAGGGGAAATCAGAAATGTTGAAAAGCTTAAAGCGGCAGGGTATGAAAAGTGAATTATATTTTGCGTTATCATTAAAAGAAAAAATTCTTTTATGCATAAAAGGAGCAGGCATAATTGCACTTGTTGATTATTGCTTTTACCAGAGTGCGGGAGCTGCCATCTGGCTTTTTCCCATAGGATGCTGGATTTATCAAAAAGAAAAAAAGGAATTGCTGCATAAAAAAAGAGAAGAAGCAGGAATGCAGTTCAGGGAACTGCTGCTTCTGACAGTTGCCGGACAAAAAGCAGGATATTCAATAGAAAATGCATTTTTAAAAAGCTATGAGGATATGGAAGCTCTCTACGGAAGAGAAAGCAGTGTCTGTTTGATGCTGAAGGAATTGAAAAATGGCCTTGATAATCATGTGTCTTCTCCGGATATGTGGAAAAGAATTGGAGAAAGCAGAGATATTGTGGAAATTAAAGAATTTTCTGAAGTATTTTCCATAGCAAAGGAAAGCGGCGGCAATATGCCGGCAATCATGGAGCGGACTGCGGAAACAATCAGCGGTAAAGCAGAGGCACGAAAGGAAATAGAAATCCTGCTGAGCGCAAAAAGGCTGGAACAAAAGATAATGAATATCATGCCCTTTTTTCTGATAATATACATAAATTTAACATCACCGGATTACTTCAGCGGTCTGTACCATTCTTCCCGGGGGATTATGATTATGACATTTTGCTTTCTGATTTATGTGAGTGCATATCTTTTAGGAATCAAAATTGCTGCTATTGAAGTCTGAAAAGGGAGGAAAAATATGGCCGTAACAAAGAAGAGCATAACCGGAAGCCTCCCATTGAATTTCTATGGCTGGATTCACAGGTATCGCCGGGAAAAAATAAATTCTGAAATAGAAAAACAGCTGGCCCGGCTGTATCCGGGCGAAAATGCGAAAAGAAAATACCGTGAATATCAGGGACAAAAGTATCTTGCTATGATGGCAGTAATTGTGATAGGGATTGCAGCTGCTGTCTGTATGCATCTGAGCAGCCGGATGCAGGACAGACTGTCAGAGGGGACCCGTTTATACAGAAATGAATGGGGAGAGGGAAATTATATTGTCACATTGTCTGCACAGACTGCCCGGGGTAAGGCGGAACTGGATTATGAAGTGAAAGAACGCCTTTTTTCGGAAGAAGAAATAGAGGAGCTGAAAAATCGGGCCTTTGAAGTACTACCGGAAGCAATTATAGGGAAAAATGAAGATTTGCTGTCGGTAAAAACGGATTTGAATCTTGTTACCGGGTTAAAAGGATATCCTTTTACGATTACATGGCAAAGCAGCGATTATGAAAGAGTAAGAACAGATGGGAAAGTGCTGACGGATGGAATTGAACTGTCAGGAGAAACAGTAATTTTGACAGCAGTTTTTACTTATGGAGAAAAACACTGGAAACAGGACATCTATGTTACGCTGGTTCCCCCGGATTTACAGCCGCAGCAGCAGTACTTGAATTCCGTAAGGCAGCTGCTTGCTGAATGTGACAAGCTTTTTGAGGAAAGCAGTGAGATTGTTCTTCCGGACAAAATCAATGATGAAATAATTATCTGGAAGGAAAAGAAACAAAACAGCGGCTGTGTGCTTGTGTTGACCGGAATTATGGGTGCAGCGCTGATTGCCTGGGGAATGAAAAGGGATTTACAGCAGAAAATCAGGCAGAGAAATGAAGAGATTATAAGATTTTATCCCGAATTTGTCTGTAAGCTGCAATTGTATATGGGAGCCGGAATGACAGTCAAGAATGCGTTTATAAAAATAGGAAGGGATTATCAGAAGGATAAAGGCAAAACAGGTAAAAAAATTTATTTATATGAAGAAGTACTGATTTCAAACTATCAGCTTTTGAACGGAATGCCGGAAGATGATGTTTTCAGGGAGTGGGGAAAGCGATGTATGGAGATACATTGCAGAAAACTTGGCTTTTTGCTTGCATCCCATTTAAAGAGGGGAAACGATAAAATTTTCTCCCTCCTTTCTGAGGAGAGGGATTTATCAATAGAAGAGAGAAAGAACAGGGTCAGAAAACAGGGAGAAGAAGCGGGAACCAGGCTGCTTTTTCCCATGCTGATAATGCTGATAGTTGTAATGTTTTTAATACTTCTTCCGGCATTTAACAGTTTTGGAAGTATATGAAGCCAAAAAGCATTGAAAATGAATGAAATAATAAGCGAAAGGATGGAAAAGAATGAAAAGCGGATGGAGAAAATTTTTAACAAATAACAGAGGAATGGGAACTGTGGAAATGATTTTGATTATTGTGGTCTTAATCGGGCTGGTGCTTATTTTTAAAACACAGATACGCGAATTGGTGGAAACTGTTTTTCAAAAAATAGCTGTTGATAGTTCTGCAATTTTAGCATGATGAAAGGGTATTTGACGGTATTTCTGTCCTTGTCTTTATCGGCCTTGATAGGCTTTGTGCTTCTGCTGACGGGAAATGCAGTTAGAAATGCTGAAAAAGTGCGGCTGGAAGGAATTGCGGATATCGGAATGAATTCTGCTTTAGCAGAGTTTGATATTGAATTACATAAAAGATACGGCCTTTTGTATATTGATGCTTCTTATCTTGGAAAACAGCCAGCACTTTCCAATCTGGAAGACAGACTTAAGTTTTATGTAAATAGCAATATAGGGGAAACTTCGGAAAATAAGCCCTGGAGCTTTCTGGCGTTGAAGGAAATCAAGGTTACAGAAATAAAAACGGCAGCTGAAGGAAATGGAAATTCCATGAAATATCAGGCAGTCCGTTATGTTCAGGATTGCGGTATTCAGAGAAAAGAAGCGGACGTGTCGGATTATCTGGATGGGATAAAAAGGTTGGATAACAGCAATCCCCGGCAGGAATGGATTTCTTTGCAAGAGCAGATAGCCGGAATAGAGCTTCCCCAGATTCAGAATGAAAAAGGAGAATGGGAAGAAGTTCCCCTGGGGAATCCGGCTGATAGAATCTTTGGATTTCTGGGAAGCGATGTGCTTTATCTTCTGGATGTGAATATGGATGGAATAGGAACCGGATGTATAAAAAAAGAAAGCTGTATTTCAAACAGTAATATAGTAAATGACTCCGGGATTCCGGGGAAGGAAGCAGATGATAAGATGTTTATTTGCTACCTGTTTGATAAAATGGGAAATTACCAGGAAGTAAAAGAGAATTCTTTTATGAAATATCAGCTGGAGTATATAGCCCATGGACAGTTATCCGATTACGAAAACCTGAAGGCCGCAACAGAAAAAATGTTGGACTGGAGATTTGCAGCCGCCGTAAATTGTGCATTCAGTGATGAAGGAATATATGGGGAAGCGTCAGCAGCGGCGGAGGAATTAACGGCTGTTCAACTGAAACCGGAGTTTCACCAGCCGGTGACGGAAAGCATCTTATATGCGTGTGCATATCTGGAAGCAATCGGCGATGTAAAATGCCTTCTTGCCGGAGGCAGCATTGAAATGGAAAAAGAAAAACTGTCAATAGGGGTAAATCAGGTATTGGAGGGCAATATACCGCAGGCATTATCCTCTGAAGAAAGCGGACTTGAGTATGGACAATATCTTGCGTGCATGCTGTTTCTTCTTGATGAAAATGTCCGGAATCTGCGGAGCATGGATATTATGGAAATGGATATCAGATATCTGACGGGCAATCCCGCCTTTTCCATGGATTGGTGCGTTGAAAGGTACACTGCCCGGCTTACTGCGTATGGCGGCTGGAATCATGAATATGTTATATGCAGAACTTATGGGTATTATTAGGATGGAAAGGAGGGAAAAAAAGATGCTCTCTTCATTTAAAATCATCAGACAATTTCAAATTAAATTCAAGGCTCCTTCTCTCAGCATTTCATTAAAGAGAGTATCTTTTTTTCCCTCTTTTTGTCTTAATGGAAGCATGGTTTTGGAAGGAAGTATAGTATTGCCGCTGTTCCTTTTCTTTATTATGACGTTGTTATTCAGCCTTGAAATAATTAGATTTCAAAGCTGCGTTTTTGAAGCGGTACACCAAAGCGGAAGTAAAATTTGTTTTTCTGCATATGAAGAAGAGTATGGGGAAATTGAAGGAGCAGTTAAGCAGAATAGTAATACGGCAAAACAGGATGTCAGACGGTATTTGGAAGCGCAGCCGCAGCCCTGTTTGTGCGTAGCTGGAGGAAATGCCGGAATTTTGGTTGATGAAGATAGAAATATTGGAAGAAAAGGAAATGTAGAGATAGACGTATCTTATGAAATAAAACCTTTTATATGGTGGCTGCCCATTGGAAGCATTACCATAAATGACAAGTTTTTTGGGCATGGCTTTATCGGATATACCGGTGATATGAATGCAGAAGCAGAAAAACGACCGGATACTTATGTATATATTACACCATCCGGCAGTAAATATCATACTTCGGAGGAATGTACATATCTTAAGGTCAAAGCCCGTGCAGTATTCGGAGAAGAAATAAAAGACTGCCGCAATGGTTCCGGGGAAATATATTATGCCTGTGAGCTGTGCAAACCGCAGGATAAAGGGCTGGTTTATCTGACTGAATGGGGGAACCGGTATCATGGGGAAGCTGACTGCGCTGCATTGAAAAGGACAGTGTATATAGTGCCGCTTTCAGAAGTGGGATTGAGAACCGCATGCAGCAAGTGTGGATAAGAGGAAGGGGAATCATGTATAAAAAAGCAGGGTATTGCGGAGCGTTGCTCTTGCTGGGATATTTGTCGGAAAGGGATATCAAGCTTAAGAAAATCCCTATGGCGCCATTGCTGATATCCGGCATATTGGGAACGGTATATGCACAGGTGGGTAATGAGATGAATATAGAGAATTTCATCTGGCGTATGCTGCCGGGAATGATTTTTCTGTTATTGTCTGTGCTGACCGGAGAAAAAATCGGATATGGGGACGGTGCGGTTGTATTGGTGCTCGGGATGTGGACAAATGGCTGGTTTTGTATGCTGGTATCTTGTACGGCAGTACTTCTTTCGGGAGTGTATGCTGTCTGGCTTTTGATAAAAAAGAAGAAAGAATTGATACCTTTTGTACCTTTTTTACTGGCGGCTATGGAGGTAATGCTTATATATGAATAAGAACTGGAATGGTTATTTTACAGTGGAGGCATCACTGGTGATGCCTTTGGTTATCATGATTTATCTGCTGATTATCCTATGCGGATTTTATCTGTATAACAGATGTGTGATTTCCCAGGATAATTATTTGCTTGCCTTCAGAGGCAGCAGGTTTACCAATGCAGGAGCTGATTATGGAGAAGTAATATATGATGAAATGGAGAAAAATAATGACAATAATAACCAGTATATCCTGCAGCGTCTGGAATATAAAAGCAGGCTGTATCCTTTTTGGAATATGGATGAGCAGGAGATAAAAACAGCCGGAAATAAGATGATTATTGCCTCAGCAGGTTATAAAGGCACGCTTGTGATTAGAAAAGAAGCAGAAAAACTGAATATCTTGGAAACAGTAAGGAAAGTAAGGAGAGATAGGGTATGGTAGATATAGAATATTACAAAGATTTTCGTCATAATTATATTATTTTAAAGGTCTTGGATTTAACGGTTGATATGTATCAATGTAAAATGATAACCGGCAATAAAATAGATGGGCTGCTTCCATGTCAGGAAAGACATATTAATGGTGATATGCTTTTATATTATGAAATTACTTCAAAGCAGAGCTTTGCAAATCTTTATGAAAACAGACGCATCAATTTCCGGCTGCTCAGTAAATTTTTTGTACAGTTAAAAATGGTATGGGAAAATCTGTCACGGTATTTGCTGGACGAAAAAAATCTGCTTCTGAATCCCGAATATATCTATGTGGATGTAGAAACTCAAGAGCTATTCTTTATTTACTATCCCTGTGAAACGGGAGATAAATATATTGCATCATTGTTGGAATTTTTAATGGATAAAGTGGATAATGAAGATTGTGAGGCAGTAGAAATAACATATAAAATGTATGAATTGGTAGAAAAAGAACAATTTGTCTTAGATGAAGTACTGCAATGGTTTGAACAGGTTTATGAAGTGTCTGCTGAAAGTAACAAAGGGCAGGATGATGAAAATATGTGCAAAAAGAATTTTCCGGAAGAGGAGGCGGAGGAAGAAAATCCGGAAGTATCGGAGAATTCAGGAAATCTGAACCGGTTATCGGGAAAAGCTGCGCTTGTCAGTTTGTTTGCCGGCTCAATAACGGCAGGCGTTCTCTGTTATTTGTTATACAGCTATCAGTTGACAGAGCGTGAAATGGTTTACTGCTATGCGGGGATGTTTATGGCAGGTGTGTTATTGCTTGCCGGAGGATTGGGGCTGATATATATGAGGTGCGGCAAAAAAATTTCTTTTTTGGAAAACAGAGCTGAAACGGTAAAGAAGCGAATGAGCGAAGATATTGAAAAACCCTTTCAGGAAACCATGGTGTGTGAAAAAGTACAGGAAAAATTAAATGAATCGTATGGAAATACGGTGTTTATTCCCTGGGTAGAAAGCAGTGAAAATAAATTGTATGGAATGGGAAAAGGAAATAAAAATCATATTGATTTAAGCAGGCTTCCCATTACGGTAGGAAAGCTGGCAGGAAGTGTGGATATGGTAATTGCGGACCAGAGCATCAGCCGCAGGCATGTGAAATTTTCAAGGGAAGGGGATAGGATTTACATGACGGATCTCAATTCCACGAATGGAACCTTCAGAAATGGATTACGGTTGGAACCTAATACGTCGGAAGTGTTGGAGCCGGGAGATGAAATAAAATTAGGGAAGCTAAAATTTATTTACAGATAATGAAATTCGCTTTATACTTAATATAATATGTTGCTGCAGAATGAAAGGACAGATTTTTATGAAAATATATATTTACTATGGTGGAAGAGGCTTAATTGACGACCCTACATTATATGTAATTAATAAAATGGAAGAAGTTTTTCAGGAACTTCATGTGACAGTGGAGCGCTTTAACCTGTATGAACTGAAAAATAATATAACAACTTTGCCGCAGACATTGAAAGAGGCTGATGGGATTGTACTGGCTACCACGGTGGAATGGTTTGGAATCGGCGGATATATGCAGCAGTTTCTGGATGCGTGCTGGCTGTATGGAGATAAAGAAAAAATCTCCAGAACTTATATGTGTCCGATTGTTATGTCTACAACATATGGTGAAAGAGAAGGAAAATTGAATCTGGCCAATGCATGGGAAATACTGGGCGGGCGCCCCTGCAGCGGTATATGCGGGTATATATCGGATACATCAATCCTGGAGGATAATGAAGAATATATTACAATAATAGAAAAAAAAGCAGAAAATATGTACCGCACGATTAATCAGAAAATGGCAAGCTTTCCTGCCAGCAACCAGGCTGTTAAAAAGATGGTATCAATAACAAAGAATACAGATTTAACGCCCCAGGAATCTGAACAGCTTTCCCACTATGCATCTGATGACAGTTATGTGAGAAGGCAAAAGGAAGATATACAGGAATTAACAAGTCTTTTCCGGGGAATGCTGGGAAATGGAGAAACGGAAGACAGTGAAGAGGAGTATATCAGAGATTTTCAAACTCATTTTGTACCTCAGACCGGATTTAAAGCCGTTTACAAGATTCAGATTGAAGGAAAAAGAAAGCCGTTAATTATTGAAATTAACGGGACAGAAAATAATTATTATTATGGAAATGTATCGGCTTGTGATGTGGAGATACGGATAAATAAAGAAACCATGGACGATATTATATTTTCACGCATGACTTTTCAGAGGGCTTTTATGGGAGGCTCCATGAAGATGAAAGGTGATTTCAGGATACTTCGCACTTTGGACCAGATTTTTATTTTTATGGGAAATACATTGTAAAATAAAAATATAAAGGAGATAAACAGGAAAATGAAAGATGATAATTGTATTTTTTGTAAAATAGCTGCAGGGGAAATTCCTTCCAAGACCCTTTATGAGGATGAGCAGTTTCGCGTAATTCTGGATTTGGCTCCGGCAACCAGGGGGCATGCATTAATTCTCCCTAAAAATCATTATGGAAACATTTATGAACTTCCGGAAGAGGCGGCCGGCGATGTCATGAAGCTTGCCAGGAGAATGGCAGGTCTGATGACTGATAAGCTTCATTGTGACGGATTTAACCTGCTTCAGAATAACGGAGAAGCAGCGGGCCAGACGGTATTTCATTTTCATATGCACTTAATTCCCCGTTATAAAGATGACGGACAAATAATCAGCGGAAAGCCGGGAAATGCATCTCAGGAAGAATTGGATGAGATTAAAAATATTATTACCGGTTAAAGCTTAGAATAAATGTCAGCTATGGAGATAACGGAATGAGAACAATTCATATAAATGAAGTAATCAAAAACGTAAAAGAGATGTGCATTGAGGCTAATCATTTTCTGACTGAGGATATGGATATGGCCTTAACAAAGGCTAAAGAAACAGAAAAATCTCCGTTAGGTAAACAGATTCTGAATCAGCTTAGGGAAAATCTTTGTATTGCTGCGGAAGATATGATACCCATTTGTCAGGATACCGGAATGGCAGTTGTTTTTATGGAAGTTGGTCAGGATGTCAGAATTGAAGGCGGACTTTTGACAGATGCGGTTAATGAAGGAGTGCGCCAAGGGTATGCGGAGGGATTTTTGCGGAAATCTGTAGTAAGAGATCCTGTTTTCAGGGAAAATACTAAAGATAATACGCCTGCTGTAGTTCATTATGATATTGTTGCCGGTGAAAAAATCAGGATTACGGTTGCACCAAAGGGTTTTGGAAGTGAGAACATGAGCAGGATTTTTATGTTAAAGCCTGCAGATGGAATTGAAGGTGTAAAAAATGCAATTCTCACAGCAGTGAAGGATGCAGGTCCCAATGCCTGTCCGCCAATGGTTGTAGGAGTAGGAATCGGAGGAACTTTTGAAAAGTGCGCATTATTGGCAAAACAGGCGTTAACAAGACCGGTGAATCAACATTCCGATATTCCTTATGTTAAAGATATGGAAGAGGAATTACTTTGCAAGATTAACAAGACCGGCATCGGACCAGGAGGGCTGGGAGGAAGTACTACAGCGCTTGCGGTGAATATTAATACATATCCTACGCATATTGCGGGACTTCCTGTGGCAGTAAACATTTGCTGTCATGTGAACAGGCACAGTGTCAGAGAGTTATAAATGAAGGTTTTCCTTCTATATATAATGTGATGTGATTTTCTATATGTTGTATCTGACATTTTTATTTAATACTATATAGGGAAAGGAATTATAATGGACAGACATATTAGGGTTCCATTTGGTGAACAGGAAGCAGCGGAATTAAAAAGCGGCGATTATGTATATTTATCAGGTATTATTTATACAGCGAGGGATGCAGCCCATAAGAGAATGTATGAAGCCCTGGAACAAGGTAAAGAGCTGCCTTTTGATATTAAAAATAATATTATTTATTATATGGGGCCTTCGCCGGCCAGAGAAGGGCGCCCCATAGGTTCGGCAGGACCCACTACTGCAAGCAGAATGGATAAGTATGCTCCTGCGTTGCTTGAGCTCGGACAAAGGGGTATGATTGGAAAAGGAAAACGTTCCGAGGCTGTCAGGAAGTCTATTATAAAGAATAAAGCAGTTTATTTTGCAGCAGTGGGTGGAGCGGGCGCATTGCTGTCTAAGGCAATTGTCAATTCTGAAATTATTGCATATCCTGATTTGGGAACTGAGGCTGTCAGAAAATTGGAAGTAAAAGATTTCCCGGTTATAGTGGTAATTGATTCGGAAGGGAATAATTTGTATGAAACGGCAGCCGAAGCATATAAAGAAGAGTCATAATTTCTGTGAAACGGAAAGCAAAATTTCAATTTTAATTTGCAGCAATAGGATTGCTGATAAAGTGCACAACCTATTGCCATGAAGAATGGGAGCAGCAGCGTTGAGAATTGCATTGATGGTTTTTAGACTATTTTTTGTGGCGCCATATTATTTATTTCGGATTTGGCGATGTGAAAAAAGTAAAAAAATTTCATATGAAGAAACCTTTGAACTTATAAAAAAAGTTACTAAAAAGGCTAATCATGCAGGGCGGGTAACAATAGAGTCGCATGGTGTTGAAAACATACCGAAGGAGGAAGGATTTATATTTTATCCGAATCATCAGGGATTATTTGATGTGTTGGTATTTTTGGAATCATGTCCGAGGCCCTTTGCATTTGTAATTAAAAAAGAAGCAAGTAATATTATTTTGTTAAAGCAAGTAACGAAGGCGCTTGGCTCTTATGCCATGGACAGAGATGATATCAGACAGTCTATGCAGATTATAAATCAGGTTTCTGAAGATGTTAAAAAAGGAAAAAATTTTATTATATTTCCGGAAGGCACAAGAAGCAGGAAAGGTAACGAACTGCTGGATTTTAAGGGAGGGAGCTTTAAAAGTGCCGTAAAAGCAAAATGTCCGATTGTTCCCTGTGCATTAATTGATTCTTTTATTCCCTTTGATGAGAATTCCATTCGTGCAGTTACGGTAAAATTAATATATCTGTCTCCTATGTATTATGATGAGTATAAGAATATGAAAACAGTGGAAATAGCGGCAGAAGTAAAAAAAAGAATCGAAGCCGCAATTGCCCAATATCAGGCATGACAGGTAAAATGCGGAGGAAAAGAAAAAGGCTTAACTCAAAAGCTGAAGTGAAAAGTTTATTTCCACTTTGAAAACTGCCAGGGAAGAAGTGGCATTTACTCTTACAGAAAAGGGTAAATGTCATTTTTCTCTTTAAAATAGTTGCATTAAGTGTTACAATTTATTTACCAGATGACAGGATTATCATAGTCCGCCTATATTTTTGGGCATGCCAAAAGAGCG
>CAZDPE010000028.1:0-25678 GCA_964507235.1 uncultured Lachnospiraceae bacterium
GCATGACCTTGACGAATGCCGCGAGGGTCAATACCCCGCCCCCTTGGGGCGCTTCAATTTCCATGCCCCGCTGCTTGCGGCGGGATTATTGACTTATGACAATAGAAAATTCATTTTTATAGTATAGCATGTACAGGCATAATTTGTCTAATGTATGGAAATACTTAGAAGTATAAAACAGGATTCAGTGCATGTTTTTGCGCGGCAGGAGGGAAAATGGGAAAGGAAAAGAGAGGTTATTTAATTATTTTTGTCATGATATTTTCAGGCGCTGTTTTATTTCTAAAGGGCTGCAGCGGAAATTCCGACGCAGGCTATAGCGGGAGAGCCTATGCGGATGAAAGCGGCAGTGAAGAAAATGATGCGGTAAATACCCTGCAGGTAGGCAGCAAATACAGAATTGTTACTCCCATGATGGAATTAAAGGAGGCTGTGGTTGACATTATTGGTGACAATTACTGGCCTGATGCCCTTCTTTCCGATGAGGAGCTTGCGGAACGCACCGGCATATCGGCAAGCATGTATGATAACTTCATGGCTGAATACCAGCATTCGGAAGCCGGAATCGATATGATGATTATTGTGGAGGCAAAGGAAGATTCTGTAGCGGATGTGGAGAAATATTTAAATGAGTACCGTGAACTGCTTCTTAAAATATATGAAAATCAGCCTCAGAATAAAGCGAAGGTTTTTGCCTCCCGGATAGAAACCATTGAAAATTATGTTTGTTATGTGCAGCTGGGAGCGGATATAACAAGCCTGGAAAAACAGGGAGAAGAACAGATGATAGCATATTGCCAGCAGGAAAATGAGAGAGCGTTGGATATTATTGAGAAGAATATTTTAGATGACAAAGAAGAGTAAACAATAGAAAGCAGCTTCCGAAAGAAGGTATTGCCGTTTCTTGCGGAAGCTGTTTTAAATTCATTACTTTGAATTGTTTTTAACCGTTTTTTCAATTAAATCAGTAATAGTCGCAATGGAGCCGAGGAGATTGCTTTTGCCCATGGCGTCTATAAAAGTCTGTCTGGTAAAGTAAAGCTCCGTTACCTTCTCTGCCAGCAGTTCAGGAGATAGGTTATCATCATCAATTACCATGGAAAAGCCCTGGGCCTCAAAAGATTTTGCGTTTAATATTTGGTCGCCCCTGCTGCTTTGGGCGGAAAGGGGAACAAGCAGATTGGGTTTTTTCAGCGCCAGAAGCTCACAGATGGAATTAGCTCCGGCGCGGGATATTACTATGTCTGCCATGGCAAAAAGATCCTTTAATTCAGCCTTTACATATTCAAACTGTATATAGCCCTCAGTGTGCAGCAGCATATTGTCAATTTTATCCTTGCCGCAGATATGGGCTACCTGAAAATCCTGTAAAAGTGAAGGAAGGGCATCTCTGACCGCTTTATTTACGGAAGCGGCTCCAAGACTTCCGCCGATAACGAGGATAACAGGCTTATTAGCGGTAAAACCGCACATATCAAGAGCGGCAATTTTGTTGCCTTTTGCAAGCTCTTCACGTATGGGAGATCCTGTCAGAACAGCTTTATTTTTTGGGAGCATGGCTACCGTTTCGGGAAAATTACAGCATATTTTTTGGGCAACGGGAATGCACATTTTATTGGCAAGTCCCGGGGTCATATCTGATTCATGTATAATGCAGGGAATATGCAGGCTCGCAGCTGCCCTGACAACGGGAACGCTTACAAAGCCGCCCTTGGAAAAAACGATATCCGGATTAATCTTTTTTAAATGCTTTCTGGCTTCTCCAAAACCCTTGATAACGCGGAAGGGGTCTGTTAAGTTTTTGACATCCAGATAGCGCCTGAACTTTCCTGTTGCAATTCCGTAATAGGGGATATTGAAATCCGTAATCAGTTTTTTTTCAATTCCGTCATAGGAGCCGATATAGGAAACTTCATATCCCAACTCTTTTAAGCGCGGCAGCAGGGCAATATTCGGTGTTACATGGCCTGCTGTTCCTCCGCCGGTCAATACAATTTTTTTCGCTGTATTTGATTCGCTCATTTCGGGAGCCTCCTGTTTTAACGGTTGCTGTCTTTAATTATTTCAAGTGCCTGAGCCAGCTGGTCAGGACACGAGGTGGGCTTGAAACCGCACCGGATGCCTTTTAACTTGTCAATGGCATCGTCAACCTTCATGCCGGTTACTAAAGAAGCAATTCCTTTCAAATTACCGTTGCATCCTCCGAAAAATTCTACAAATTTAATAACGCCGTTTTCAACTTCAATATCTATGGAGGAGGAGCATACGCCTTTTGTCTGATATCTCATATTACATACACCCATGCCTTTCTGTATTTTTTCGTTACTTCTGATATGTCAGTATAGCAGAAAAAACATGCACTTTCCAGTAGTAAAACATACTTTTTGAAAGGATTATGAAAATCTCTGTCGAAAAACATGGATGCCTTATGCGGAATGTAATATTGAGGGGAAAATCCCTGTCGGATATAATGAGTTAAAGGATTTTCTGCTGCCGGTCAGCAAAAGGAGGGTGTTATGTTCATGACGTTTTTTAAACATAAATATTTAGCAGCGGCTATTTTAGTTCTTCTGATACTTAGCATTATATGTCAGATTGTAATGGGTGTGATAATTCAAATTATGATAAAAGAATCAAATAATATGCCCACAACGGAAAATAAAATGCTGAAGCAGTGTAAATTAAAATATGCCAACTACTATAAATTGAATGGCAGAATGGTAAATACTGCGGTGTTTGTGGACAAGTTTATTCAAAAAATCCGTTTTGCCAATATTTCATTTATCAGGCTTTCCCATATTGCGGGACAATTAATGATGCTTTCCATTGTAGTAACGGGAATCAGTATTTGTCTGTCGCTTGCTGCCGGGGATACTTTATTTCAGATTATTCCCTATTATCTTTCCAGTATACTGGGACTTTATCTTTATTTTTCTGTTTCGGGCATAGTGGATATTCAGGGGAAAAAGAATATTTTGAAAACAAATCTGGTTGATTATCTGGAAAATCATCTTGCACCCCGTCTGGAAATAGAAAAAGAAATTGCATTAACGGAGAAAAAAGAGGAAGTGCCGAAGGAAGCAATACCTGTAAAAAATGAAAGTAAAAAAATAAGCAGGCGGGGAGAGAAAGCAGATAAAAGGCAGGCTATTCCCGCCAGTGCGGATTATCAGGAAGAACTGGAAGACTTATTAAAGGAATTCTTTGCATAAGGCCGTTTTTATTGTAAAATGATAATAATGGAAAAACAACGATTACAGGGATGGCAAGGGACAGGAGGATAAAGCATGAGCAAATTGTGGTACAGGCGCGCTGCCGGGGAATGGGAGGAAGCGCTTCCTTTAGGAAACGGCAGGCTTGGCGCCATGGTATTTGGCGGCGTTTCGGAAGAGCATCTTCAGGTTAATGAAGAAAGCATGTGGTATGGAGGAAAGGTTGACAGAAACAATCCTGATATGAAGGAGCAGCTGCCTGTCATCAGAGAGTTGATTTTTAACGGAGAGATTACAAAAGCTGAAAAACTGATAAAGCTTGCTATGTCGGGCTGCCCCAACAGCATGCATCCCTATCAGACACTGGGTGATATTTATATTCAATTTGAAGGAATTGAGGATTTTACCGGTTATTACAGGGAGCTGGATTTGGAGAAGGCCGTATACAGACAGAGCTTCCGGTGTGGGGAAACCTTATTTCATAGGGAAATGTTTCTTTCAAAACCTGCGGATGTTCTGGTTATGCGTTTTACTGCAGAAGGTGAAAAAAAGATTAATTTTTCCGCACTGCTTGGAAGAAGCAAATTTTTTGACGGTGTAAAGAAAACAGGAAATAACGGTATCTGTCTGTACGGAAATCTTGGAAAGGGCGGCTTTGATTTTTCCATGATGCTGCAGGCGGAAAGCCGGGACGGAAAAATTTCTGTCATGGGTGAACATCTTCTGGCGGAAGCGGCCGGAGAAGTGATTTTATATTTCTGCGGCGACACTACTTATCATGTGCCGGAGGAAGAACTGGAGGCTTCCATTAAAAGCCGCATCCGGAGGGCGAAGGAAGAGCGGTATGAAGCCTTGTTAAAAGAGCATGTGAAGGATTATACATCCTTATATGGAAGGGTGAAATTTGATTTAGGCGATTTATCGGAATATGATGCGCTTCCCACGGATGAAAGAATTCTGGCGGCAGGGAAGAAGCCCGCTGATATAGGGCTTTCCAAGCTGTATTTTGATTATGGCCGCTATCTTCTTATTGCATGCAGCAGAGAAGGTGGACTGCCCGCTACGCTGCAGGGACTCTGGAATCAGGATATACTTCCTCCATGGGATTCAAAGTACACAATTAACATTAATACGGAAATGAATTACTGGCCGGCAGAAATCTGTAATCTGCCGGAGTGTCATATGCCGTTGTTTGAGCTGATTAAAAAGATGGTGCCAAACGGCAGGCATACGGCAAAGGTGATGTATGGGGCAAAAGGCTTTATGTGCCATCATAACACGGATATTCACGGCGATACAGCAACCCAGGATCACTGGATTCCCGGTTCTTACTGGGTGCTTGGAGCGGCGTGGCTCTGCACTCATCAATGGACCCATTATCAATATACTCTGGATAAAGAATTTTTAAGGGAAAGCTTTCCGATTATGAGGGAAGCAGCTGAATTTTTCCTGGATTTTATGGTAGAACATGACGGGTATCTTGTAACCTGCCCTTCGGTTTCACCGGAAAATACCTTTATTCTTCCAAATGGGGAAAAGGGTGCAAATATTTACGGCGTTACCATGGACAATCAGATTTTAAGGGATTTATTTACCCAGTGTATAAAAGCGGCTGAAATTCTTCAGGTGGAGGATGAGCTGAATGATAGAATTAAGGCGGCAAGGGAAAAGCTGATACCGACCCAAATCGGAAAACATGGAAATATTATGGAGTGGCCGGAGGATTTTGAAGAATGGGAGCCGGGTCACAGACATATTTCACATTTATATGGACTTCATCCTTCGGAGCAGATTACGGTGGATGGGACACCGGAGCTTGCAAAAGCGGCGGAGGTGACTCTGGAAAGACGGCTTGCGGGCGGCGGAGGTCATACAGGCTGGAGCCGTGCATGGATTACCAATCATTATGCGAAGCTGTGGGACGGGGAAAAGGCTTATGAAAATATTGAAAAGCTGTTTGCCAATTCTACCTATCTGAATTTATTTGACAAGCATCCTCCCTTCCAAATCGACGGCAATTTCGGCGTAACGGCAGCCATTGCGGAAATGCTGGTACAGAGTACATTGGAAAGAATTGTACTTCTTCCTGCCCTTCCGAAGGCCTGGAACAGCGGTTCCATAAAGGGGTTTCGTGTAAAAGGCTGTGGCGAAGCAGATATTACATGGGAAAACGGTCTGCTGAAGGAATGTGTCATAAGAGCCGATAAAGACCTGAAAAGCTGTTTGAAATATGGAAAATTTTCGGAATGTCTTGTCCTGCAGAAGGGAGAAAGCAGGCGGTTTGTCCGGGATGGCAGTAAACTGGTGTGCGGTTAGCGAATACAGCGTAAGGCATTGGCTGCCGGGCTTTTGACAAAATCTTGAAAATTGTATGGTTCTCTGATAAACTATGACTGATTGATGCAGTGAAATATAATATTTTTATAAAAATCACAAAAGGAGCGAATATTATGAGCAAAGTAACATTTGACTATTCCAAAGCTGCAGCTTTTATTAAAGAGCATGAAGTGGAATCCATGAAGAAGCTGGCATTGGATGCAAAAGAATTACTGGTTTCCAAAAAAGGAGCCGGCAATGATTTCCTCGGATGGATTGATTTACCCGTAGATTATGACAAGGAAGAATTTGACAGAATTAAAAAGGCAGCAGCCAAAATCCAGAGCGATACCGAAGTGCTGCTGGTAATCGGTATCGGAGGTTCTTATCTTGGAGCAAGAGCAGCCATTGAATTTTTAAGGCACAGCTTTTACAACACCGTAAGTAAGGAAATCAGAAAGACGCCTGAAATCTATTTCGTAGGCAATTCCATCAGTTCTACTTATATTAAGCATTTGATGGATGTTATCGGGGACAGGGATTTCTCCATTAATATGATCAGTAAATCAGGCACTACTACAGAGCCTGCTATTGCTTTCCGTGTATTTAAGGAAATGATGGAAAAGAAATACGGTAAGGAAGAAGCAGCAAAGAGAATTTATGCTACTACAGATAAAGCAAGAGGATCCTTAAAGAATCTGGCTACAGAGGAAGGCTACGAAAGCTTCGTAGTACCTGATGATGTAGGAGGACGTTTCTCCGTTCTTACAGCTGTTGGGTTACTTCCCATTGCAGTAAGCGGCGCTGATATCGATAAGCTGATGGAAGGTGCAGCACAGGGACGTAAAATGGCTTTGGAAGCTCCTTTTGAAGAAAATGATGCCGTTAAATATGCTGCTCTGCGCAATATCCTTTTAAGAAAAGGTAAAGCAATTGAAATTCTTGCAAATTATGAGCCCAGTGTCCACTATGTATCCGAATGGTGGAAGCAGTTATACGGTGAAAGCGAAGGCAAGGATCAGAAGGGTATATTCCCGGCAAGCGTTGATTTAACAACAGACCTTCATTCTATGGGACAGTTTATCCAGGACGGCTCCAGAAATATGTTTGAAACAGTTATTAATATTGAAACCAGCAGGGAAGAAATCATTTTACAGGAAGAGCCTGTAGATCTTGACGGTCTTAACTATCTGGCAGGAAAGAGCGTTGATTTTGTAAATAAGAGCGCTATGAACGGAACAATTCTTGCCCATACTGACGGACAGGTTCCTAACTTTATGGTTACTGTTCCCGAAGTAAATGAATTCTACCTGGGCGAATTATTCTACTTCTTTGAGTTTGCCTGCGGCGTAAGCGGATATCTGCTTGGTGTAAATCCTTTTAACCAGCCCGGTGTGGAAAGCTACAAGAAAAATATGTTTGCCCTTCTTGGAAAGCCCGGATATGAGGCACAGAGGGAAGAACTGCTGAAGAGATTATAAAAAAGGAAATGAAAGCGGGAATAAAAATCAATATAATAATGTATATTATTATATTTGGACTGATATCAGGCGCGATTCTGCCCCTTAGCGCCTGCCGGAAAGCGGAAAATCTGATGGAACAAGAAGATTCTGCTTTGGAAAATCCGGGAGTTAAGGTAACATTTTTTGATGTGGGAAAGGGCGATGCCATCCTGATTGAAACGGCAAATCATGTAATGCTGATTGATACGGGTTATGACAACACCTCGGAAGTTATCCTTAATTATTTGGAAAGGCAGGAGATACAAAAGCTGGATTATCTCATACTTACACATTTTGATAAGGATCATGTGGGAGGCGCAGACCGGATTCTGGAAAAGCTGGAGGCAGGAGAAATCCTGCAGCCGGATTATGAGTCGGATGGAGGTCAGTATCTGGAATATCGGGAAATAGCGGATGAAATGAATCTGCAGCCGTCTTTGGTAAAGGAAACCACCCGGTTTTCACTTGATGAGGCAGAATTCCTGATTTATCCGCCCCAGCAGGAAAAGTATGAAGAAGAAGATAATGATTTTTCACTGGTAATCAGTATGATTTACGGGGAAAGAAGCTTTTTGTTTGCCGGGGACTGCGAAAGAGAACGGTTAAAAGAGCTTTTAGAGCAGAAGGAATTTGATTTGAACCATGATGTATTGAAGGTTCCCCACCACGGAAAAGAGGAAAAGAATTCAGAAGATTTCTTCCGGGCGGTTTCTCCCCGGGCAGCGGTGATTACCTGCTCTGAGGAAGTTCCCGACAGGGAGAAGATATGTAATATTCTAAACAAGCTGGGAGTAAAAATTTATCTGACGGCGGACGGAACCGTTACCTGCTTATGCAGCAAAGATACGATACAGATAGTACAGGAATAAAAAAGCCGGAAATAGTAACGCCGGAAATTTTTTCAAAATATTTTCCCACTTGATTTTTTTAATTTGCTGTGATAAAATTCACCATGTTAAATTTAATAAATGATTGACACGATACAGGCAATGCACTGCACAATGCTGATACGAAACAGTGTATGCAGGAGGATTGCATGTGTTAGTAAAATTACAGGCATATGCAGGCTGCATATGCCTTTTTTTCGTCAAAATCAAAACAGGAGGTTTAAAATGGCTGAAAAACAAACAAACGATTTTCTGGAAAAAGAAGGTCTGGGAAAATTAATGAGAAAGTATGCAATTCCATGCGTTGTTTCTCTGCTTGTAGCAGCGCTTTATAATATTGTTGACCAGATATTTATAGCAAATGCAAGCTACCTTGGTTCATTTGGAAATGCAGCAAATACAGTTGTATTTCCGCTGACTGTTGTTGCGCTGTCCATAGCAATGATGATTGGGGACGGATGCTGCACCTTTGTCAGCATCAGCCTTGGCGCAAGGGAAAAGGATAATGCTCATCGGGGTATTGGCAGCTCAGTTTTGAGCGTTGTTGCTGTGGGTATTATTCTTATGCTGGTCTATCTGATTTTTCAGGAGCAGATACTTACCATGTTTGGCGCAAGGGTAAATGAGGAAACCTTCCGGCTTTCAAAGGAATATTTCTTCTGGATTACTTTGGGTATTCCTTTTTATATGTTTGGCCAGGCAATGAATCCGATTATTCGTTCTGACGGTAGTCCCAGGTTTGCAATGGTTACGCTGCTGACAGGCGCAATTCTGAATATTATATTTGATCCCATTTGTATTTATGTGCTTAAATGGGGAATGATGGGGGCTGCTGTTGCAACTATTTTCGGACAGATTGTTTCAGCAATTATGTCGCTTATTTATTTGTTCCGCATGAAAGCGGTTAAAATCAGCCGCGACAGCTTTAAAATGCGTTTTGCCCTGATGAAAAAAATTATTCCTCTTGGCATTACCAGTTTTCTTTCACAGATTTCCATAGTATTTTCCATGGCAGCAGTGTTGAACATGGTAACAAAATATGGTGCCCTGGACCCGATTTTCAAGCAGGCGGAATATTCGCAAATACCCACCGCAGTGGTAGGAATTGTAATGAAATTCTTCCAGATTATTATTTCAATTTCCGTTGGCCTGGCAGCAGGATGTATTCCCATAGTCGGTTATAATATCGGAGCCAGAAGAAATGACCGTGTTCTGGGATTAATGAAGCGGCTTTTAGTATCAGAAGCAATTGTGGGGTTTGCTGCCACTTTGATCTTTGTACTGTTCCCACATCAGCTGATTAATATTTTCGGCGCTAAAAACGAGAGTATTTATTATACGGACTTTGCTGTGAAATGTATCCGTATTTTCCTGTGTATGCTTACTTTGTCCTGTATCAATAAAGGAACCTTTATCTTTCTGCAATCTCTCGGAAATGCAAAACAATCAACGGCATTATCTATGATGAGAGAGGTTGCATTCGGCGTGGGGCTTCCTGTTTTGCTTCCTGTATTCTGGGGACTTGATGGTATTTTATACTTCATGCCTGTAGCGGATATTCTTACCTTTATCGCTTCCGTTATTGTTATTCTTCACACAAACAGGGCGCTTAGAAATCCTGCAGTGGATAAAACGGAGCCTGAGAGCGCCCGTTTAAAGAAGGAAGCGGTAGGAGGAAAAGTTTCTTCAAATACAAATACGGTAATTACAATTGGACGCTCTTATGGCGCAGGAGGAAGGACGGTTGGAAAGCTTTTGGCGGAGCAGCTGAATATTCCATATTATGATGCGGAGCTTTTGGAGGAAGCGGCAAAAAGCAGCGGCTTAAATAAGAAATTTCTGGAAAGTATGGATGAAAAGCCGGCAGAATCCCGGATGCTTTATCAATATGCAGGATTTATATCAGGTCAGCCCACTTCTGTTGAGGAGCTGGCTAATCAGGCACAAAGTGAGATTATTGAAAGAGTTGCCGGAGAAGGAGCCTGTGTAATTGTAGGACGGCGTGCCGACCAGATACTGAAGGACAGAGAAAATCTTTTCAAGGTATTTGTTACCGCATCTCCTGAGTCAAGAGTAAAGAGGGTATCCAGTCGTGATCATTTAACAAATCAGGAAAGCCTTAAAAAGATAGTAAAGGTGGATAAGGAAAGGTCTGCTTATTATAATCAGCATTCCGGTAAAGAGTGGGGCGCTGCATCAAGCTATGACCTCTGCATTGATACGGATAAACTGGGAATTGAAGGCGCAGTTGAAATGATTGCTGCCGCAGTAAAAAAATCAGAAAATAAATAGAAGCATGGGCTGCCGGGGTTGAAATGGGATAATGATCATCTAAAACCCGGCAGCCTTTTAATTCATGACAATAGAAAGTTCGCAAAGCGTGCTTTCTATTGTTATTTTAAAGCATCTTTCATGCTCTTAACATATTCACCAACAGGCCCTGCAGCGTTTTTCCCGTACTGAGCAACCAGCTTGATAATAGCGGAGCCTACAATAGCGCCATCAGATATGCCTGCCATTTTTGCTGCCTGGGCAGGAGTGGAGATACCAAAGCCCACTGCACAGGGAACAGAGGTATTTTCCCGAATTACTTTTACTAAGGATCCAATATCTGTATTGATTTCACTGCGGATGCCGGTAACGCCCAGACTGGAAACAATGTAAATAAAGCCTTCCGCTTCTTTTGCAATCATTGCCACTCTGTTTGCAGAAGTGGGGGCAATCAGGGAAATAAGAGCCACGTCATATTTCTTACAGATATCGCTGAATTCTTCCTTTTCTTCAAAAGGCAGGTCAGGCAGAATCAGTCCATTGATGCCGATTTCAGAACAAGTGCCGATAAATTTTTCAGCATCATAGGAAAAGACAACATTGGAATAGGTCATGAAAACCATGGGAAGAGTAAGGTCTTTGCGGAGCTCTCTTACCATTTCAAAAATTTTGTCCGTAGTAACGCCGCCTGTTAATGCGCGGAGATTGGCACTCTGAATTACAGGACCTTCCGCAGTTGGATCAGAAAAAGGAATACCAAGCTCAATTAAGTCGGCTCCGTTTGCCGCCATAGCGCGCACAATTTCTTTTGTTGTTTCCAAATCAGGATCCCCACAGGTAATAAATGGGATAAATGCCTTGCCGTTTGCAAAAGCGTCTTTAATTCTAGTCATGGATATCCTCCCCTCTGTAACGTGCAATTGCAGCACAATCCTTATCGCCCCGTCCGGAAATGGTGATAACCATAATCTTATCCTTGGAATATCCGGGCGCAATTTTTATTGCATGGGCAACGGCATGTGCGCTTTCAATAGCGGGTATAATGCCCTCAGTCCGTGAAAGATACTCAAAAGCATTTACGGCCTCTTCGTCTGTAACGGGAACATACTGGGCACGTCCCGTATCGTGAAGCCATGCGTGCTCCGGTCCGATACCGGGATAATCAAGCCCGGCTGAAATAGAGTAAACAGGTGCAATCTGACCATATTTGTCCTGGCAGAAATAGGATTTCATGCCGTGGAAAATGCCAAGGCGTCCGGTTGCTATGGTAGCTGCGGTTTCGAAGGTATCAATTCCCCTGCCGGCAGCTTCACAGCCGATTAGCCGGACATCCTTATCTTCAATGAAATGATAGAAGGTTCCCATGGCGTTGCTGCCGCCGCCTACACAGGCCATTACCACATCGGGAAGTCTTCCTTCCTTTTCCAGCATCTGTTGTTTGATTTCTCTGGATATAACAGACTGAAAATCTCTTACAATGGTGGGGAAGGGATGAGGTCCCATAACGGAACCAAGGCAATAGTGTGTATCATCAATTCTGCTGGTCCATTCTCTCATGGCTTCGGAAACAGCATCCTTTAAGGTGGCGGTTCCGGTTTTAACGGGAATGACTTCTGAACCGAGAAGCTTCATTCTGTAAACATTGAGAGCCTGACGTTTCGTATCTTCTTCACCCATAAAAACCACACATTCCATATCGAGAAGCGCTGCAGCGGTAGCCGTGGCTACGCCGTGCTGTCCGGCGCCTGTTTCAGCAATCAGCCTGGTTTTGCCCATTTTTTTTGCAAGCAGAGCCTGTCCTAAAACATTGTTGATTTTGTGGGAACCGGTATGGTTCAAATCCTCACGTTTCAGATAAATTTTGGCCCCGCCCAAATCCTTTGTTAATTTTTCCGCATAATATAAGCGGCTGGGGCGTCCGGCATATTCATTAAATAAGGTGGTAAGTTCTTTGTTAAATTCAGGGTCATCTTTGTAATGGTTATAGGCTTCTTCCAACTCAATAACAGCGTTCATCAGTGTTTCGGGGATGTATTGGCCGCCATGGGCTCCGAAGCGTCCTTTCGACTGTGACATAATTTACCTCCATAAAATTTATTTTAATTTTAAAGCTGCTGCTGCGTAACAGCAGTCACGAATGCTTTCATTTTTTTATAATCCTTTTTACCGTCAGTTTCCACACCGGAGCTGACATCTACGGCATAAGGGTGAGCAAATTCGATGGCATTTCTTACATTTTCAGGATTTAAACCGCCTGCCAGGAAAAAGGGTCTGTCAATATTCTGAATCAGGGACCAGTCAAAGGTTTCCCCGGTTCCCAGTCCGTTATCCAGCAGAAGATAATCGGAAGGAAAGGCAAGCGCTTTTTGAATATCAGCCCTGGTTTTGATAATGAATGCTTTTATAACAGGCTGGCTGCAATACTGCCTCAGCTCTTTCAAATAAGCTTCATCTTCCTGTCCGTGCAGCTGGGCAATCTGGATTGTGCCGCTTTGTAAAAGTGAAATCACATTTTCTACAGGCTCATTTACAAAAACGCCAGCAGTGGGAATGGAAGGATCAAGTAATTTTCTGAAATGCGCTGCCTGCTTTGGAGAAACATATCTTGCTCTGCCCTTTAAGAAAACAAATCCCACATAGTCAGGCTTCAGTTCGTTGGCATATGAAATGTCATTCTCTGATTTTAAGCCGCAGATTTTTATTTTTGTCATAGTAATGCTCCATTCTTGCTCAGCCCGCGAATTTGGGCGTAAGCACAAATTTGCCTGTGAAAAATTTATTTTTCACAGTATATACTCCTTAAGACGAAAGTTTTATGAGGAGAATTCAGCATCCCCTCAGAGTATCCAGCATAGCTTTTTTATTTTCAGCTCTCATCAGGGTTTCGCCTATGAGAACGGCGTTGACATTGGCTTTTCTAAGCACATCAATGTCTTTGGCGGTGCGGATACCGCTTTCAGCCACAAAGAGGACGGATTCCGGTACCAGCCTGCGTAAATTTTCGGAATTGCGGACATCTACCGTAAAATCCTTCAGATTCCGGTTGTTTACACCGATAATACGGGCTCCTGCGCGGATGGCAGAGGCAATTTCTTCTTCGTCATGGGCTTCCACTAAAGCGGATAAGCCCAGTGTATCGCAGATTTCAATATAATGCCTTACTGTTTCCTCAGGTAAAAGGGAGCAGATTAAGAGCACTGCAGAGGCTCCTAAAAGCTTTGCTTCATAAATCATGTATTCATCCACGGTAAAATCCTTACGGATACAGGGAATGGAAACAGCTGCAGCAATTTCTTTCAGATATTCATTGCAGCCGAGAAACCATTTCGGTTCCGTCAGTACGGAAATACAGGATGCGCCTGCTGCTTCATACTCTTTCGCAATGGAAAGATAGGGAAAATCTTCAGCAATAATTCCTTTGGAAGGAGATGCTTTTTTGCACTCGCAGATAAAGCTGATATCGCCGTCCTTAAGGGCTTTTTCAAAAGGGAAACCTGTATTGCAGTTCATGGCAAGGGCCTGCTTTTTTATTACTTCCAAAGGAAGGCTTTTCTTTGCTTTTTTTACTCTTTCCCCTGCATAATCAGCAATAGTATCCAAGATTGTTGTCATAGCTTATTATTTGACCTTTCTGGCAGATTTAACAGTAATTTATGAATTACTTTCTTTTATAAATGCTTCTAATGTGGCAAGAGCAGAGCCGTCATCAATTAACTTTCCTGCAAGGACAACACCGTCTGCAAGGCTTTCCGCTTTTCCTCCGATATAAAGAGCAGCGCCGGCATTCAAAAGAACAGCATTTCTCTTAGGGCCTTTTTCACCTTTTAAAATAGAAAGGGTGATAGCAGCATTTTCTTCCGGCGTTCCGCCCACAAGGTCTTCCTTTTTACAGGCAGTAAGTCCGAAATCTTCAGGGGTTATGGTATAGGTCTTATATTCACCTTCATTAAGCTCACAGATAAAGGTAGGAGAGCTTACAGAAATTTCATCCAGCTTATCTAACCCATATACTACCATTCCTTTTTTAACTCCGAGATTTGTAAGTACTCTTGCAAGAGGCTCTACAAGAGATTTGTCATAAACGCCAAGCAGCTGCATAGAAGGAGATGCGGGGTTGGTAAGGGGTCCCAGGATATTGAATACGGTACGGATACCCAGTTCTTTACGGATGGGGCCTACATATTTCATGGAAGTATGGTATTTCTGGGCAAAGAAGAAACAAATACCTGCTTTTTCCAGCAATTCAACGCATTTTTCAGGAGATAAATCAATGTTTACGCCGAGAGCCTCCAGACAGTCTGCAGTACCGGATTTGGAAGATGCGGCACGGTTGCCGTGTTTGGCTACCTTTACGCCTCCCGCAGCAATGACCAGGGCGGAAGTAGTGGAAATGTTAAAGCTTTGCGCATTGTCGCCGCCGGTTCCTACGATTTCAAGAACATCCATGCTGTGGTTTACTTTTATGGCATGATCTCTCATGGCGGCAGCGCAGCCTGCTATTTCTTCGGTAGTTTCCGCTTTGGTGCTTTTGGTGGATAAGGCTGCCAGAAATGCGGCGTTTTGGGTTGGTGAAGTTTCGCCGCTCATGATTTCGTTCATAACGGCGTAAGCCTCGTCATAGGTTAAATCCTGTTTGTCAACAATTTTAATAATGGCTTCTTTAATCATAATTCTATACCTTTCCTTTCATTTAAGAAATTTTTTAACATGGTTTTTCCATCCGGCGTAAGAATGGATTCGGGATGAAACTGGAGTCCGTATACCGGATAAGTTTTATGCTGCACCGCCATAATTTCTCCGTCCTGCGTTCTTGCAGTTACAATAAGGCAGTCAGGAAGAGTTTCTTCGAGAGCGGCAAGAGAGTGATATCTGGCTACAGGAGCCGTTTCCGGACAGCTCTTGAAAATGGGGCAGCTTAAATCGAGCTTTGTCAGAGATTGTTTTCCGTGCATCAGTTCCTTTGCATAGGAAACAGTGGCTCCATAGGCTTTGCAGATTGCCTGATGTCCCAGACAGACGCCCAGAATGGGAATTCTGCCTCCCAGTTCCTTTACCACATCAATGCAGATACCGGCATCCTCCGGTCTTCCGGGGCCGGGAGAGATAATAATAGTTTCAGGCTTCATTTCTTCTATTTCCTTTACAGTAAAAACGTCGTTTCGGATAACCTGTATGTCGGGATTAATGGAACCGATGAGCTGAAACAGGTTATAGGAAAAGCTGTCATAATTATCAATCAGTAAAATCATTCCGTTACCTCCTGTGCCGTTTTTAATGCATTCACCACTGCGGCAGCTTTGTTCAGGCATTCCTGATATTCTTTTTCGGGAACAGAATCAGCAACAATTCCGGCACCGCTTCGGATAAATACTTTTCCGTTTTTCTTATAAGCAATGCGGATGGCAATGCAGGTATCCAGATTTCCGGTAAAATCAATGTAGCCGATAGCGCCGCCGTAAATGCCGCGCTTATTGTTTTCCAAATCATTGATAAGCTGACAGGCTTTGATTTTGGGTGCGCCGGAAAGCGTTCCCGCAGGGAGAATGGAGTTGATTGCCGAAAGGGCATCTTCATCCTCACGGATTTCACCCCGTACTGTAGATCCAATGTGCATAACGTGGGAATACCGTTCAATACAATGATATTTTTCCACTTCCACGGAACCGAATTTACTGATTTTTCCTATGTCATTTCGGCCAAGGTCAACCAGCATATTGTGCTCTGCCAGTTCCTTTGGGTCTGCCAGCAGTTCTTCTTCGAGAGCCTTATCCTCTTCCTCGGTCTTTCCCCTTGGACGGGTACCTGCCAGCGGAAAGGTATGAAGAATGCCATTTTCAAGCTTTACCAATGTTTCCGGTGAAGCTCCCGCCACTTCCATATCGCTGCTGGAGAAATAAAACATATAGGGAGAAGGATTAAGGGTACGCAAAATACGATAGGTATTTAACAGGCTGCCCTCAAATTCCGCTTCCAGACGATTGGATAAAACAATTTGAAAAATATCTCCTTCTTTAATGTGGTGCTTTGCCTTTTCCACCATGGAGCAATATTCTTCCTGATTGAACAAAGGATTAAAATCTGAAGTACACCTACCGGGCTGGTCTTTAATGGGAGCGCCGTTTTTAATTAATTCAGCCAGCCTGTTCAGTTCAAGAATTGCTCTGTTATATTCCGTATCCAGGCTGTCCAGTCTGATGTTTACAATTAAGATAATTTTCTGCTTAAAGTTATCAAAGGCAATCACCTTGTCAAACAGCATTAAATCCACATCATTAAAGCCTTCCGTATCATTGGCATTTAAGTTCAGGGTTGGTTCTGCGTATTTCAGGTAGTCATAGGAGAAATATCCTACCAGACCGCCGGTAAAAGGCGGAAGATAGGAAAATTTCGGGCTTTTATGCTCCTCAATGACCTGCCTGATATATTTCCCCGGATCTTTGGTTTCAAAGGAAAGAGAGCCTACCTTCATTTTGCCGTTTAAACAGGTGATTTCCAGGCTGGGTTCGTAGCCCAGAAAAGTGTAGCGTCCCCATTTTTCATTGTCGGAAATGGATTCTAAGAGATAGCAGTGGCTGGAAACATTCTTCAGGATTTTTAAAACCTCGATAGGAGTTTTAATGTCTGATAAAATTTCCATGCTGATGGGGGCCGTTTTGTATAAATTTTGTTTGTGAAGTTCTTCTAAAGTGCTGATGTCAGGTTGTATCATATTGCCTCCTTTTCTTTATAAACAACGAAAGCATGCTTTGCAAACTTTCTATTGTCATAAGCCAACTGCCCCGCTGTAAGCGGAGTATTGACCCTTGCGGCATTGGTCAAGAGCATGCAGGCATGACCTTGACCAATTGCTTGCAGAAACAATAGAAAGCACGCTTTGCGAACTTTCTATTGTCATGAATAAAAAACGTCCTTGACAGAATTTCATTTCTGTCAAGGACGAATAATAAACTATCCGCGGTGCCACCTTGATTTACAGCTGTGCTGTACGCTTAACAGGATACTATCATATCCCCGGCAACTGACGCATGCCTCTGCGTTGCAGAATACTGGATGAAGTTCGTTTAAATGATTTTCCATGTAATAAGCTTCATTTTTCACTGCACCCTCAGCGGTCCATTTGATGACTTGTTTTCCACCCGTTCTCAGCTTACCGGGCTCTCTGTAGGAGCATCATCACCTTTATCTCCGCTTCAACGGTTTAGGTGATATTCAAATTTCTTTAATCATAACGCTGTAAAAAGGAATTGTCAACTGAAAAATCATATTTTCAATTGATATTAATTTTAAATTATGACAATGGCAGGTTATCTGCCGTACAGCGGTCCATAAGCTTTGCAGGCCGCAAAGTCTGCAGCTTCCATATCCTTGGTGCCAAAGCTTCCCCACGCATGGGGACGGAAAATTTTCTCCTCATCCACATTGTGCATGGCTACGGGAATTCTCAGCATGGAAGCAAGGGTAATTAAATCAGCGCCCACATGTCCATGGATAAAGGCGCCATGGTTAGCTCCCCAATTTGCCATGACACTGTAAACATCTCTGAAAGCTCCGTTCCCTGTCGTTCTTGGTACAAACCAGGTGGTAGGCCAGGCAGGGTCTGTTCTTTTGTCAATTTTTTCATGGACCTCCGGAGGGAGCACAATGCTTTTTCCTTCTGCAATCTGCAGAACCGGTCCGATACCTTCTGCCAGATTTACTCTAACCATAGTAAGAGGCATTTCCGCATCTGTTTTAAAATGAGAAGAATAACCGCCGCCGCGGAACTGGCAAAGCTCTGCCGGGCACCAGTCGGTGGCGTTTAAGCAGGCTTCTATGTCTGCTTCTGTCATATCCCACCAGGATTTCATAACAGGCTTGCCTGATGCATCCCTGCTCTTTCCGGCAGCATCCAGACAGGTGGAACCGGAATTAATCAAATGAATAAAGCCTTCTGATGCTGAGCCCCGGGGTTTCCAGCCGGTAACACGTTCTACGGCTTCAGGGCTCCAGTAGCATCTTACATCTGAAAAGCCGCTGGCCTTTCCGGTAAGCAGATTGCCGAATACCATGGAAAGTCCGTTCAGGTTATCATTTTCTGTTGCAAATACAAAGGGAGCTCTTTTTCCGTCCCAGTCAAAGGTTGAATTTAAGATTGCTTCTGTAAAGTCCGCATTGGGCTTATAATCGGTCCACATTCGCTGTCCCTGAAAGCCAGCAAACAGGGCATTTCTGCCAAGGGCCTCTTCTACAAAGCCTTTTTCGGCCAATTTTTCATTGCCCTGCATGATATCCTTTACAATCAGGGTCATCTTTACAACAAATTCCCATTCGGCGTCTTTCTGCTCTCTGCTGTGGGCACGGTCATCCGGGTTGGGATCATGTCCTTCTTTACAGTGCTTTTTGACCCAGGCAAGAGCTTCCCTGAATTTTTCTTCATCATAAATTCCTAAATCCATTCTCCGGAGGATTTCGGTCATATCCACCCATTCAGGGCGCATACCCAGGTATTGAATGTAAAACAGGGGATCCAGAAAGGAACCCATAATTCCCATGGAAACAGCGCCGATGCCTACATAGGATTTATTTTTCATTTGTCCCACTACTGCGGCGCATCTGGCGAAGCGAAGAATTTTTTCCCGGACATCCGCGGGAATTTCGGTTTCTTCCATATCCTGAACATCTCTTCCATAAATGGAATAGCAGGGCAGCTTCATTTGATTGTGGGCAGCCAGCGCAGAGGCAAGGTAAACAGCCCCGGGCCGCTCTGTTCCGTTGAAGCCCCAGATTGCCTTAATGGTAAGAGGGTTTAAATCAATGGTTTCCAGAGGATAACACCAGCTGGGCGTTACGCTTAAGGTAGCCACGACGTTCTGAGTTTCAAAATAAGAGGCACATCTGGCAGCTTCCTCACCTCCGGCAATACTGCCCGGAAAAATCACTACCTTTATGGGAGTGCCGTCTGCATAAAATATATTTTCTTCAATTAAACTTTTGGCGCTTTCCGCCATTTCACGAACCTTTCCTTCCAGAGCATCTCTGATTCCCATGCGTCTGGAGTCTACAATAGGCCGGATTCCGATTGCGGGATAATTTTTCATTATTTTTCTCCTGTCTTCCATATTTTTTATTTATTCCCGCGTGCAATGAGTCAAAGTCATGCTTGCATGACCTTGACGAATGCCGCGAGGGTCAATACCCCGCCCCTTGGGGCACTTCAATTTCCATGCCCCGCTGCTTGCGGCGGGGTTATTGACTTTTTCTTTTAATCCTGTGCAGCTTTGGCTTCAGCGTGATATCAGACACAATCATTTCTTCCCGCTGACTTAAAATAAATTCCACTGCCGCCCCAATCTCTTCCGGTAAAAGATAGGATTCTGGCTCGTCCCCTTCTTTAAAATCCGCATTGCGGTAAAGACTGGTTTTGGTCATATCGGGAAAAACCGTCACTACCTTTACACCGTATTTTCTTGCTTCGTCAAACAGACTGTGTGAAAAGCTTGCAAGTCCTGCTTTTGTGGCGCCGTATGCACATCCATGGGGATTGGATTCAGTTGCTGTCACTGAGGAAATATTAATCACATATCCTGCATTTTTCTTTAAATGCCGCAAAAGCTGCCAGGTAAGAATCATGGGAGCTTCCAGATTCGTCCGTACAAGCTCTTTAATCTTCTCCGGATCCAACTCTTCATGAAGCCCGTAATATCCCACGCCTGCATTGTTCACCAGAATATGTACCTGATTCCTGGAGGCAATCTGCTTTACATAGGCACATAGCCTGTCTGTATCAAGTATATCACAGACAATAGGATGAAAGCCGTCCGTTTCTTGCAGCTTAATGTTTTCAAAATTTCTTCCGAAACCAAATACATTATATCCGAGTTCACAAAGCTTTTCACTGATTGCGTATCCTATGCCGGAAGAGGCTCCTGTTACAATTGCCGCTTTTTTTTCTATTCTTTCCACCTGAAAATCTTCTCCTTAGATATTTTTTCCTCTAATCTTTCTGTCAAAAACAGTTCCATTTGTTTCATCAGTTCGTCCGGATAATGATAAAATCCGTTTTCATTTTGAAAAGGAAACCAAACCACTGCCGAATCCGGTTCCTGTTTTCTCATTTTCTTTAAATAGTCCTGCGATATCCGAAATGTTCCCACGCTGACATCCACAATTTTGGTGAGGTCAATGGCATCACATACCTGCTTCAGCATTTCTTCGTAATGTTGTTTCCACCGGGGCAGATAAATCATTGGATCAAAGCAAAGCCGTACAGGGCAGCCTGCCCTGATCATTTCTGCAGCACAGGACAGTCTGTCTGCAAGGGACGGAGTGTGATGCTCGCAGGCATCAATAACCGCCTGGGGCGACAGTGTAAAGGCATAAATTACGCCGGGGTTCTGCCTGACCTTCCGGGCAAAGACCTTATTTGCACATTTTGTCCGTATTTCAATTTTCAGATTTTCATGTTTCGCCGTAAAATCGTTCCATTCTTCTGCATACCCGATAATCTGCTCAAACGCAAGTAAATCCGTATCATAAGAAACACACAGATACATGGGATGATTTTTCAGCATTTCCTCTGCTTTTGCAAAAATTTCTTCCAGGTTTACAAATATCACAATATTGGCGGAGGGGTACATCCCTTTCAAATAACAATACTCACAGTCAAAAATGCAGTTCATTATGCAGGAGGTATAGTAAAAATAGTCGTTTCCAAAGCTCTGGCATATCGGAGCTCCTTTATAAATAAGTGTCCCCTGTTTGGCAGCCAGAATCAGATTCTGGAAACGGTGCTGAAGAGCGCAGCTTTGTCTGCTTCGGCAGAATACATCCTTATAATGGCCGATTTCAATCACCTTTGCCAATGGAAATTTATCCAGTATTGTCCGGGTGCGTGGGTGATTCCGAACAGATTCTTCCACATAAATATGTGAAAAAAACATATTACAGCAATCTTCTTTTAAGTTCTTCAAAACGCAGTTTTCCTTCCCTTTTATCTTTACAGGGTAAGAGCCCTTCTTGGTACATATTCTGTATTACAGAAGCATAATCTACTCCCGACAGTGTAAAATAGCGGATGTACTGTTTCAGTAAATCCTTCATGACTTTAGAACAATGCATATCCGCAGAGAGTTTTTCGGCCATCAGGTATTCTTTCTCCCGGAAGCAGCTTTCCTTCCGCATGTTTTTATCCGCTGTCAGGGAAAGCTGTTTCACAAAAGAAAACAACATATCCTGACAGGATTCCATTAAATGTTCTATCAGCTTTTCGGAAACCTTTTCTGCTGTTCCTTCATCAGATACTATTTTTAGAAACACCATTTGATGAGGGCCGAAAAAATAGGAACCGGCCTGATAAACAGCCGCTGCTTCCATGTCGTAAAGATTTTCGCCGGAAATTACTGAGGGCATTTCAATACTGTCTTTTCCGACATTCCAGGGCAGCATTCCCGTTACAATGGTTTTTTCCTGGAAATCGTGCTTATATAAAATGTCGGGATAAAATGTTTTTCCCGTTGCCTGTTCTATAATTTTATTGCACACAAAAATACCGGCGTTTCCCTTCCTTTGCGCACAGGTTCCGATATTGAGAAGCACATCTTCTGCCTTCGGACTGTACCTTGTGCAGATACTTCCTACTGCAGCGGATGCGGCAATTTCGCCGGCACCGGTAATCGTAAGCCGGATGTCTGCCGTTTCGCTGTAAAATTCCTGAAACCATGTGTTTTCCGAATCCTTTTCCAGATGAAATTGTCTGATAAAAATATTTGCTTCACAATATAAAGCGGTAAATAAATATATCATCAATGTGTCCGTTTCTTTTCTGTTGTCATTAATTTTCAGCGGCGCAGTACACTTGCATAATCTGAGTTGGGTCCGCTGAATACATTCTTAAGATAAGCGACAGAGGCTGCCGCATCCTTATCCAGCATTTCAGGAGAAGCGCCTTTGCTTAAATCACGCCAGATTTTAATATCGCTTCCTACGCCGCCGCCGCTCCTTACAAAGGGTTCCATAACAACATTTTTATCATATCCGATGGCGCGCAGAGCGCTGCCGATTTGATACCAGGGCATACCGCCTTTTCCGGGAAGACGTCTGTTGTTTTCCCCTGCATGGAAGTGTCCCAGCTTATCTCCTGCCAGCAAAATGGCCTCCACCATATCGTCCTCTTCTATATTCATATGGAAAGTATCCAGCATAATTTTTACTGCCGGTACATCCACCTCCTCTACAAAGCGTTTACATTCTTCGCAGGTGTTAAGGAGATAGCCTTCAAAGCGGTTCAGAACCTCAAGGCAGTATTCCACGCCGCAGTCCTGTGCAATTTTTCCCACACGTCTTACATTTGAAACGCTTCTGGCCCAGTCGCCGGCCTTGTCGATTGGCTTAGTATAATCCACCGGCCAGTAAGAATAAATCCCGCCGCCAATCGTATGAATATCGAGGATTTCCAATTTCTGCAGAATATCGGTATAAAAAGCAACGGCATTTTTAACCACGGCAGGGTCGCTGCTCGCCAGGTTTTCATCGGCTCCGGGTCCATAGCCTGCAGTCAGTGTAATGCCCGTATCCTGCGCCATTTTTTTCATGGTGAGCAGCTCTTCTTTACTGATATTTTTCAGCATGGCGCAGGAAATTTCCAAAACATCAAAGCCAAGGTCTTTTACCCTGGAAATGTATTTCTTTTGATCCGCATTCCATTCCTGCTCCCAATAAGCAAAATAAATACCATATTTCATAGTTTGTTTTCTCCTTTATACAAGTTTTACCATTTGGAAAATTTCCAGCTTAGGTAAATGGATTCTTAAAGTGTCATTGTTAATGATTTCGCATTCCAACTCTTTTTCTTCAGGAAGAAGCACTGCCTTTTTATCAGGCTTTTTCACATCAATGGTAATGTCATACATGGGAGCTATCGGTGATTCTTCCTGCTCATTGATAATTGCAAAGTATTCGCTGCCGTCCTTTTCCCAGCATAATACTTCTACAAACTTGGGTGCATTGGAAACAAATGCGGGTTCTCTGATCAGTGATTGAATTATGCGTAAAAATACCTGACGGCTCATATAAGGCTTTGACATTTCAACTGGAGCCGCCGACCAGATAATTTTACTTTTTCCGGTATCCTTCAAAATCAGACAGGGTTCATCGGTATAAATTCCGGGAGGATTGGAATGGATTGCCGCAAAGTCTTCTGTGTCCGTAAGTGTATAAGGAAGAGTCCTGGTAGCCAGAACGGTAATTCCTTCCGGGTCAGTAATTTTTGCTTCCACTTGAGCCATGGGAACGGTAAGAGGAGTAAGTCTGTCAAAACCGGTAAGGAGTTCTTTCCCGGCTTCCGTGGGGCTCATGTAAGTAAATTCATGCCGGGTTCTGCCGGTAATCTGAATGCCTATAAGGTTTTGAAGTCTTTCATTTCCGACAGGCCCGCTGATATAAAGGCTGCCGCCTCTTTCCAGATAGCTTTCAATTTCATCCATTTCATCTTCCCTGATGGCCGCCACATGGGAGAGAATCATAACGTCTGCTGTTTCGTTTTTGATATTCTTTGTTCCGATTACTTCAAAGGGCACGTTATTTTCCCGGAGGATGGAAGCCGCCGATACCGGTGCGTCCATATAATAGTCAGGATGGAAGCTTTTATCCATTATATCCCCGCAGTTTTCAAAGGGATTGTATTTCGCATGGGAAGCAAACCAAATGGAAGCATTATGGACAAGGTTTCCGTTAATATATTTTTCGTAAGGCATGGTTTTGGCGTAAATATTTTTCATAAGGCCATGGTATACTTCCGGAACAATGGAGCCATCGGGATTGATTGCATCCACCAGAAGAAAGGCGCCGTTATGTACCAGCGCAGTGATTACATGCAGCATCAATTCTTCTTCCGTCTTGGTAGTAGTATGATAAACCAGCTCAGGATCACACCGGGAGGTATGATATACAAAGGGAAGATTGGGAGAAACATTCTTATAGTATTTGTTAATAAAGGTCTGCTGCAAAAAGCCGCCGTAATAATCTCCGCCGCAGTAATCCACTGCATCTGTCAGCATTTCGGAACTGCCGTCAATCCAGCTTCCGGTAATTCTGGAGAACTGGTGCTCAATGGTGACGCCGGGTTTAACTGCTTTTACGCAGTTTGTGGCAAAGGCGGCATATTCAGCCATCCACTCATCTCTTTTATAAACGTAATCAAGCCACTCTTTGTCTGACCAGTCAATCTTCCTTGGAAGCTCTTTTCCGGTTTCCGCCTTATATCTTTCGCGGCAGCTGCTGCAGTAGCAGACTTCGGGGAAAAAGGTCATATCCAGAAACATTCCTTCAAAATCATACAGGGTATTCATTTCCGTCAGAGATGCTTTTACATATTCACGATATTCTTTGTTGTTAGGACAAACAATGCCGTAGCGCCCGGTTTTGAAATCGGAACCATGGCGGTATTCACGCATATTTTTTCCTTCCGCCGTCACTACGCGCCAGGAAGGGTGCTCCTCGTAAGCCCAATTGTCAAAGATTTGTGAAAAATAAGCAATAACGGCAATATTATCAGCATGACAGGCTTTAATCATTTCGCCTAAAAAATCATAGCCTTTCAGCCCCTTATGCATTCTGCCCACCCTGGTTGGATAATAGCAAAGACCTGTATGAGGCTTTCCTTTTACCATGGCAGCCTGTACCCCTGCATCCTTTAATGCCTTCACATACTCTGCAACATTGATTTTTGACAGAAATTCAGGATTCCAGTCATCAATATGCATGTCCATAAGATTTCTTCTGTAGTTGCCTTCAATCCACATTTTTCTGCTCCTTTCGATTAGTTATTCTGTTTTATAATTCTATCTTTTCTATCCTTCTGCTTATTTAATTATATTTTATAAAATTATGGACAAATTGAACAGTAAAATTTTATTCCTACTGCAATTATAATAAAAATTTATCAGTATGTATCTGATTATATCAACACTTGTTTGTCTTTTTCTACGCTTTTGGAAAATTGGTACAGTTATCTGTAATTAAATTTGTTAACATGTTATGTTTATGTTAAGATTGCATTAAAAGAGAGGAGTAAATTTATGATACATAAAAAATGGAAACAGTTTATAGTATTATCACTTGTAATAAGCCTGCTTTGCGGATGTACCATGCGAAGTCAGGAGGGCAATGCGGAAAAGTGAATATGAAATTATACTGAGGCATAAATCGGTGGATATCAGGTATCAGGGTGAAAAAATCTGGGCTTCGCCGAAGGGCGTAAAGGTTCAGGATGCGTTATTCTGCGATATTGAAGGCGACGGTTCACAGGAGCTTATACTTTTGTGCTGGAAGAGAGGGAGGCATGGCAAGGTTTACAGTAACCTTTACAAAGTCGGGATATAAGGTTACAGAATATGATTTAATACCTCTAAAAATTAAATGGGAAAAAGACGGAAAATACACTGTATATGTTGAATAAAAATGATATAATGAGCGTTAGCGAGTGGGAACAGACAAAGTCTGTTCATCACGAGCG
>CAZDPE010000029.1:0-15239 GCA_964507235.1 uncultured Lachnospiraceae bacterium
TGATCATATTTTTTGGAAATAGTATCCTTAGCAGCAAACCATAAATCCTGCTTTGTATCAATTGCATAGTTAAAACATGCTCTTGCAAAGCTGGAAATGGATTTTTCTGTATTGTGAATGCCCTGAATGATTCCGGCACCGTCAAAATTATGTATCAGTTCCCTTACTTCTGTTCCATCTTCAGCAGTAAATACCAGTTCCGCCTTTCCCTTTCCGGGAACCTTGATTTCCGTATTCTTATATACATCTCCGTAAGCATGACGCGCAATGGTAATGGGTTTCGTCCAGTTTTTCACATAAGGGATAATCCCCTTTACAAGAATGGGAGCACGGAATACGGTACCATCCAGAATTGCACGGATTGTTCCGTTAGGACTTTTCCACATTTCCTTCAGATTATATTCTGTCATTCTTGCTGCATTGGGCGTAATGGTTGCACATTTAACGGCCACCCCGTATTTTTTCGTTGCTTCCGCACTGTCTGCTGTTACTTTATCATCTGTTTCATTTCTGTGCTCTAATCCAAGGTCATAATATTCCGTCTTTAAATCAATGTAAGGCAAAAGCAGCTCATCCTTAATCATTTTCCACAGGATTCTCGTCATTTCATCCCCGTCCATTTCAACCAGGGGTGTTGTCATTTTAATTTTATCCATTATACCTTTCCTTCCTTTTAATCTTCCTTCTTATAAATATCGTACAATCCATTTCTAACTATATTATCATAAGCATTATTCATGTGCAAGGTTGCCAGCCTTTCCGCTTCCTGGGCATTTCCGGCTTTAATCGCTTCCATAATCTGTCTGTGCTCCTCATTGGAAGCAATACCTCTTTCCTTTGTAGAAAGTGTTTTCTTACGGATTCGTATTAAATACTGGTGAAAATCCTGAAGAAGGTTTTCCAGCATTTTGGAGTTGCAGGCTTCATACAGAATATGATGAAACCGGTTATCCAGCTCCGTCATCTGCTCCATATGCCCCTTAGACGCATGAAAGCTTGCAAGATAAACATTTTCTTCCAACTCTTCCAACTGCTCCGGTGTAATATATTCCGTTGCTAATCTTGCACACATTCCTTCAAGAGAAGAACGAATCATATAGATATCCTTTACATCCTTTGCCGTAATCCCTGTTACGTAAGCTCCCTTATTGGGAACTATCTGTATCAGGCCCTCCAGCTCCAACTGTCTGAATGCTTCCCGCACAGGAGTTCTGCTGACGCCAAGCTCTTTCCCGATTGCCACTTCCTTCAATTCTTCATTTTCTTTGTATTTACCGCTTAAGATATCCTCCCTCAGGCGGTTAAATACTCTTCCTCTCAGAGAATACTTATCCGTTACTTCCTTTTTTAAATCATAATTACTCATTTTTAAGTTTACACTTGCCTTTCTTTGACAAACTAACCGATAGTTGTGTTAAGCAGCTTACATGCTATTGCAATCTGCTCAATCAACTCAGCGTCTGTAATAACTGTAACACGGCCTTCTTCATACTGCTTGTCCACCCATTTTTTTACTTCTGCAACCACCGGATCCCCTTTATCAAGCTGTTTCTCTCCTTTCAGCTTAAAATAAGTATTAATCCAATGAGCAATGCCTGCAAGCCCTGATGTATTAGAAACTGCGCACAGCACCGGCCTGTTTAAAAATTTATCCGTATCGAATATATTATAAATTTCTTCGTTCTTAAGAAGTCCATCCGCATGAATTCCCGCTCTTGTTACATTGAAATTTTTCCCCACAAAAGGTGTTCTCTCAGGAATATGATAACCAATTTCTTTCTCGTAATATTCAGCCAGTTCTGTAATAACGGTTGTATCCATGCCGTTTAAATCGCCCTTAAGCTGTGCATATTCAAATACCATGGCTTCAAGAGGCGTATTGCCTGTCCTTTCTCCAATACCAAACAATGAAGTATTTACACCTGAACAGCCATACAGCCATGCCGTAGTGGAATTAACAACTGCCTTATAGAAATCATTATGCCCGTGCCATTCAATCAATTCATGGGGCACGCCCGCATGAGTATGAAGGGCATAAATAATACCCTGAACGCTTCTGGGAATAACGGCACCGGGATAATTTACCCCGTATCCCATAGTATCGCAGGCGCGGACCTTAATGGGAATCTTATATTCATCCATCAGTTTCATCAGTTCCAGACAAAACGGCACTACATAACCATAAATATCTGCACGGGTAACGTCCTCCAAATGACATCTGACGCTGATTCCTTCCTCCAGACAATCCCTTACGACGCTTAAATAATGCTCCATAGCCTGTCTTCTGGTCATTTTCAGTTTTAAGAAAATATGATAATCAGAACAGCTTACTAAAATACCTGTTTCTTTCATACCAATTTCCTTTACCAGCTTAAAATCTTCCTTACTGGCCCGAATCCAGCTTGTAACCTCCGGAAATTCATATCCCCGCTCCATACATTTATAAACAGCATCTCTGTCCTTTTTGCTGTAAAGGAAAAACTCACTGGCACGTATCATTCCGTTAGGTCCGCCAAGCCTGTGCATATAATCATAAATTTTTACAATCTGCTCTGTAGTATAAGGCGCCCTGGATTGCTGTCCGTCACGAAATGTAGTATCCGTAATCCATATATCCTTCGGCATATTGTGCGGCACAATCCTGTCGTTAAAAGGAATCTTAGGTACTTCTGAATAGGGAAACATATTTCTGAATACATTGGGTTTTTCCACATCATCCAATATATACATATGCTCTTCAATTTCAAGCAGATTATTTTTTGTATTCAGTGATACCGGTCTGTCTAAAAAAAGTTCATTTTCTGGAGCCATAACTATCTCCTCCTCAAGATTGTATTTTAAAAACTCTTGTATAATTGTATACAATTGCTTCTGCTATGTCAACAATGAATTTATCTGCAGCATTCCAAACCCCTGCTTATTCCATGGTTCCTTCAAATCCTTTGCCGTATTCTGAAGCTTTCTTTTTACCTGCTCATTTGAATAAAAAGGATATTTCTGCAAAAGAAGCGCTATTGCTCCTGAAACAATCGGGGTCGCCATAGAAGTACCGCTTTTGGCGACATACGGATTTTTATAGCGCCATCCTCTTTTTTCAAAAAAAGCGTTGCATGAAATAATATCTGTACCCGGAGCCACAATATCAGGTTTTTTCATTTCATAGGGGCTGGGTCCTCTGCCCGAATAGCTTTCACATAAATGTTCTCTGTTTCCAAAATAACCGTCTTCATGACACCCCACGGTAATTACCTTTTTTCTTGCTCCTATCGGTGAAATTGTCATAGGCCCCGGGCCGGAATTTCCCGCAGCACATACTACAATAAGGCCGCTTTTCCAGGCCTCATCCACCAGATCAAGAAGCGCTTTCATTCTGTCTTTGTCTGCCGGCTCCCCCATTCCAATAGAAATATTCAAAATACGTATATCATATTTTTTTCTGTTCTGAAGAATCCAGTCTATACCTCCGGCCATATTTTCTATGATGCCGTCCCCTTTATAATCAAGCACCTTTCCTACAACTAATCGGCTTTCAGGTGCAATTCCTCTGTATTTCCCCTCTGAAAGCTTTCCGCTGCCGCACATACATCCGGCCACATGGGTGCCGTGTCCGCTGTCATCATACACCTGCGGCCTCCCATTTACAAAATCTCTGAAAGCAATAATTCTATTATCAAAATCCGGATGAAATGCAATCCCCGTATCCAGCATAGCAATAGTAACGCCGCGTTTTCCGCAGGATCTTACAAGTTCATCTGAACAGCCCAACTGATTTCTTACCCGAAGCATAAAGAAACTCCCGGCTTTTTGATTATGATATGCCGGAAGTTTCATAAATGTTTCTTTATTTTTTTTGTACCGATGTATGTTTTCCTTTATAAAAGAACAGCGCTATGGCAGCTGCCAAAAGTCCCATGGCTAAAAACCATTTTGGATGAATAGGATCTCCCGTATCTGGAGTGTCATCCTTATTTCCGGTCATACTGATAAAAGCTTCTCCATTCGCTGCTGTACCCTGACCACTCATGCCCGAATACTGATAAATACCATAAGGAGAAAAATGGTGCGCTGTAAACTGAATATAATCTCCATCTTCAAGATTTACTATTCTATATTCCACTGCTTCAAGCTGACCGTCACTGTCAAGCGTTACTACGTGAAGTCCCTCTGTACCGATATTTTCAGGCTTGGGAATCTGTATCGTAACATATTGTTTCCCCAATTTAGTAATGGGAATCTGCCCTGTTGCATCATACAGTGTTATGTCAAAACCAAGCAGTCCTGATGGCTGCCTTCCACCATATAATTCACCGTATGCCGATGCAAGATTGTGTGCTGACTCATCAGAATCTGCTATTGTCAGCACATAACTTTCTGAGTTTCCAGGCATGGTTGCCATGGCATTTTCCATATTTGATGCGATAACTCCGCTGTCAATCTCCAGAAAGATCCCCTCAGCCGCAATATCCGCTGCTCCTTCCGATAAATCTGCAATCATATTTCCTGACGCATCAACTATTATACCATGAAAACCATAAGTTCCTTTTTCGAGAACCGTTCCTTTAAGGCTTTCTACCTGTCCTGATATAATTGCTGTTTTGCAATTGCCAAAAGCATATGTTCTGCCCTCTGTATTTGAAAGACGCCCTGAATTTTCCCCCATAATAAGAACCGGAAGCTTTTCGCCCTCAAAGACTATGGTATCCGTACCTCCTGAACAATCATAAGCGCCAAGTCCTATTTCTTCCATTGTTGCAGGAATCACTATCTGGGACAGCGGACAATCCTGAAATGCTCTGTCGCAAACCTGCTTTATCTGTGTTCCTCCGTTTACTGTTTTCAAATTCTTGCAGCCGCTGAAAGCAGCTTCTCTAATCACAGTAACAGAATCGGGAATATTAACTGCCGTAACTCCCATATGATCTTTAAATACCTCTGCACCAATCTGTTTTACGCTATCAGGAATGTTAATTACACTGTCAGACCCCGTATAAGCAATCAGAATACCATCTCCCACAATCACAAAAGAAGAACCGCTGTTATTCTGCAAGCCTGCAAGCCAGGGGGTCTGCGCAAAAGCATTTGCTTCTATTTCCTTAACGCTGGACGGAATAGTCACACTGGTCAGCTTATCACAATGATAAAATGCGCCATATCCTACTTTTTCAACGCCCTCCGGAATCACAACAGAAGTAATTCCTGACCGCGCAAATGCAAAATCTCCAATATCAGTTATACCTTCATCAATCTCATATTCCGTCAAAGAAGCATCTTGATAATATGCCTGTGAAGCAATTTTAGCTCCTACTACCGTATACTTTGGAAAATCCTTCCCCTTTTGCGCATTAGCTGATAAGATATTACTTATATTTATAACGGATTCTTCCCCTGACGCAGTTTCTATCCCTTCCGTTCCGCTGTTGTTTTCTGCGTCAAGATCAACCTTATTCAAACTGCTGTTATCCTCTATACCGGCAGGCTGGCTATTATCAATAAAAACAACGGCATGTCCCGCCACAATACTGGTTTCCCCCAAAATCCTTCCGCTTGAGCTTCCTTCAATGGTAGTGGGAGAAACAGGCGGCGTTGCTTCCACTTCTGCTTCCGGTGTAGGAGAAGGCTCTGCCCCCTCCCCCTGACTTTCCATTTTTTCTGTCTGCTCATCTGTGATATTTCCAGTAATTTCATATGCTGAAATCACCTGCGAAGCCTGCACATCCTCATATTCAATATTATCCGCCTCCGAAGCTCTGAATGCCGCTGCAAAATCTCCGCTGTAGGTTCCAGCCGCAGCGTCAAATTCCACCTTTGAACAGCCATCGAAGGCCGTATCATGGATAAAGCTCATAGAATCCGGCAAAGACACCTTCTCCAGATTTACACAGTCTTCAAACGCTTTCGCTTCAATGCTTCTGACGGGAAGCGGTATCTGCACGGATTTTAAATTCAGGCAATTGGAAAAAGCATAAGAGGGAACACTGCTCAAACTGCTGTCAAGCGTCACATGCTCAAGATATGGATTACCCCAAAATGCATATGCATGAATTTCTTCTACCGTATCAGGAAGAATCAACGCCGTTTTTTCACAATCCGGCATCATAGCATAAAGAATTTTCTTTTCATCATCATACAAAACTCCGTCGCTATAATACAAATAAGGATTATCCTGTGCTACCGTCAGTTCTGAAAGCTGGCTGCAGTCCGCAAAGACGCCGTCTCCGATTTCTTTCAGTCCATTTCCAATGCTTACATTTTTTAATGCTTTGTTGCCGCTGAAAGCCGCCGCTTCAAGCTCCGTTACACTATCTCCCACCACTATTGTGCGCAGATTATCGCAATCTGCAAAAGCACGATAATCAACCTTTTCAACATTAGCTCCGATAGTAACCTTTACTAAATTACTATTGCCCGCAAAGGCCTCCTCTCCAATTTCCTTTATATCATCAGGAACAGACACGACTTCCGCCGTGCCTGTATATTTTAATAATTTACTTCCTTCCACCTGAAAATCAGATGCAGGTTCTATTGTTTCCGCCTCCACATCTGAAACAGGAATCTGAGTGACTGCCAGCGCTGCCGCAAAAAGCAGTGCGCTCAGAATCTTTACTACTTTTCTGTCCATAGTTCTCCTATGCCAATTTAGTCTTTATTCCGGTTTTATCTTTCTTAAAGAATAAGATTAATGAAATACATGCCATTCCTATTGCCAAAAACCACTTAGGATGAATCGGATCTCCCGTCTTTGGCGTGGCATCTATGGTTCCCGCCGTCAAATTAGCCGTATCAACATAAATTACATAAGGCGAAAAATGAGCTGCCGTAAAGTTAATGCAGGGAACGCCGTCAACCGTTGTAAATTTTACATTTAAATCCTCCAACGCTCCGTTCACCACCGCAGCAGCCTTATTATTGCCTGCATACTGAACCAAATCGTCAGGAATAGGGATCGTAATATTTATGGAAATACCCGTTGTATCCGCAATCTTCGTTCTTCCAGTAGAATCATATAAGCTGATATCCATGGGCAGATATTTAATCCTGCTGATATCGCCATATCTCGCCTGAAGCGCTGCAACTACTGCATCTGTTGCGGACTGATCATCCGTCACCTTCACAATAAAATTATCCGTTGCCCCGCTTACCGTTGCTCCCGCAAGCCCTGTATTGGAAAATCCGGGTTTTGTAATTTCCACTGAGGTTCCTGAATTTGTAGCTGCTGATGTACCGCTGTTCCCGCTGCTGCCGTTTCCGCTGCCGGTGCTTTCTCCTGCGGCTGACGTACTGCTTCCGGTTTTATAAGTCGCCGTAATCGCAACATTAGCCGCCGGCATAATAAATGTTGTGGAAGAAGAACTGTCATTTGCAAAGCCCACTCCCGCTGTGGATGTGGTCCACTTATCAAACGTCTGGCCATCTCCCCTGTAATATGCATTGATTGCGACAATATCACCGGCGGCATAACTTCCGCTTCCGCTTCCGCCCGATACAGACACAGTATACTTGGTCTTTTCCGCATTCACATAAATAATTTCCGGTGTCGGCGTTGCCGTCGCACTGGGACTGGACGTCGGCGTTGCTGTCGCGCTGGGATTGGACGTCGGCGTTGCCGTCGCGCTGGAACTGGACGTTGGCGTTGCCGTCGCACTGGGACTGGACGTCGGCGTTGCTGTCGCATCAGGGTCTATAGTAGGTGTTGGTGTTGGTGTCTGTGATGTTACATCACTGTATCTTGCATAGAACGTCACATTTTCATATATTTTATCTTTAATAGAGATATCTACACTATCGTCTGCTTCCCATCCGGTGAAATGATCTGGATCAGCCGGTTCCGGAATATCGTCCTCATCCACTCTGCTTCCCGGTGTTATCTGTATACTTACCATACCCTGGCTTGTGTTTTTAATATCTACAAAATATACGGTAACAGATTCCGTAGAAAAGTTAGCATATGCAATCGTACCGTCAGCGCTATATGTCCAGTTTACAAATGTATATCCATCAAAATGCCAGTCTGACCACTTGGAATCGTTCAGATTAGGTTCTTCAAAATTGTCATCCAATGCAACTGTTGTTACTGTTTCCCATGGTGCGCTGGAATCGGTAGGATCTTTGGCAAGGAAGGTAACTCCTTCTGTCTTGCTGAAAACAGCATATGTGAAATAATACCCGTCTTCAGAATATTCATATTCATCCCAGCCTTCAAAAGTGTAGCCTGCGTACTGGTAATCCGGCCAAAGTTTGGAATTGCTCAAATCAGGTTCATAATTTGCTCTATACTCTTTCCATGTATCTGCATCTGCAATAATATCAACTGGAACTGATACCGTTGAAATCAGAACCGATTTGGCATTATCAACTCCCTGAGGCGTTACATAATATCTTACCTGAACTACCTCCTCCGTTTCTATGTAGTAATAATTCTCTGCATAATTGCTGGCTGTTGAACCCGTGCTGCATATAAATCCGATTTCATCATCAATCCTTGCGCCCTCAGAGCCTTTACTAAGAACTGAAGCAGAACCGGAACTTAAATCAATCTCTCCGTCTTCCACATCCAAAGTATCAGTAATATTACCCTCACTATCATAAGTATACGCTGCCACATCAGCAAATGCATCCGCTGCAATTGATATTCTGTCATTCGGAATCTCTACACTGTATAAAGATGTCGTATTCCAAAATGCGCCGGTTCCGATAGTAGCCGTACTTGAAGACAGGGTAACAATTCCCAGTTTATCCATCTGCGCAAATGCCTGGGAAGGTATTGCTGCAACAGAGGATTGTGAAAGGTCAACGCTTACCACCTTGTCACAATTCTTAAAAGCTTCTTCCCAAAGAGTAGTGATTCCCACCAGTTCACTTGCAGTAATTTGTTTGGACCTGCATTCCAGGCATTCTACCACTCCGGTTTTTGCACCATTCGCAAGCGCATAAATAATGCTGTTATCCGTAGTAAAGTTAGAACCCGAAAAGTTTACTGCCGTTAAATTTCCACAGCCCGCAAAGGGTCTGATACCGATTTCCGATATACTGGATCCGATTTCAGCATCTGTAAGGTTTCCACAATTTCTAAAAGCATAATCGCCGATAGAATAACCGCTGCCTGATCCATCGCCGGCATAATAAAACCTGGTAAGTCCCGTACATCCAGCAAAGGCATACGGTTCCACTTCTTTCACTGTATTCAGCGTAATTGACTCAAGATCTACATCAGCTTTGGCATCCTCCTCTGTCTTTTTTCCGTTCGCATTCAACCCTGAAAACAGTCCTGGCGCAATAGCAGTAATTCCCGCCGGAAGGTTTACATTCAGTCCTGCATTACGAATACTCTGATATACACTGTTGTCCTTTGTTTTGTCATCTTTACAGTCAATCGCCTCCTGAGCCGCAGTTATCATTTCCTGCGTAAGATATGGATAATCCCCTAATTTATATCCTTTGTAGATTTCAGAATAACTTGGATAATCCACCAGTTCGTTTCTCTGGCCTTCCGGATTATCCGGATTATATACCACCTTCAAGTTCGTGGGCCATCCGCTGTAATAAGCAATATAGGAATCAGCCTGCTTGCTGTTATTGAAGGTGCTTCCCATCGCATAGTTAAATGCGGCAAAGTCAGGAGAGATCACTCCTACAAATGATAGTTCCGGCTCGAGCGCCAGAGCCGAATCATTTCCGCAATCATGCCCATACGTGATATCCTGGGTATTAAAAGCATTTTCCTCTATAATCAAAGGATCATTTTCACTGTGTTCAAATATCACACAATTCAGATTATGACAGCCACGAAAAGCATTTTCCTTAATTAGAGATACACTGGCGGGAATGGTTATGCTTTCAAGATTACAATTCCCCTGAAAGCTTTCTTCCTCTATTGCTGTTATATAATGACCGCCAATATTAGACGGAAGCACAAGATCGTGCATCTCACAGTCATCATCAAATTTGATGCCGGACAGTTTATCTATGCCATCTTCCACCACAATATCATAAATAATTTCATGAGGATGGGTTTCAGTCCCATCTTCTGAAAATTCCGTACATATTTCCGTCTTTTCATAATGAGTTAATCCTTCACTGTCTTTGTAAGAAAATGGCACTGAATGCTCTTTCGCCGTTTTATAGATAGCATATGATACATCATTATAAGATCCTTCAATATAAAAGCCATCGTAAGTCAGCGCCGATAAAAATGCATTGATATCGCAGGGATCCGCCTTATGCGCGTCGTCTTCATCTGAAGCTATACCATCTTTCCAAACATCGATTAAATCGCAGGTTTCATTTTGCACTTTGATATACTGCAGACTCGTACAGTTTGCAAAGTAACGAATCGGAAGCTGCTCCCTGTAATTTTTCGGAAATTCTATCCAGGGTAAAGCTGTACAGTCGACAAAGGCGTTGTATCCAATATAGGCTAAATTTGTATTAAAGGAAAAATCGGACAATCCCAAACATCCCATAAAGCAATAATCCCCATAGGCCTGTACAGATGCCGGTAAATTCAGCGATTCCATCTGCCAGCAATATAAAAACGTATCCATACCGATTACCTGAAGATTCTGCGCCAATGACAAATCACATTTTTTCAGGAACATACAATATGCAAACGCTCCGTTTCCAATGGTTGTCAAACCGTCATTTACGCCCTGATTTGCCTGAATGCTGCTCAACCCTGTACAACCATAAAAAGCATAATCACCGATGCCGAGCAGATAATTACCGGTATAAAGTATGTTGATATTGCTGTTCTGCGCAAAAACTCCCTTCTTTGCATTGGCACTGGTAACCAGCCCTGCAATTATTTTTTCGCCTGTTGCGCTGTCATCAGCTAAATACTGCTGTCCGATATAATTCACTTCAAGGGACATATAGGTGCCGGAATCCCCTACCGCTCTCAAATGCACGATCTCATTTTCATCATTCACATTAAAGTCACTTGATACATATTTTCTAATCAAATTGTCATTTAACGACAGCTTCTTTTGTTCTATCGGCACATTGTTCTCCGCCATTATGGCATCATCCACCGTATAAGAATAAGTTTCTGATGCCAGCATCGATATTGATGCTGACTCATCTCCTGAAGTTTCCTCCTCCGAAAGCGATTCAGATGCTGTCCCCATCGGCGATTCCATAGGCGTAGGTGTTGGTGTTTCTTCCGGCAGTTCCGTGGGCGTTGGCGTGGGTGTTTCTTCCTGCAGTTCCGTGGGCGTAGGTGTTGGCGTTCCTTCCGGCAGTTCCGTGGGCGTTGGCGCAGGCGTTTCTTCCGGCAGTTCTGTGGGCGTTGGCGTGGGTGTTTCTTCCGGCAGTTCCGTGGGTGTCGGCGTGGGTGTTTCTTCCGAGAGTCCCGTGGGAGATGCGCTGGGCGATCCACTCGGTGTCACAACAGGCGCCGCACTGGGCGATTCACTTGGTCCTGCACTGGGCGATGCGCTGGCTGTTGGCGTTGCAGTTGCTTCCGCTCCTTCTCCACTATCCCTTCCCGAAAAAAGCGATGTTCCACTCGCGCCACTTGCTGTATAGCTGTAATTTTCATCATAAACATATAAAGTTTCATCTGCCCATGCTGCATAATCCTCCCGATAACACGGATAGTACCGGGCGCGAATGTATAACTCGGCGGGTAATTCAAATATTGTTACCTCGCCAGTATCTTCCGTAACGCCTTGATAATAATATATTCCCTCCGTAGCTCCGTCTGATTCGGTTTTAATCTCAGACCTTTTCACAAGAGTATAATTAGTACCGGCCTCTTTATCCTCCAGCCCATAAACTATAAATGTATCTTCTTCCTTTTGGTAATATAAAAATTCATCATTTACATTGACCGCGCAATATTTCCCGCCAACAGCGTACAACTGGCAGGCAATAACCTTGTCCGGTATCGTCAGGTATCTGTTGCCGTCACTGTCTGTGGGAAGTGAACCTATTTCTGCCCCCAAAATTACAGCGCTTTTTCCCGATATTGCAAAATAAAAGGTTACTCTAAAATCACCTTCTGTCTGGTAATCTACAAAAACCGTGGAATTCTCAGCAACAACAGGAACCGTACTATCATATGTGACCAGCTTTTCATTTACTGTTACATCTTTCGCCTGTTCATGCTTGGTATGTGAACTATCGCTTCCCGTTTCATACCTTTCTATATAAATTTTATATATATTTGAACCAGATTCGTCGTCTTCTCCCGTTTCATGCACCTTCAGCGACTGATAAAAAGATTGATAATTATCTGCCGTAGCAGGCGCTTCGTCAGCGCTTACATCCGTAACAGGAATTGCCGCCACCGCAATCGCCGATGCCATAAACAGCGCGCCCACTGTCTTCCGTATCTGCCTCCTCATTTTTCTGTTTTTCTTCTTTGCTGTTTTCTTTGCCATTTTGCTTCTCCTTTTTGCTAGGAAATCCTCTTAGCAACTACTACAAATCTTCCGTCTGTCTGTGAACTGTCACAGGTGGACAGAGTAAGCAAGCTGTCGCCGTAGCTGGCAGTCACGCCTGTATCATATAAACTGAGGGCTGCCATTTCATTCATATAATAGTCAAATTCGCCCTCAGAGTTTGCATCGATAAACTGATAATATTTAAAAACCGCATCACTTTCATTATAAACCTGCGAGCGGAATACATACATTACCTGATAGGCAGCTTTTTCATAAATACTGTCAAACTGAATAATAGAATGTTCCTTACCATAAGATTCCTTTGCATACTTCTGTAAATTACCGAACATACTGCCCGATTTCATATGATGCCCATATACTATCATATTGGTGGAACGAGGATATACCCTGCAATTATAATCCAAAAAAATACTTCCATTCTTATCATATTCCTGATTATAATTATGATCCAGATAATACTCATTATCTGATGTCTGCATAACAGGATAGTCTATATTTGTATCGTCAATTTTCAGCCATCCGATTAGCTTTTTATTTTTTTCATATAATGTTTTATATTCATCCAGAATATCCGGCAGTCCGGCGTTGGTTCTGTGAACGAGCAGGTTATCTCCTGCTTTTTCTGAATCAGCAGTCAACGCATCGCTTCCCTTTAAATCCGCAAGCTGTTCATAGTCTATATTTGTCCTTAAATTGAAATAATAATATACTCCATAGTAGGTAAAACATCCAATTGCCACCAAAGACGCCAGTGCTAAAATCAGCTTTCTTCTTTTTTCCCGTTTTTCCAATTCGGCAATAATCTGCTTCTGCATAGCCTTGTCATAATTTTTTAAATCGGCGGAATTATCCGCTTTTTTCACATTTTTCTTTTTTTCGGCTTTCCCATGGGGCTTTTTCCCCGCTCTGGTTCCAGACAGCCTGCCTTTGCTTAAGGATTCTGCATTCTCTGCAGTAATACCTTTCTTTTTCAGTTCTTCTATTTTTTCATATATTTCATCATCAAAATCAGTACCCACTATCGTTTCAAACCGATAAGCACCGCTTTTTAATTCACTGAATAATTCATAAAGCTGCTTTGGGCTGTTCAAATCCTTTGCCGATCTGATAGATTTTATTTTTTTCTCATCACGCAGAGCAGCCTCATAATCTTTCCTGGTTCTGAACCGTCTGCCGGCAACCGTCAATTCATCTGCCGTCATGGCGCACTATCTCCTTTATGACACATATACTTTATTTTACTATATATTGAAATATATTCAAGCTTTTTACCAATATATTGAGTGAAAATTTTTTCAAAATTTTTTCAAAATATAGAAACACATACAAGCTATAGTACATATGATAAACCATAAATAAAAATCTTTTGGAGGCAATATAATGAGTGATTTAACAGCTACAGGATGCGGATGCGGAACATCTCCTTCTTCTAACAATGGATGCGGATGTAACAATTCCTTTATTTGGATTATCATTTTACTCTTCTTCTGCGGCGGATGCGGCAATAACGGCAGCTTCTTAAGCAATAATTCCGATTGCGGATGTGGTTGCGGATGTGACAGCATTATCATCATCCTGTTACTTCTTTTCTGCTGCGGCGGAAACAACTCCTGCGGATGCTAATATCTGATTCTTTTCATCATGTCTGACGGGAATTCTGTACAGAGTTCCCCCACTGCCGGAAATATTTTAAACTGACTCACCTGTTATTCCGGCCGTGTATCCTTTATTTTCGGTTCCCGGGAACAGCAGTTATTTCCCGGGAACAATAGAAAGCCCGCTTGGCGAACTTTCTATTGTTATGAATCAAAATAGGCTCTGCCCAGAGCCTATTTTTCTGCATACAGCCGCAGTTTTAAACATAAATATAACTAATCGTTTCCACATAAAGGAGCAGCTATGGATTCAAATGAACAAAACAAAGTAATTGCATTTGATACGCTTTTCAGCACAAATCACATTTCAATGCTGAAAGTCATGCTGCCCTATATGGACAATCAGATGCAGAAATCCATGGCTATTTACATCAAATTTCTTGAGCTAAACTATACCATTGATTTCTACAGACAGCATCCTTTTCCCCTATGCGGCTGCATGGAAAAAGAAAATTCTCCCGACCTGCTCAAATTATGCTCAGAGCTCCTCCCATATTGTACTGAAGCTGAAAGGAAGCAATTGGAACAAATCCGCGGCATCTTCCAAAGTATGGAAATGTATAAGGAAATGTCGAAAACAATGGATTTAATGAAAGATTTCATGCCTGAAATGAGCAGTTTTTTCCAGGCGGCGCAGGATGATAATGCATCCGGCAGCAGCGCCTCCGGCAGTGATACGGCATCAGCTTTTAATGGTCCTGATATGATGGGCATGCTGATGAACATGCTGACGCCGGAGCAAAAAGAAATGTTTAATCTATTTGGAGGTAATAATCATGACAAATGATTGGATGAAAGATGAATCCCTGAAGGATATTGACACTTATAAGCTTGAATTTTTACAGGCTCTCGTTTTTGAAAGCAGCAATTTGCGGAAAGAACAGCTTCTTCCTTTCTTTATGGCTGTCGCCAAACGGGGACAGGAAAAAAATGTCACCTTTTCCGATGCAGAAATGGAAGCAATTATTAGTGTTTTAAAAAAACACGCCTCTCCGGAAGAGCTTGCAAAAATGGAAAAAATACTGGCAATGCGCGCAAGAAGCAAATAATGCTTTCATGGAAATTTTACTGCTTTCCGCCGGCCAGTATACACGTGAATAAAGAGAGGAAATGCGCTTCCTCTCTTTTTATTCATGACAATAGAAAGTTCGCGAAGCGTGCTTTCTATTGTTCATGACAA
>CAZDPE010000029.1:15339-25586 GCA_964507235.1 uncultured Lachnospiraceae bacterium
GCGCTGTCTATTGCTCCTGACAACCAAAAGTCTGCCTTTGTTTACACTTCTTATTTCTGAACTATATTTACGATTCGGCCGGGAACATAGATTTCTTTTACTATGGTTCCTGTCAGTTTATCCGCCAAAACTTCTTTAGCCTTAGCAATTACAACGTCTTTTTCTTCTTTCTTATTAATATTCAAAGTTGCTCTTGTCTTTCCGTTAATCTGAACTGCAATTTCAACCATCGCCTCCTGTGTTTTGGCTTCATCAAATTCCGGCCAGGTTGTCTGATAAATTCTTCCTTCATAGCCTGCCCTTTGCCAGATTTCCTCTGTAATATGAGGCGCCACAGGATTCAGCATAGTAAGGAGAGTCTTGAATTCCCCTTTTGTCACAGCATTTTTCTTATAAAAGTCATTAATAAGCGCCATCATTGCTGCAATTGCCGTATTATACTTCAGGGTTTCAAAATCATTGCTTACTTTCTTTATCGTCTGATGCATCTTGACTTCCATATCTGCCGAATAATCATCGTCCTCTGTCAGAATATCCTGCAGTTTCCATACTCTGTCAAGGAATCTGCGGCAGCCTTTTACGCCGTCCTCTGACCAGGATGCGCTTAATTCAAAAGCTCCGATAAACATTTCATAGGTACGAAGCGTATCCGCACCATAATCACGTACAATGTCATCCGGATTAACCACATTTCCGCGGGACTTACTCATCTTTTCGCCATTAGCTCCAAGAATCATGCCATGGGAAGTTCTCTTCTGGTAAGGTTCCGGACAAGGAACAACCTTCTCATCATATAAGAATTTATGCCAGAACCGGGAATATAATAAATGCAGTGTGGTATGCTCCATACCGCCGTTATACCAGTCAACAGGCATCCAATAATTCAGCGCCTCTTTGCTTGCCAGTTCCTTATCATTCAACGGATCCGTATATCTTAAGAAATACCAGGAAGAACCTGCCCACTGAGGCATTGTATCTGTTTCCCTCTTAGCCGGCCCCTGACAGCAGGGACAGGTTGTATTCACCCAGTCAGTCATGGCTGCAAGGGGTGATTCTCCGTTATCCGTGGGCATATAGCTCTCTACTTCAGGAAGTTCCAGAGGAAGCTCGCTCTCAGGCAGCGCCACATAACCGCACTTCTCACAATATACAACAGGAATCGGTTCTCCCCAGTAACGCTGTCTGGAGAATACCCAGTCACGAAGCTTAAAGTTAGTTTTTTCATGGCCGATTCCCTTTTCCGTTAAAAACTCTACTATCTTCTTTTTGGCATCCGCCACAGAAAGCCCATTCAGGAAATCTGAATTTACAAGTGTTCCCGTTGCCACATCAGTAAACACGGCCTCATTGACATCTACCGGACTTCCTCCTACCACTTCAATAATAGGCATATTGAATTTCTTTGCAAATTCCCAATCTCTTTCATCATGGGCAGGCACCGCCATAATCGCACCTGTTCCATAGGTCATAAGCACATAATCGGAAATCCATACAGGAATTTCCTTGCCGTTGACAGGATTAACTGCAGTCAGTCCATCCAGCATAACCCCTGTCTTATCCTTGGCAAGTTCCGTACGCTCAAAATCCGACTTTCTGGCAGCCATTTCTCTGTATGCAATTACATCATCCCAGTTTTTAATGTCATCCTTATATTTATCGATAAACGGATGTTCCGGGCTCATAACCATATAAGTTACGCCGAATAAAGTGTCGGGCCTGGTGGTATAAATGGTAAGCTTGTCTTCTTTTCCCTTTAAAATAAAATCCACCTCTGCTCCGGTTGATTTTCCAATCCAGTTCTTTTGAGAAACCTTGACCCTTTCCACATAGTCAACAGTATCAAGTCCCTGAATCAGTTTATCTGCGTAGGCAGTTATCTTAAGCATCCACTGGCTTTTTACTTTACGGACAACCTCAGAACCGCAGCGCTCACATACGCCATTTACAACTTCTTCATTAGCAAGTCCGACCTTACAGGAAGTACACCAGTTAATAGGCATCTCTGTTTTATATGCCAGTCCTGCGTTAAACAGCTTTAAGAAAATCCATTGTGTCCATTTATAATAATTTACATCAGTGGTATTAATTTCCCTGTCCCAGTCAAAAGAATAACCAAGGGCATGGAGCTGTCCTTTGAATCTTTTTACATTATTCTCCGTTACAATTCTGGGATGAATATGATTTTTAATCGCATAATTTTCCGTAGGAAGTCCGAAAGCATCCCAGCCCATGGGATAAAGCACATTATATCCCTGCATTCTTCTCTTTCTCGCAACAATATCAAGCGCAGTATATGGTCTTGGGTGCCCTACATGAAGTCCCTGTCCTGACGGATAAGGAAATTCAACCAATGCATAATATTTCGGTTTGGAATAGTCATCAGAAGTTTTAAAGGCCTTTTCATCGTCCCAAATCTTCTGCCATTTTGCTTCCACTTCTCTGTGATTATATATTTCAGCCATTTTTAACGTCTCCTCTCATTATGGCATAATAAATCAGTCCTAATTTTACCTATTCTGCCGCTTCTTGTCAAGAAAATATAAAAGAAGGATGCTGTATACCCCCATATACAGCATCCCATCTACCTTCTTCTAAAAAGAAACTATTTGATTGTTTTTAATCATCACTGCCTTCAGCCACCTTAGCTGCTCTCGCTGCCACTTCCTTATCCTGAACATCAGAAGGCGCCTGCTCATAACGTGCAAACTGATACTCAAATTCACCGCGGCCTCCTGTCATGGAACGAAGGTCTGTGCAATATCCGAACAGTCCCATCATAGGCACATCGGCTTCAATCACCTGTTTGCCGCCCGCTGACGGATTCATTCCAAGGACACGTCCTCTTCTCTTATTCAAATCTCCCATAATATCACCGGTATAAGAATCCGGAACAGTCACTTTTAGTGAAACAATAGGCTCCAAAAGAACCGGATGCGCTTCCATAAAACCTTTCTTAAATGCCTGAACAGCAGCAGTCTTAAATGCCATTTCCGAAGAATCCACAGGGTGATAAGAACCATCATAAAGAACAGCCTTTACGCCCACTACCGGATAAGCTGCCAAAGGTCCCTTCAGCACGGATTCCTGAATTCCCTTTTCTACAGCAGGAAAATAATTCTTAGGCACTGCGCCGCCTACTACTTCCTGTTCAAATTCATATGATTCCTCAAGGTTTCCTGAAGGTTCAAACCTCATTTTAACATGTCCGTACTGCCCGTGTCCGCCGGACTGCTTTTTATACTTATATTCCACATCAGAGTTCTTCTTAATTGTTTCCCTGAAAGCCACCTTAGGCTGGCTTAATTCAATTTCAACCTTATATTCATTAAGAAGCTTGCTGGCAATTACCTCTAAATGCAAATCGCCCATGCCATACAAAAGCATCTGTCTGTTTTCAGAGTCATTCACATACTGCATTGTTAAATCTTCATGCGAAATTTTCTGAAGAGCCTGTGAAATTTTATCCACATCACCTTTATTCTTAGGCTTATATCTCATATATGTATAAGGCTTCGGCATTTCCCATTTACCATATTTAATGGTAGTTGCTTTTGTGGAAAGACTGTTGCCTGTCCTTGCTGCTGTCAGCTTTGCAAGGGCGCCGATATCACCTGCATGGAGCTCCTTCACCTCTATGGCTTTACTTCCCTGCATTACGTACAACTTGCTGATTTTCTCTTCAATATCTTTATCCACGTTATAAATCAAATCATCTGCTTTAAGAACGCCTGAATTCACCTTTATCAACGAATATTTTCCGATAAATGGATCCACGATGGTTTTCCAGATATAAGCAGATTTTGCTTTGGAAAAATCATAATCCGCATGGTAAATCTCATTGGTCTTCATGTTAATCCCCGCCACTTCCCTGTTTTCAGGACTTGGGAAATACTTTATAATATCGTCAAGCAGCGTATACATACCCTGACAGAGAACATTGGAACCCATTGTCATCGGAACAATGCTGCCGTCACATACGTTGATGCGGAGCGCCGCTCTGATTTCCGCCTCTGAAAAGGTTTCGCCTCCGAAATAACGTTCCATCATTTCTTCACTGGTTTCGGCAACTGACTCCATTAAAGTATCACGGCATATCTGCAGATTAGACTTATTGTATTCAGGAACTTCACATTCCACAACTTCCTTCCCCTGCCATCTGTTTCCGGTTTCCGTAATTACATTAACATATCCCACAAATTTTTCATTTTCACGAATCGGAAGATGGAAAGGCGCCATTTTCTTTCCAAACATAGCCGTCATATCTTCCACAACCTGACGGAAGGACGCATTATCAACATCCATATTGCTTACATAAATCATACGGGGTAATTTATATTTTTCACATAATTCCCACGCCTTCTGCGTCCCGACCTCCACGCCGGACTTACCGTTAACTACAATAACAGCCGCTCCTGCTGCACTGATTGCCTCTTCCACTTCTCCTGCAAAATCAAAAAAACCGGGTGAATCAATAATATTTATCTTATAGCCTGCCCATTCAATGGGAATAACGGAAGAACTGATAGATATCTTACGTTTCTGTTCTTCCTTGCTGAAGTCACTGACTGTATTTCCATCTTCCACTTTACCAAGCCGTGATGTAATACCTGATAAATATGCCATTGCTTCTGCCAGACTGGTTTTGCCGCAGCCGCCATGTCCCAGCAAAACAACGTTTCTAATCTTGTCAGTTGTGTAAATATTCATATAGGTTCCTCCAATTTATATGTTATTTGGGCATTTTGCCAATTTATTCAGCAATTTTTATATCTTCACCAGAAAACCCATGAGTATATTTTACTAAATTTCTAAATCTTTTACAAGTAAAATCATACACTATACACATATTTTTGCTGTATTGTTATCGTGCAAAAATATAAATACATTCTGTACGCGACTGCTCCTTTTATCTTTCACAAACGCTTATATTGACTTTCACACGTTAAAGTGTTATATTTTTGAAGGGATTAAAATATTATTTAACCATTCTTTTCAGAGAGGATTTTGCTATGAAAACCAAGAATTTAACCTGCGGCTTTATCGGACTTGGGCTAATAGGCGGTTCCATTGCCAGAGCGCTCCGCCAGTTCTGTCCCGACTGCGAATTAATCGGATATGATATTGAACCAAACGCTACCGGACTGGCTGTCAGCGAAGGCGTATTAAATACCGCCCTTCCCGAAATAAACAGTACTTTTGAGAAATGCGACTATATTTTCTTATGCGCTCCGGTGTCCTTCAATGATGAAAATCTGTTAAGGCTAAAACAGTTTCTTTCCCCCGATTGCCTTTTAACGGATGTGGGCAGTGTAAAAACAGATATTCACAAACATATTGAAGCGCTTCACTTAAGTAAACAGTTTATAGGAGGACATCCCATGGCAGGCAGCGAGCGCACCGGCTATGCAAATTCCAAAGCGCTTCTGCTTGAGAATGCTTATTATATTCTTACTCCCACACTGGAAGTCCCACAGGAAAAGATTACTGCGTACCGGGAGCTGGTGGCATCTCTGGGTGCAATCCCCCTTGTTATTTCCTATGAGCAGCACGATTTTGTAACGGCCGCCATCAGCCATCTTCCTCATGTGATTGCAGCTTCTCTGGTCAATCTCATTAAGGACTCTGATTCTCCTGAAGGTATTATGAAAATGATTGCAGCCGGAGGTTTTAAGGATATTACACGGATTGCTTCTTCCTCTCCCGCCATGTGGCAGCAAATCTGTATGACCAATACGGAAAATATTGATGCACTCCTTGAAACTTACATTGAATCCCTTAAAACTATCCGTGAAAAAATAAGACAGCGCAAAGAAACGGATATTTATGAATTTTTTGATGATGCAAGACGCTATCGCGATTCCTTTATTGACGCCTCAAGAGGCCCCATTAAGAAATCCTATTCCGTCAGCATTGAAATTGCCGACGAACCGGGCACTCTTGCTGCCATTGCCACTATTCTCGCACATAATAATATCAGCATTAAAAATATCGGCATTATCCATAACAGAGAGCAGGCCTGCGGTGCTCTCGGAATTGAATTTTATAATTCCGAAAGCATTGAAGCGGCCAAAAACATTCTCGCTCCCAAAGGATACATTATACATGAGAAGGCTTAAAAGAGGAGTTCACTATCCCAGATAGCGGCGCCTGTCCCCTGAAACACTTCATTAAGGCGCCTGTTTATCTGCTCCTTCGTCACTCCCTTTTTCATGATAATCTGCAAAAAACCGCCTCCTCCGGCGCCGGCAATAAATTTGCCGTCAATCAAATCCTCCATTACCATAAAAATCTGGTCAATGCATAAATTCGTTGCTCCTTCATCCAACTGCAGGGACAAATCAAAGTGTCGGTTGAACAATTCCGCCAGTTCATCGATATCTCCCTTTTCCAGTGCCCTCTGCATCAATAATGCCGTATCCTTCATTGCCGCCAGCGCTTCCACAGAAGCTTTTCTGCCGCCGATATAATTTCCCACTACTTCTCGAAGCAGATTTCTTGCAAGTCTTCTCTGTCCGGTATAGACAATGGCAAATCTTTCATTCAATTCCTTTTTTGCCTCCTCTGGTACGGTAATATAATCCAGATGAAGAATCTGCCGGACGCCGGGCTTACTGGTAATCATTTTAATTCCCCTGGTCATGCCGCCCACCTGATCCTGCCAGCCTCCTCCGGTACTCATAATCTGCTCCATGCACAGCACAATATCAAAAAGCGCGCTTTCCGTTACATTGCAGCCGGTAAACGCAAGAAGCGCCTTTGCGCAGGCACCTGCAAGAATACTGCTCGTTCCCAGTCCCGAGCCTTTCGGCACACCAACCACCTTGGTAGAAAGATAAATACCGCCTCCAAGCTCCTCAAGCCGTTCCCTTAAATCCGGTTCATCCTTTTTCTTTTCATATGGAATAATGCCGCAGGCCAAAAGCGCCGCCTTATGCAGTGCAAAATAATCATACGGATTCATACAGTCCCTGATTTCATCGTTACTATACACAGTTGTCCTTACGTCCAAATCAGCGCTTTCAAATTGGATTTCCAATTTATTCAGTTTTCGCACTGTAACCTGCACCGGCAAAATTCCATTCAGCTTAATCGCTGCATTTAAAACAACCCCTCCCTGCTCATTACAATACGGAGGGGTATCAGTCCACCCTCCTCCCCAGTTTACCCTTAAAGGCAGAGAAACAAGAACCTCATTTTCCACTATCTTCAGTTTTTCTTCTTCTCTTCTGTTTGTCAGCGCACTTTCAAAGACCTGTTTTCTTATAGTGCCGAAGCATTCGCTTTCCATGCCGAGTGCGTAATAAATACGCATGGCAGTCTTATAATCGCTCTTTTGAGCCATACTCACCAGACGTTCAGACGCTTTTTCAGGTATCTCATTTCCGAAAATCTGCAATGCATCCTTATAATACACTCCGGCAGTCAGTTTTTGTACAAATACATCGGTCAGGATTTTATTTCTAAGTTCAGTTTTATAGGGCAGCACTGCCTTAATATCCGCCTGATTGAAGCTGTCAAACAAGCTGGTTCTTTCCAGGCTGAGCCAGTCTTCTATCTCCCTCTTATCAGCCTCTCCTCTTGCCATTTTAACCAAAAACAAAGAGTCTTCCACTGCTTTATGTCTGTCTGCACATACAGGATACAGGTCAGCAAACCACAGATAATGCTCTTTATCTTTCCAGATATCTTCAGGCTGTACCTGATAATAGTCCAGCACATCCTTAAGCCAGCCGCCCAAAAAAGCTGTATTCCCCTCATAAGTTCCCTTGGGATTATCATCAACCCCATATATCCTTGCCACAAACCGTCCGTCCATTTGCTTTACACAATGCACAACGATTCCTTCCGGTATAGTAATATGATCAATTTCCACCTGGGACAATACGGTTCCTTCTTTTACCTTTGCATCAGGTCCCACATAACTGTCCTCCAGATAACAGCCCGCTTCAATATTTTCTTCCCTGCACACAAAGCTGTTGCGGGAAGCAAATCTTTTCTGCTCCACATTGGAACAAATACAGCTTTGCCAGTCCAGGAATTCATAATCTGCAATTTTGTCCGTAACAAGATGCAAAAGCTCCCTGGTTGTTCCAAAATGAATAAACTCCGCAGGCGATAGACAGATTACCTTCATGGTAAAGCCTGATAAAGCTTCCCATATTTCTTTCCGGCATTTTGTCAGTTCTTCGCAAAAGCTTCCTTCCGGCGCCTGCTTATAAAAATCCTTAAGCGTTGACTTTTTGGCAAGAGGATAAAGAAAATCACCGTAAAAGCTGATTCTGGCTCTTTCATTTACAAATCTGTCATATTTAGCATTATCTATTTTTCCATTGGTACTGATTAATGAAAGCAGCGCACTTAATAAATCGCAGTCAAACAAGACGGCTCCTGTATCCAAATCCACATTCCCCTGCCCGTTCACTGCTCCCAGGCTGCGAAGCTGTTCTTCCGACTGCTTATGCAGAAAGAGCTCCACCATTCCGTCCTCTCCCCGCAGAAAAACGCCGTGTTCCTTCCCGGTACTTACGTGCTCTTTAATGGAAATGGCCGCCGCGCCTTTAAACTGAAAATCAAGCTGCAGAGAATTAAACAAAAGCAGCACATCACCTGATAATACCAGCATGCCATCCCGAATCCTTTCCGCTACTGCAGACATGACAATCATAAATTCATCAAAAAGAGTGGACGGCTCTCCGCCCGGCAGCTGCCTTGGCACCGGTGAAAAAAGCTTTCCGCATACACTGTATTGGGGCACACGCTTACTGTCGCCTCCCGAATGAATTACCAGCACCTTTTTACCGGCAAAACAGTCTGCAGTTTCTCCTCCATTCTCCTGGGCCAGATATTTCAGTACATTAAAGGTTGCCCCTCCCGAACCTACTCTTTTCCCTTCCGGGTCCGGCAGCACCACATATTTACAATGCTCCGGCAGCATTTTCTTTTCAAGCCGGTAAGATATTTCAAGCCGGTAGCTTAAAGCCTGGGCTTCATTGGAAGCAGTTAATATGACATAATCCCATCCCATACCTTTTCTGACTGCCGTTTCATAATCTTTCCACGCTTCCATGTAACTCTGCCTTAAAAACAGGTTCTTGATTCTCGTTCCCGAATACGTCCCCATCCTCTTTTGATTCCTTTCGCACAAAGTATTATTATCATTCCCATTACGCCGCCGGAAACATCAATAAACACATCCTTTACAGACGCATATCTTCCCGGCACAAAATATTGATGAAATTCATCTGCGCCAGCTGAAATAAAAAGCTGCAGCAGCACAAGCCCAAAGCCCGCTTTAAAATTCTTTATCCACATAACCACTATTGCGTATGACAAAAATCCCACTGCCATATATTCCGTGAAATGAGCGAATTTCCTGACGATGTCCTCCGCCTCGTCCGCCGCCGCATAAATCACTTCCGCGCTGTTTTCTCCCACAAACAGCTTATAATATATATTCATAATAAATTCCGTAACTTTCATGCTGACAGCTGAAGATCTCTCCCCGTCATCTGCAGAAAACCGGAATATCATGACATAGATTCCCGCAAGTAAAATAAGCGCAGACACAGTAATTATTTTCTTTGTATTTTTTTGCATAATCCGCCAATCTTAAAAATACCATAAGGCATGCTTATGGTATTACTTAATATTTTTTGAAAAACAGTCTGTAAAAAAACAGGCATCTCCAAAGGAGAAAAAACGATATTTTTCCTTAATTGCTTCTTCATAAGCATTCAGCACATGCTCCCTTCCTGCCAGAGCCGAAACAAGCATTACAAGCGTGGACTCCGGCAGATGAAAATTGGTAATCAGACAATCAAGTACTTTAAACTGATATCCGGGATAAATAAAAATTTCCGTATTTCCGCAGCACTCTTCAAGAAATCCGTTTTCGTCTGAGGCGCTTTCCACCGTACGGCAGCTGGTAGTGCCGACACAAATTACACGTCCGCCGCTTTTCTTTGTTTCATTAATCACATCCGCCGCTTCCTGTGAAATCTGATAATATTCCGAATGCATATGATGCTCCAGCACATTTTCCGCTTTAACAGGCCGGAAGGTCCCAAGTCCCACATGCAGGGTTACATAAGCAAGCTTTATTCCCTTTTTTTCTATCCTGTCAAGCAGCTCCTTTGTAAAATGAAGCCCTGCTGTCGGAGCCGCCGCAGAACCGTCATATTTGGCATAGACGGTCTGATAACGGTTCTTATCCTGAAGCTTATGGGTAATGTAAGGAGGAAGAGGCA
>CAZDPE010000030.1:0-25276 GCA_964507235.1 uncultured Lachnospiraceae bacterium
TCGGATAAGATGACGTGCGAAGCAGGGCATCGTTCCGTCGGATAAGATGACGTGCAAAGCAGGGCATCGTTCCGTATTTTGAGGTATCTTATGGGAAAGCGGTATTATGTGGTAAAGGAACAGGCAGTGCCGGAGGTACTCCTTAAGGTGGTAGAGGCCAAGAAGCTTCTTGATTCGGGAAAAGTGCATACAATCAATGAAGCTGCTGACCGGGTGGGCATCAGCCGCAGTTCCTTTTATAAATATAAAGAAGATATTTTTGAATTTCATGAGCACTCTCAGGGAACAACCATAACCTTTACCTTTCAAATGGAGGATGAGCCGGGGCTTTTGTCCGATGTTCTTAAGATTATAGCGGAGTTTGGTGCAAACATACTGACGATTCATCAAAGTATTCCCATCAGCGGAGTGGCCTCTTTGAGCCTGAGTGTCCAGGTGCTTCCAACAACCGGGGATGTATCCGAAATGCTGGAAACAATGGAGAAGCACAAGGGTGTCAGGAATGTAAAAATATTGGCTAAGGAATAAAGAAAGCAGGAGGAGAAAAAATGATTCAGGTAGCAGTTTTAGGATACGGCACAGTGGGAAGCGGTGTTGTGGAAGTAATTGAGAAGAATAAAGAGGAAATTAATAAAAAATCCGGAGAAGAATTGAATATTAAATATATTTTGGACCTTCGGGATTTTCCGGGCGACCCTTATGAAAATAAAGTAGTGCATGATGTTGATCAGATTCTGGATGATCCGGAGGTAAAAATAATCTGTGAAACCATGGGAGGACTTAAGCCTGCATATGATTTTACAAAGCGTGCGCTGCTTTCCGGTAAAAGTGTATGCACTTCCAATAAGGAGCTGGTGGCAGCCCATGGACCGGAGCTGATTCAGATAGCGCATGAGAATAAGTGCAACTATTTGTTTGAAGCCAGTGTAGGCGGTGGTATTCCGATAATTCGTCCCCTGAATTATTCCCTGACTGCAGAAAAAATTGATGCGATTACGGGAATTCTAAACGGAACAACCAATTATATTTTATCCAAAATGGAAAAAGAAGGCGCTGATTTTGAAGATGTTCTTAAGGAAGCCCAGGAAAAAGGATATGCGGAAAAAAATCCTGAGGCTGATGTGGAGGGCTATGATGCCTGCCGTAAAATTGCAATTCTTTCTTCCCTGATGAGTGGAAAGAATGTAAAGTATGAAGATGTGTATACGGAAGGAATCACCAAGGTGACGGCAACCGACTTTATCTATGCACATGCAATGGGAAAGACCATTAAGCTTCTTGCCCAGAGCAAGGAAGAAGACGGTAATTTCTATGCCATGGTGGCACCCTTTATGATTAGCAAAAACCATCCGTTATATATGGTTAATGACGTATTTAATGCTGTATGTGTACACGGCAATATGCTGGGTGACTCCATGTATTATGGAAGAGGGGCGGGCAAGCTTCCTACTGCCAGTGCGGTGGTTTCCGATGTGGTGGATTGTGCAAGGCATATCGGCAAGGTGATTATGTGCTTCTGGGATGCGGAAGATGTAACGCTTACAGGCATTGATGAAGCCAGCAGAAGCTTTTTCGTAAGAGTATCCGCCGAAAAAGAAAAAGAAGCTATTGCCGTATTTGAAAGCGTCAGGGTGGTAGAAGCGGATGTTCCCGGCGAATTTGCCTTTGTAACGGATGTAATGACAGAAAAAGAGTTTAATAAAAAGGCTGAAGCTGTTGGAATTATCAGCCGTATCAGAATAGAGGGTTAAGGATGATGAGCGATAAAAAATTTATAGTAGTGTTAGGCGACGGTATGGCTGATGAGCCTATTGAAGCTTTGGAAGGCAAGACACCGATTGAATATGCGGATACTCCTGCACTTGACAGATTAAGCAAGCTGTCAGAGATAGGGATGGTACATACAATTCCGGAAGGAATGAAGCCCGGGTCCGATACGGCCAATCTTTCCGTACTGGGATATGACCCTAAGCTTTATTATTCAGGCCGTTCCCCTCTGGAAGCACTGAGCATCGGGGTTCCCATGAAGGATACGGATATTGCCCTCAGGTGCAATATTGTAACGATTTCAGAAAATGACGTGCCCTTTGAAGAGCAGATTATTATTGACCACAGTTCAGGGGAAATCAGTACAGAGGATTGTGCGGTGCTTTTGGAAGCCGTAAAAAAGGAGCTGCAAAATGAAACCTATCAGTTTTATGTGGGAACAAGCTATCGTCATTGCCTTATCTGGAATCATGGACAGGTGATTGAACTTTCACAGCCGCATGATGTGCTTACACAGGTGATAGGACAGTATCTTCCGACAGATGAAAACCTGCTTTATATGATGAAGAAAAGTTATGAAATTTTAAAGGATCATCCTCTTAATATAGAGCGGAAGAAAAAAGGGCTGAATCCTGCTAACTGCTGCTGGTTCTGGGGAGCAGGAACGAAGCCGGCTCTTTCTTCCTTTGAGGAAAAGAACGGCGTGAAGGGCATGATGGTATCTGCCGTTGATTTGCTGAAAGGAATTGCAGTAGGCGCCGGCATGGGAGTGGCAAAAGTAGAGGGCGCCAACGGCGGCCTGAATACGAACTATGAAGGGAAAACGCAGGCAGCCCTTGATGCTTTATGGGGTGACTACGATTTTGTATATATTCATGTGGAGGCTCCTGATGAAATGGGACACCAGGGAAGCGTGGAGAAAAAAGTAAAAGCCATTGAATATCTTGATAAAAGAGTGATTGGGCCTTTAACAGAGGCTCTTGACGCTGAGAATACAGATTACAGGCTGCTTGTTATGCCTGACCATCCTACGCCCATCCGTGTCAGAACCCATACCTCTGACAGCGTACCGTATCTGATTTATGACAGCAGTGATTTACAGAAGCATACCTGGAATTATAATGAAAGAGAAGCGAAAGAAAGTGGTAATTTTGTTGCCAAAGGGCATACAATAATAGATAAGTTATTGCAGAAATAGCTGCCGCACAGGGATAAGAATAATATTATTTTTTCTATTAAATAATAATATATGGAGGAAGTTATGAAAAAAGTAGTGAAGTTTGGCGGAAGCTCTTTGGCAAGCGCACAGCAGTTTAAGAAAGTGGCAGAAATCATTCATGCGGATAAGGAAAGAAGGTATGTGGTGCCTTCTGCCCCCGGAAAAAGATTTTCCGGTGATACGAAAGTAACCGATATGCTTTATGACTGCTATCATCTGGCAGAAGCCGGAAAGGACTTTAAGAAAGAGCTTGCTGATATTGAGGTGCGTTATCAGGAAATCATTGACGGACTTTCCATGGAACTTTCCTTAAAGGATGAGTTCAAAACAATCGAAAAGAATTTTAAGGAAAAGACAGGAGAAAATTATGCCGCTTCCAGAGGAGAATATTTAAACGGTATTATCATGGCAGCATATCTTGGATATGAATTTATAGATTCTGCCGAAGTAATCCGTTTTAATGACAACGGTGAATTTGATTCCGAGGTTACAAACCGGATATTAAGTGAACGCCTTGCCGGGCTGGAGCGTGCGGTGGTTCCCGGATTCTACGGGGCATATGCCGATGGAAGGGTTAAGACCTTTTCACGAGGCGGTTCAGATGTTACCGGTTCGATTGTGGCAAGGGCGGTAAAGGCCGATGTTTATGAGAACTGGACGGATGTATCAGGCTTTTTGATTGCAGACCCCAGAATTATTGAAAACCCCGAAGCAATTGAAACGATTACTTACAGGGAACTCAGGGAACTTTCCTATATGGGTGCAGGCGTGTTTCATGAGGATGCCATCTTCCCGGTAAGGAGGGAGGGAATTCCGATTAATATCCGCAATACAAATAAGCCGGAAGATAAAGGCACCTGGATTGTGGAAAGCACCTGCCAGAAGTCTAAATATGTCATTACCGGTATTGCCGGTAAAAAAGGCTTCTGCTCCGTTAATATTGAAAAGGCCCTGATGAATTCGGAAATCGGATTTGGAAGAAAGGTTTTGCAGGCATTTGAGGATTACGGCATTTCCTTTGAGCATGTGCCGTCAGGAATTGATACTATGACAGTATTTGTCCATCAGGACGAGTTTATCGATAAGGAACAGAAGGTGGTATCAGCTATTCACAGGCTGGCAGATCCGGATTCCATAGACATTGAAGCAGACCTTGCTTTGATTGCGGTTGTGGGACGGGGCATGAAGTCCACAAGGGGAACTGCAGGACGTATTTTTTCGGCACTTGCTCATGCAAATGTCAATGTGAAGATGATTGACCAGGGTTCCAGTGAGTTAAATATTATTATCGGTGTTGCCAATGCGGATTTTGAAGCGGCCATTAAAGCCGTTTATGATATCTTTGTACTGGCGCAGATTTAGAAAGCTTTTCTGTTATGATGAACAATAGAAAGCACGCTTTGCGAACTTTCTATTGTCATGAATTAAAGACGGCAGATGCGGAATTTTATCCAAAGCTGCCGTTTTTATCATGAAATAAGCTGATTGATACGTAATATTTCCTTTGCTAATATGCGGTAATCATATCCTCAAACGGAATATTTTCCTCCCACATATAGTCCAGATATTTTTTTGCTGTTTCTGCCCGCTGCGTGGTAACAGGTACGCCGTAAACAGGTACAAGAGGAGTATAAATATTGGTTCTTACTGCAAGAGGCGATTCATCAACAAAAATACCTACCGGTATCGGTTCTTCCATGGTTTCAGGATATCTGTGGGCATTTGCCTCGGCAGCCATATCTTCTGTGGAGGATGCTCTGTGAGCTTCAGAGTCGGCAAGAACCGCAGGGTCATTTTCATCCAGTTCTTCGGATCTTCTGACTTCCGCATAATCAATATAATAAACTCTGTTTTCTGATTTATATCTGTCAAGCTCTTCCGGGCTTAAAAGCTCTTCCAGATTCATAAACATGCCGTTAAAGGAAAAACTGTAAAAAACCTGTCCGTCTGCAACTACGGCATCCAATTCCTTGGTCTGCATCATGGCGGCCAGCTTTTGGAAAGTCGAATAATCATATCCTGTCTGGGATTGATAGGATAAAACCGTGGAGGTGTCTATAAAGCATTCGTAATTTTCGGTATCAAGCCCGGCATATTCGGAAAAAGAAGCTTCCAGGGCGTTTCCTTCAAGGGCATAAGCATTCAGCATGATACCGTAAAAGGAAGTATCCTTGGCGGTAACCATGTCATGAATAAAAATGGAAACTAAAGCGATAATGATAATAGCTGCAATGGTGTGTATCTTATAATAATACCAGAAATAGCCCAGCCTTTCTTTAAAACTCATGTCTTTGGTTTTCATATGCTGTTGTTTGATTTCATCCTGTACGCCCTTATACTGGTCGGGCTGCCATCCCTTATTAAACATAATAAAATATTCCTTCTTTAAAATACTTGCTTTCCTTTGAATCGTATATTAAAACATTCATTACTATCATAACTTTATAAAAAATAGCTGTCAACGAAATAGAATGGACTATCCATTAAATTTCAGTTAAAATTTTATAAATTAAAATCTAATTTGGAACAGTTCTGCCATGCAGAAGCAATTGTACAATATGACCGTGAGAGCTTGCTCTCTAAGATCATATTGCACAATTGCTTCTATAGGGCGGACGCCTGACATGAAATAAGTTGGCGGTGTATGCTTATATTTTGGGGTAAAAATGTACATTCCGCCAACTTATGAATGGTATGGCTGAACTGTTTCCTGATTTGAAAACGTTTATATCTCTTGAAAGTTTAGGAAAAATATAATATCATTATATTATTATACATTTGCCAGGGCCGCTCCTGCTAAAAAAGCAGAAGCAGGTTTATAATCCGGCATAATAGAAAGGTACGGTATTAATATGAATGAAACATACGTAGAATGGATGGTTAAAAAGAAGACCCCTGCATATATGGCTTTTCTGAAGATATTGACCATTATGCTGGCAGTTTGTTTTATTGTAGTGGGGTTTGTATTTCTGCCCGCACTTCTGATTGGAATTGTAATGGCTGTTGCGGCATATTTTGTTTATCTGAATTCCGATTTGGAATATGAGTATTTATATGTGGACAAGGAACTTACCGTTGATAAGGTTATGGCAAAGAGCAGAAGAAAAAGAGTTGCTGTTTTTGAACTTGATAAAATGGAAATTGTAGCGCCCGTAAAATCATGGCATCTTGATAACTACAGAAACAGGAGTGATAAGGAAGTGGATTACAGCTCCGGCGTGGAAAATCAGCCGGACCGCCGATTCCTTTTTTATTATGACGGGCGGCAGAAGGTTATTTTTGAACCGAATGAGGAAATGATTAAGGCCATGCAGATGGTGGCTCCACGTAAGGTGTTTAAGGATTAGGAAGTGATTAATTTATTATAAAAGAATACAGGAGGAGAGAAGATGGGTCAGATAATTGGTGAAGGAATTACCTTTGATGATGTACTTTTAGTGCCATCCTATTCTAATGTGATTCCTAACGAAGTGGATTTGACAACATGGTTAACAAAGAAAATTAAGCTGAACATTCCCATGATGAGTGCCGGAATGGACACAGTAACAGAACACAGCATGGCGATTGCCATGGCCAGACAGGGTGGTATCGGTATCATCCATAAGAATATGTCTATTGAGGCTCAGGCAGAAGAGGTAGACAAAGTAAAACGTTCTGAGAATGGTGTCATTACGGATCCCTTTTCATTAACCCCGGAACATACTCTGGCAGATGCAGAAAGGCTGATGGCCAAGTTTAAGATTTCCGGCGTACCTATTACAGAAGGCCGTAAGCTTGTAGGTATCATTACCAATAGAGACCTTAAATTCGAAACAGATTTTTCCAAAAAGATAAAAGAATCCATGACTTCTCAGGAGCTGATTACAGCGAGAGAAGGTATTACGCTTGAAGAGGCTAAGAGCATTCTTGCCAAAGCCAGAAAAGAAAAGCTTCCTATTGTAGATGATAACTACAATCTGGTCGGATTGATTACCATTAAGGATATTGAAAAAACAATTAAATATCCCCTTGCGGCCAAGGATGCCCAGGGAAGACTGCTGTGCGGTGCCGGCGTCGGCATTACTGCCAATGTGCTTGACAGAGTTGCGGCGCTTGTGGATGCGAAGGTAGATGTAATTGTACTTGACAGCGCCCACGGACATTCTCAGAATGTACTGAACTGCCTTCATATGATTAAGGAGAAATATCCTGATTTACAGGTTATTGCAGGTAACGTGGCAACTGGCGAAGGAACCAGAGCTTTAATTGAAGCAGGAGCGGATGCCGTTAAAATAGGTATCGGACCCGGCTCCATTTGTACCACACGTGTTGTAGCCGGTATCGGTGTTCCTCAGATTTCCGCAATTATGGATGCTTATTCTGTATCCAAAGAATATGGTATCCCTATTATTGCAGACGGCGGTATTAAATATTCGGGAGATATGACCAAGGCAATTGCCGCAGGCGGAAATGTCTGCATGATGGGAAGCATTTTTGCAGGCTGCGATGAAAGTCCCGGAACCTTTGAATTATATCAGGGACGTAAATATAAAGTATACCGCGGAATGGGTTCCATTGCCGCAATGGAAAACGGAAGCAAGGACCGTTACTTCCAGGAAAATGCCAAGAAATTGGTGCCGGAAGGCGTAGAAGGGCGTGTTGCATATAAGGGAACAGTAGAGGATACCGTGTTCCAGTTGATGGGAGGTCTTCGTTCCGGTATGGGTTACTGTGGTACGCGTACAATTGAAGAATTAAAGGAAAAAGGACGATTTGTAAAAATATCGGCTGCCTCCCTGAAGGAAAGTCATCCCCATGACATTCATATTACCAAGGAAGCGCCGAATTATAGTGTGGATGAGTAGACCAAACGAAGTCATTCTAGGGCGGCGGAGGACGCCGCCAGAGAATGACTAAGTCGTTTGGGGAAGAATAGCGATAGCGCTATTCTTCCAGAAGTAATGTACAGTGCGGAGGACGCCGCCAGAGAATGACTAAGTCGTTTGGGGAAGAATAGTGGGAGCACTGGGGTTTCTGTGTAATATATAAAGGATGGGGAAGGAGATACGCGTGGCATCGGGTGGTTTGGAGAAAAGTATCTTTGCATCAGAAGATTCTTCCATGATTCAGAAATTGATTGAAGGTAAAGAACTGGAAAAGTGGCAGAAGCATTTTTGTGAATTGACTAATATTTTTGTCTGCTGTGTTGATGGCAGAGGAGTACCGGTTACCGAATTCGAAGGGAATCCGGATGAGATTCAAAGGGTTTTAAAGACAGTGGATAGAGAGCAGCTGCAGGATATGCTGCTTAGAGTATATGAAAGCACACTGGAAGACCAGGCAATTGAAACCAGTGGATATCCCAATCTGCGTCTGGCTGTAATTGCAGTTAAAGCAGAAGGAAAGCCGGTTTTTGGCTGGCTGATTTGTGGTGTGCTTTCTGATGTTTTAGATGAAGAAGATTATTCTAATCCTCCGCTTATGGGATTTCACAGCACATTGTCCGAAAAGGAATTTTATCGTGCCGTAGATGTACTGCGTGATATTTCGGAAGAGCTTATAAAATATAAAATATCCGTATTGAGCGCTGAGGCCGAAAGCAGAAGGAGCCGTTATTCCGAAAAGGAGATGGGGATAACATTAAAAAGAACGGAAGCCCTGACCGAGGTTGTGCAGCTTCTGGAAAGTGATGATTCTGTTGAAGGAATCATGCTCAGAATGCTGAAGACAGTGGGAAATTTCCTGAATATTACCACTGCTTTTGTCTGCCGCATATTAAAAGATAAAGAACATATGGATATCGTTGCACATTGGTGCAATAGCGGTATTGCATGGCCGTATGAGAAAAATACCGCTCAAGAAAGACCGTTTTTCTTACATACGGATAAGGCATTGGTGCTTTCCGCAGGTTCATCCTTAAGTCCGGAAGAAAAGGATGAAATGAGTGCGCTGGGTATAGCGTCGATTATTGTGCTCCCGGTGATGATTGGAGAAAGTATCCATATGTATGCCTGTTTTGCGGAAGAGAGCAGGGAAAGAAGCTGGCAGGTGGAGGAAATAAAGTTTTTGAGCGATTCTGTTAAGATTCTGCAGAGTATTCTTGCCCGCAGAATACAGAAAAATTCCCTGGCAGGTTCCTATGCATCCCTTGAAACCATTCTTGACAATGTAGGAAGCGCTGTTTATGTAAGGGATTTGGCAACAGGAGCGGATTTATTTGCAAACAGAAATATGAGGCACAGCTTTGAGCAGGAGCTTAAGAACAGAAGCATACACAGTCTGATAGAAAAAGAAATTAAGTCGGAGAGCGGCAGCTGTGAAGTTTTTTTGGAGAGCAGGGAAAAGTGGTATGAGCTTTATTATACCAGAATAAAATGGGTGGATGGAAATCCCGCTCTTTTATGTGCATTGCATGATGAAACGGAAAAGAAAATATATCAGAGAAAGATAGAGCAGCAGGCCCATACGGATTTCCTGACGGGATTATATAACCGTATGTGCTGTGAAAAGGATTTGGCGAAGTATGTGGATGAAGCAGTAAAGACCGGGTGTAAGGGCACCTTACTCTATTTGGATTTGGACGATTTTAAGCATATAAATGACGGACTGGGGCACCAGTATGGCGATTTGCTTTTAAAGGCTATTTCCCATAGCTTCCAGAGAATCAGGGGAATTGAGAATACCTGCTATCGGATGGGCGGGGATGAATTTATTATTATAGTGCCGCCTTCCGGTTATGATAAATTGGACAGAGTTCTTTCTGATATTAAAGAAATATTTATGAGGCCGTGGTTTTTGAAGGATGCGGATTATTATTGCACCATGAGCATGGGAATTGTTGAATTTCCTGATTGTGGAGAGGCTGTGCATGAGCTGATAAAAAAAGCGGATATTGCCATGTATGAGGCGAAAAAAGGCGGTAAAAACAGAATTGCAAAATATTCGGAGGAAATCGGGTCCAAATCCTTCAGGCGTCTGGATATGGAAAAGAATATGCGTGATGCCACGGCTAAAGGATTTCAGGAATTTGAGGTGTATTTTCAACCGATTATTGATATTCAGAAGGATGGTCACCCTTGTACGGGAGCGGAAGCATTAATCAGATGGAACAGTACGGAGCTGGGCTTTATTCTGCCTTCGGAATTTATCCCGCTGGCAGAATATCTGGGGCTTATAAATCCTATTGGAAATTATGTGCTGAAGGAGGCATGTAAATTCTGTAAAAACTGGAATGATAATGGATATCCTGATTATAAAATTAATGTGAATCTGTCGGTAATCCAACTGTTGCAGACGGACATTGTGGATATTGTAAGGGAAACCATTCAGGAAACAGGTATTTCACCCCGTAATTTGACGCTGGAGGTAACAGAAAGCCTGGCGATTAACGATATGGACAGAATGAAGGATATTCTTGCCAGGATTAAAAAGCTTGGAGTGAGAATAGCGCTTGACGATTTCGGAACGGGATATTCTTCCCTGAATCATATCAGAGAGCTTCCCTTTGATGTTATTAAAGTGGATCAAAGCTTTATACGGAATCTGGAGAAAGATGTTTATGCGAAGTCTTTTATCAGAATGGTGGCTGAGCTGGCGGAAGCAATCGGCGTAAATCTTTGTGTAGAAGGCGTGGAAACGAAGGGACAATATGAGATTCTTTCCAAAATGTGCGTAAGCCTGGTGCAGGGCTATTATTTTGATAAGCCCCTGCAAAGAGAAAAATTTGAGGAAAAGTACACGCCGGAGGTTAACCGGGAAATTAAAGGTGAAAAAAGTGATGAAACTGGCACGGCTGGAACAATTTAATCCAATTACCATACAATGTCATGATAATCCTGATGCCGATGCTTTGGCATCAGGATTTGGGCTGTATACTTATTTTAAAGATAAGGGAAAAGATGTAAGACTGGTATACGCCGGTAAAAATAGAATTCAAAAATCAAATTTGACTTTAATGGTCGATAAACTGAATATACCTGTTATTTATCTGCAGGATACCGACATTCCCATAAAAGGCCTGTTAATTACGGTGGATTGTCAATATGGAGCGGGAAATGTGACACATTTGTCAGCGGAGAAGGTAGCTATTATTGACCATCACCAGATGGAAATCTCTGATGTGGAAATGTCAGAAATCCAATCGGATTTAGGGAGCTGTGCAACGCTTGTCTGGCAGATGATGAAAGAAGAAGGATATTCCTTTGAAGGAAAGCTTAATCTGAGTACTGCATTATATTATGGACTGTTTGCGGATACCAATCAGCTTTCGGAGGTTTATCATCCTTTGGATATGGAAATGAGAGATTCCCTTCCGTATGATAAAGGATTGATTTATTTATTTAAAAATTCCAACCTTTCCCTGAATGAACTGGAAATTGCAGGAATGGCGCTGATGCAGCATTTTTATAATGATGAATATCATTTTGCCATAGTGAAGGCAAGACCCTGTGACCCTAATATTCTTGGATTAATCAGTGATTTCATGATTCAGGTGGAGGAACTGAAAACCTGTGTTGTATATAATGAACTTGGCGACGGCATAAAATTTTCAGTCCGAAGCTGCGTAAAAGAGGTTCGCGCTGATGAACTGGCTTCGTTTTTATCAGAAGGAATGGGTTCAGGAGGCGGGCATCTGGAAAAAGCCGCCGGCTTTATTGTAAGGGAAAAGTATGAGGAACAGTTTAAAAAGGTGCTTTCAGAAGCTTATTTTAATGAGAAAATGAAAGCGTATTTTATAAAATGTACTGAAACCAATGGAATAATATAAAAAATTGTGCTATGATTTGTATGGAAATTGCAGGAGGTAAAGCCATCCTCACATTGTGAAGGATATGGCAGATAACATTATGAGCGAAAAAGAACAGAATGTGAATGAAATTCCGGAAAACAATGAAGAAAAAGAAACAGTTTCCAGAAATTTTATTGAACAGATTATAGATAAGGATCTGGCAGAGGGCGTATATGATACGGTGCACACCAGATTTCCGCCGGAGCCTAACGGATATCTTCATATCGGACATGCAAAAAGCATTCTTTTGAATTACGGCCTTGCAAAACAGTACGGCGGTAAATTCAATATGCGTTTTGATGATACGAATCCCACAAAAGAAAAAACGGAGTTTGTTGAATCTATTAAAGCCGATATTCAGTGGCTTGGAGCTGACTGGGAGGACAGGCTGTTTTTTGCATCCGATTATTTTGATCAGATGTATGAAAGCGCTGTTAAGCTGATTAAAAAGGGCAAGGCTTATGTTTCAGACCTTACCGCTGATGAAATGAGAGAGTACAGGGGAACATTGACAGAGTCCGGTAAAAACGACCCTAACAGGGAGCGAAGCGTGGAAGAAAACCTGGACTTGTTTGAAAAAATGAAAAACGGCGAATTTGCCGACGGTGAAAAGACACTGCGTGCAAAAATTGATATGGCGTCGCCTAATATCAACATGCGGGATCCTATTATTTACCGTGTGGCGCATATGACGCACCACAATACAGGTGATAAATGGTGTATTTATCCCATGTATGATTTTGCGCATCCCATAGAGGATGCCATTGAAGGAATTACGCATTCCATCTGCACTCTTGAATTTGAAGACCACAGGCCCTTATATGACTGGGTAGTGAGAGAACTGGAATATCCTCATCCGCCCAAGCAGATTGAGTTTGCCAAAATGTATCTTACCAATGTGGTAACGGGCAAGCGTTACATTAAGAAGCTGGTTGAGGATGGCATTGTAGACGGCTGGGATGACCCCAGACTTGTTTCCATTGCAGCGCTGCGAAGAAGAGGATTTACACCGGAATCCATTAAAATGTTTGTGGAGCTTTGCGGTGTTTCAAAGAGCAATTCTTCTGCGGATTATGCAATGCTTGAATATTGTATCCGCGAGGATTTGAAGCTGAAGCGCCCCAGAATGATGGCAGTGCTTGACCCGGTCAGGCTGATAATTGACAACTATCCGGAAGGGCAGACAGAAATGCTTGAGGCTGCCAATAACCTTGAAAATGAGGAAATGGGTACAAGGCAGATCCCCTTTGGAAGAGAATTGTATATTGACAGAGAGGATTTCATGGAGGAACCGCCGAAAAAATATTTCCGTTTGTTCCCGGAAAATGAAGTGCGCCTGATGAATGCATATTTTGTTACATGCACAGGCTGCGTAAAGGATGAAAACGGCAATGTTACTGAGGTGCACTGTACTTATGACCCTGAAACAAAATGCGGCAGCGGATTTACAGGACGCAAGGTGAAGGGAACCATTCACTGGGTGCCTGCAAAAGAAGCCGTAAAAGCGGAAGTCAGATTATATGAAAATATCATTGATGAGGAAAAGGGCGTATATAATGAGGATGGAAGTCTGAATTTAAATCCTGATTCCCTGACGGTATTGAAAAATTGCTATCTGGAGCCTGCTCTGAAGAATGCAAAAGCTTATGAAAGCTTCCAGTTTGTAAGGCAGGGATACTTTTGTGTGGATGCAAAGGATTCTAAGGAAGGAGAACCTGTCTTTAACAGAATCGTTTCTTTAAAGAGTTCTTATGTATTACCCAAAGCATAAAGAAAGGCAGGATTATAAATTATGGCCGGATTGTTATCTGGATTGGAAAAGCTTGGGCTGAAAAAACTGGAAAATATGGATTTGTATGAATCGGCAGAGGAAAAGGCGGCGGAACCGGAGGACGGGAAGACGCCGGAAAAGGAAGCTGCCGCAGTGAAGGAAGAAGAGTTCCTTTTTGATAAATCCTATGAATGTCCTGTATGCTATAAAGGATTTAAAGTAAGAACCCTTCGCTCAAGCAAGGCAAGACTGATTCGTACGGATAAGGATTTGCGTCCTGTGTATGAACATATAGAGCCTTTAAAGTATGATGTGGTTGCCTGTCCGCATTGCGGATATGCAACGCTTACGAGATATTTTGGAGGGCTTACTTCGTCGCAGATAAAGGCTGTGAAAGAAAATATATCCAGGGATTTTCAGGCTTCGGATAATAGAAAAGAAGTGTACACCTATGAAGAGGCGCTTGGCAGATATAAGTTAAGTCTGGTAAATACAATTGTAAAGCATGGCAAATCCAGTGAAAAGGCATATGTCTGTTTAAAGGCGGGCTGGCTTTTAAGGAGCATGGGTGAAAATCTTAAGCCTTCTGAGGAAGACTATGAGAAAAAGCTGGAGGATATCAAAAAGCAGGAAAAGGAGTTCTTAAAGAATGCCTTGGAAGGGTTAATTGCCGCCAGACAAAGTGAAAGCTATCCCATATGCGGCATGGATGAAACTACGCTGGAATATCTGATTGCAGTGCTTGCCATGGAATTTGGCCAGTATGAAGTTGCTTCCAGGCTGATATCCAATATTCTGGTATCTCCTTCGGCAACCAACAGAATGAAGGACAGAGCAAGAGATATTAAGGAAGAGCTGATTGTAAAAATCAGGGAGAAAAATGCCGGTTTATCATGAGTGATTTAGCAATTGAACTTAAAACTGATACGGGGAAATGCATGTATCAGCAGATTTATGAATATATCAGGAATGAAATCAGAACAGGGAAGCTTCAAAGGGATGAGAAGCTTCCCTCAACGCGTTCTTTAGCGGAATATCTTCAGGTGGCAAGAAGTACGGTGGACAGTGCCTATAGTCAATTGCTGGCAGAGGGATATATTCAGTCAAAGCCGTGTCGGGGATATTTCGTATGCGGGATGGATGAACTGATTAATCTGTCGCAGCCAGCCTCATTATCCGCAGGTAATAGAGCGGCGGAGGGGGATTTTTTTCATGAGGAGAAAATGAACGAGGATATTGAATCTGAAATGGAATATGATTTTTCGCCTCATGCCATCAGTATGAAAAATTTCCCCTTTTCTACATGGAAAAGAATTACCAGGGAAATACTGGTAGATGCCAACAGTGAGATGTTTGCCCTTGGAGATGCAAGGGGAGATTATGAGCTTCGGGCGACTATCTGCAGATATCTTCATTCTGCAAGGGGAGTGAATTGTGAACCAGGGCAGATTATCATAGGCGCCGGAAATGATTATCTGCTGATGCTTCTTGAAAAAATACTGGGGCGCCATGTGCCCATAGCCATGGAAAATCCTACCTATAAGCGGGCTTACAGGGTATTTCAGTCCTTTGCCTATGAAATCAAAGCACTTCCCATGGATAAAAGCGGAATCAGCGTAAAGGCTTTGGAGCAGTCAAACGCCAGGGTTGCGTATATCATGCCCTCCCATCAGTATCCTACGGGAGTGGTAATGCCTATTGGAAGGCGAATGGAGCTTTTGAAATGGGCGGAGCAGGGGGAGGACCGGTATTTGATAGAAGATGATTACGACAGTGAATTCCGTTATAAGGGAAAGCCTATTCCTGCCCTGCAGGCTTCGGACAGAACCGGAAAAGTAATTTATATCGGTACATTTTCAAAATCCATTGCTCCCGCCATTCGTGTGGGATATATGGTGCTGCCAGGGCCTCTCATGGAAAAATACCGCCAAAGCTGCGGATTTTATGCTTCTACGGTATCCCGTATTGACCAGCGGATTTTAAATGAATTCATAAAAGACGGTTATTTTGAACGATACCTGAATAAAATGCGTAAAATTTACAAGGAAAAACATGATTTTTTGCTGGAGCAGCTGAAAGGCATGGAAAAAGATTTCATACTTTCGGGAGAAAATGCAGGTCTTCATGTTCTTCTTACCAGTAAATGGAAAATACCGGAGAAGGATTTAATCCGGTCAGCGGCTGAGAAGAAAATAAGGATTTACGGATTGTCCGATGCCATGGTGGGAGTTCCCCTTGAAAACGGAAAATATGAAAATACCATATTACTCGGATATGGAGCCCTTTCCCAGGAGGAAATCAATCAGGGAATACGGCTTCTTAAAGAAGCCTGGAAGGAATATCTGCATTAGAAGAGTGAGCATAAAAAGCCTGCTTTAATGGTGAAAGTATCATTAAGGCAGGCTTTTGAATCCATAATAATAAAAATATGCAGGCAGAAATTACAGATTGATGTCGGAAGAATCATCATCATCGAAAAACTCTTCCACCTGTTCATCTGCTGCGGCAGCTGAAACAGGTTCTGCGGCAGAAACGGCAGCTTCAGCGGAAACGTCAGTTCCGTTGGAGCTATCTGCTTCAGCAGAAGCATCAGCACCGGCGGGAGTTATTTCCTCCGCAGGTTCAGAAGCGGAACCGGTATCTGCGGCATCAGAGCTTTTATTATTTTTTAAGGTATTCGATAAATCAGTAAAGGAGGCATGATACCCCTGAGAATCAGCAACCGACTTTACTGTTTCTTTTACCTGCTGAACAGAATCGGTTATCACTTCTTTAGCCTTGTGAAAGGCTTCCGTGGCAATAGCTTCCGCTTTATCAAGATTTAAGGATACATAAGAACGGTCTTTTTCAGAGCTTAAGTCCTCATCCAAATCTTCGCTGAAATCATCAAAATCATCATCAGCTTCATCGCCGGCTGCTGGGGAAACGGTCTGTTCTTTTTTCTGTAAGTAGGAATAAGCGCCATAGGCAGCGGCGCCGGCTACAGCAGTAAAAAGTAAAAACTTACCAAAACTTTTAGACATATGAATACTCCTTTCGGGACACTTATCATTGGGCAGCTACCGCTTAAGAATTTTAACTGCCTGATAATATCTTAATACTATTTTGGAAAAATGAAAAGAGAATATCTCAAAAAGAAAAATTAAATTTTTATAACCAGTTTCTTACATTCAAAATGGGTACCAGATATTGGGGTGGAAAATTTGCTTCCTACAAGTTTTTTAAAGACGATTGAACCAAGTAAAAAAATATGATATATTTATTTTCGACTACTAAGGTCAATCCTGGGTTTAGCAGAATGAAAGAAGTGGGGGAAGGCATGAACGAAAAATTTTTTGACTTGAAAAAGGAAAAGCAGGACAGAATGATTAACGCCGCACTGAAGATATTTGCAATGAATGGCTATGAACATGCCAGCACTGACGATATTGTCAGGGAAGCGGGAATCAGTAAAGGGCTGCTGTTTCATTATTTTATCAGTAAGCTTGGTCTGTACAGCTTCATTTATGACTATAGTGTCAAGTATATGATGCTGGAATTGTCTACGGGAGTCGCCAAGGGGGAAACAGATTATTTTGATTTAATGTGGCAGGTCCGCGCCGCACAGATTCAGGTAATGCACAACTATCCCTATATGCTTCAGTTTTTAAATGAAAGCAAAAAGGAAAATGTCAGCGAAGCGTTAGTGGCCACGGAAGATAAGAGAGGGGTGCTGCCGCATCAGTATAACCAGATTATGCGGCGCGCCGATTTGAGCGGATTTAAAAAAGATGTGGACATAGAAAGACTTACGAAAATGATAGATTTGACCGTAAACGGGCTTTTATCGGAACAGTTTTACAGCGAAGCTTTTCAGCCTGATTTATTCGGGGAAGAAGTGAAGCAGTATTTTGCCATGTTAAAGAAATTGACTTATCAGGAAGTGTAGGGAAAGGAAGCAGAAAATGAAAGAAACTTTATATACAATACCCTTAAATGATGCAGTGAATGCAAATGATGAATGTCCCTTTTGCTATATTGAAAGGGAGGTTGAACAGGATTTGCTGGATTTTGTATTAGGTTCAGGTTCTTCTTATATGGAAAGCGATGTAAGGGAAGCCACGGACAAGGCAGGTTTTTGCAGGGCGCACTTTAAAAAGATGTTTGATTACGGAAATACGCTTGGCAATGGCTGGATTTTAAAAACCCATTATATGAGAATGAACAGGGAAATGGCGGAGCAGTTTAAAAGCTTTACCCCTTCCAAGTCCTCTCTGATGGGAAAATTAAAAAAAAATTCACAGCGTGTGAACCCGGTAGCCATGTGGGTGGAGGAAAAGGAAAATTCCTGTTACATCTGCAGCCGTTTTGCGGATACCTATGAGAGATATTTGGATACGTTCTTTTTTATGTACAAAAAGGATGAGGATTTCAGAAACCGGATAAAAAACAGCAGGGGTTTTTGCCTGCATCATTTCGGCGATTTATGTGAGGCTTCCGAAACAAGGCTGAATGATAAGGAGAAAAAGGAATTTTATCCTGCTGTGTTTGAATTAATGGAAAAGAATATGGCACGTCTTCAGGGGGATGTGGACTGGCTGGTGGAAAAATTTGATTACCGCAATAAGGATGCGGACTGGAAGAATTCCAAAGATGCCATTCAGAGGGGAATGCAGAAGTTAAAAGGCGGATATCCTGCGGACCCTGTATATAAGATGAATAAATAAAAATAAGGTAACAAAGCAGGATTTGGGAGTGTGGACTAAAACACTCCCATTACTTTTAGTATCCAGTATATAAGGCCCAGTACCCAGCTGGTAAAAATGCCGTACAAAATAACGGGTCCGGCAATGGTGAAGATTTTACAGCCTATACCGAAAACCTGGCCTTCTTTTTTGTATTCTATGGCAGGTGAGGCTACGGAATTTGCAAAGCCTGTGATGGGAACAAGGGCTCCGGCTCCGCCGAATTTTACAATGGGAGCATAGAGATTAAAGCCGGTTAACAGCACACTGATAAGAACAAGGATTAAAGAACAGAAGCTCCCTGCCATATCTTTATCCAGGTTAAGGTTATTTTTGGCGAAATTAAGTAAAAACTGTCCCAGGGTGCAAATGATTCCGCCGGTAATAAAAGCTTTCAGCATCTGTAAAAAAAGATTGTGGGTCGGGGTAATTTTTTTTACATATTCCTCATAGTCTTTTTCAAGCGAAATCTGCTCAGGAGATTTTTGGTCATTCATATGCATTTCCTTTCCGATAGATATTCATAATGCTTTTACGGATTATATTTCCACATTTTCTGTGATTTATTCATATTAAAATTTCAGGACAATGTTTTGGAAGTAACATTTTCTTAAGATTTTGACTCAGAATGCTTCTTGTAGATTTGTGTAGAGAATGGTAGAATCTTAAATACAGAGCAAAAATGCAGAGCAAAAATGCAGAGCAAAAGAAAAAGAAGGTTATGAGTTTATGATAAATTTTTCAGGTTTGGAATTTATATTCCGGTTTTTACCGGTGTTTCTGATTATATATTATATAGTGCCTGCTAAATACAGAGATATAGTTCTTCTGGCGGGCAGTTTTGTTTTTTATGCGGTGGGGGAGCCTGTTTTTTTGCTTCTTTTGATTATTCTTACTCTGATTAATTACTTTATCGGGAAGAAGGTAAGGGAATACGGAAACGGTTATAAGCTTCATGCATGGCAGAAAATAAAAAGAAAAAAGCTTATGGCAGGTGCAGTGGTTCTGGATGTGGCAGTGCTGGCGGTTTTTAAGCTTTTAAGCGTTTTTGTAAGCAGCTCCTTACTGCCCCTTGGGCTTAGCTTTTATATCTTTAAAATGATTTCTTATCAGGTTGACTTATTAAAAGGGGATATATGGGAAGAAACTGATTTGAAATCCACAGCTCTTTATTTTACCATGTTTCCCCAGGTCATTTCCGGACCGATTATGCGTTATAATGAAGGAGGCTTTGGCAGCGGAAGAAATTATTCCTTAGAACAGTTTGAAGACGGGCTTAAGTATTTTGTGATCGGGCTGGGAATGAAGGTGCTTTTGGCGGACAGGCTCGCCATTTTATGGAATGATTTGCAGATGATAGGCTTTCAAAGCATTTCAACGCCGCTTGCGTGGTTTGGAGCAGTGGGGTATTCTTTGCAGCTTTATTTTGATTTTTGGGGTTATTCGCTTATGGCTTCGGGATTGCTTGTAATGATGGGATTTGATTTTATTAAAAACTTTGACCATCCTTATGCATCAAGAAGTATCGGTGAATTTTACAGAAGATGGCACATGACTTTAGGAAGATTTTTCCGGAATTATGTGTATTTTCCCATGGGAGGAAGCAAATGCGCAAAGGGCAGGATGGTTTTAAATCTTGCGGTAGTCTGGATTCTTACAGGAATCTGGCACGGCAACGGAGTGAACTTTATTCTGTGGGGCATGATTCTGGGAATATTGATTATTCTGGAAAAATTATTTTATGGCAAGTATCTGTCCAAAATACCTGTTATCGGGAATCTGTATGTAATTTTGCTGATTCCGTTGAGCTGGGTGGTCTTTGCCGTTACCGATTTAAAACAGCTGGGCGTTTATTTCGGAAGGCTGTTTCCTTTCATTGGGGGCGCGGGGATTGCAGTTAACTCACAGGATATTATTAAATATTCGCAAAGCTATGGGGGACTGTTCCTTGTGGGAATTATATTTTGTATTCCCGGAGTCTTTCATTTTTACGAAAAGCATAAGAAGAATCCTGTGATTATTCTGCTGCTTACGGCAATGTTCTGGTATTGTGTTTATTTTATGGCAAGCAGTGCAGGAAATCCTTTTATGTATTTAAAATTCTAGGGGTGCAGCTGACTGCGGATTTTACAGCTGCCTGCTTTTGAAGCCTGGAAAGGAGAAGTGTTTCAAATGAAATTTATAAAACGGAGTCCCTTTTTTATATTGATTTTGAGTACGGGACTGCTGCTTACGCTGACAGCATTATACGGGAAAAATAATATATATCAAGGTCAGGAGTATCAGCCTCTGAAGGCGCCGCTTCTGTCTGTTGTCTTTACCGGAATCCATGATGATATTTATCCCTGGCAGCTTTTTGAAAGGGATGTGCAGGAAGCCTCCGCGCTTCCGGAAACAGAAGAAGAAAAGCAGACGGAAACGGGTGCGGATAATATTCAGGATACAGAAGAGACTGAAACAGTAATAGCGGCGGTTATGCCCACAATATCGCCTACGGAGGCTCCAGCAGCAACTCCGGAGCCCGCTCCTGAAGAAGAAATTGTGGAACGGCCCGGTCCTTTGCGGGAAAGTACGCAGGAAGAATATCTGAATCATATATCGGCGGATATTTACGGAGATGTGGGAGTGATAAGGGCGGCCTCCTATGAATTTGCACAGGTGGATGAAAGTTATTTTGATGACGCTCTGTTTATCGGAGATTCCAGAACCGTTGGACTCAGGGATTATACGGATTTGCCGGAGCATGCTGATTTTATGTGTGAAACCTCTTTGACGATTTATAAGGTGATGGAAGAAGAGTTTGCAGGAATGGGAACCGTTGAGGATGCTATAAATGCAAAGGATTACGGCAAAATTTATCTTATGGTGGGGATTAATGAGCTGGGGCGCGGAACCACAGAGGATTTCATGGCAAAATATACAGAGGTGGTTGATACCCTTCGTGCGCTTGAACCGGATGCCAAAATCTTTATTCAGGGAATTATGAGAGTATCGGGAAAGAAAAATTCTGAGGATGCCATTTTTAATAACAGCAATATTAATGCAAGGAATAACGCTATTGCCACACTTGCAGACAACCGGCAGATATTTTATATTGATGTTAATGAAGCGGTATGTGACGAAGAGGGAAATCTGACGGCGGACTACACCTTTGACCAGATTCATCTTCTTGGCGTTTATAATGATTTATGGAAGCAGTTTCTGCTTTCTCACGGCGCAGATGAATAAATGAATTAAAATGAATAAAAACCTCCGGATAAGGGAAACTAAAGGAAAAAAGTATTCTTATCTGGAGGTTTTTTTATGGACAGTAGCAGCGGTGCGATTTTTGAACAGGGTAAACAGAGTATCAAGATACCGGTACCGGTTTATATACGGGCAAGCGCCAGTGTGGCGGGAACAAAGGAAGGTCAGGGACCTTTTGGCGATTTGTTTGACGTAGTGGGCGTGGATGATAAATTTGGCTGTGATACATGGGAAGATGCGGAAAGCACGCTGCAAAAGGAGGCTTTGCAGCTTGCTATCGGAAAAGCAGGCCTTAAAAATGAGGATATCAGATTTTTGTTTGCGGGAGATTTACTGGGACAGTCAATCGCCAGCAGCTTCGGGCTGGCTTCCTTTCAGATTCCCCTGCTTGGCATGTACGGGGCCTGCTCCACCTGCGGGCTTTCCTTATCGGCAGCAGCAATTATGATTGCAGGAGGTATGGCGCAGTATGCAGCCTGCGTTACATCCAGTCATTTTGCCAGCGCGGAAAAGGAGTTTCGTTTTCCTTTGGGTTATGGAAATCAAAGGCCGCTTTCCGCAACATGGACGGTAACGGGAAGCGGGGCCTTTGTGGTGAGCAGTGAAAAGGGCAGTAAGGACAGGGCCATGATTACCGGTCTTACCATAGGAAAGATTATGGATTTCGGGTTAAAGGATTCCATGAATATGGGAGCCTGTATGGCTCCGGCGGCGTGCAGCACAATTTACCAGCATTTGGTGGATTTCGGCAGAAAACCTTCCGATTATGATAAGATTATCACAGGGGATCTTGGAAAGGTGGGGCAGAAGGTGCTGTTTGATATGATGAGAGAAAAGGGCATGGATATTGATAAGGTGCATATGGACTGCGGCATTGAGATATATGATTCAAGCCAGGACGCTCATGCCGGCGGTTCCGGCTGCGGCTGCAGCGCCATTACTCTTTCGGCATATATTTTAAAGCAGCTGGAGGAAGGAAAGTGGAAAAGAGTGCTTTTTGTGCCCACAGGAGCGCTGCTCAGCAAAACAAGCTTTAATGAAGGACAGAGCATTCCGGGTATTGCGCATGGGGTGGAGCTGGTGAGCTGTAAATTGTAAAGGACAGCAGCCTTGCAGCCTGGAAGCTGAAAAAAGCGGCCTCAGAAAAGAAGACGATGGCACAGCCGGTGAAATTATGCTATAGTATAAGCATCATGAAAATCGGGAGTGCATTAGAATGAAAAAGATACTGAAGCGGATTATAATTATTATTATCATATTGGTTATAGCTTTTTTAGCATATGCCGGGTATGTGTTTGCAGCTTATTACAGGCTTCCTGATAAATTGACTCTTGAAGTCATACGAAACGGGGAAAATTCCTACTTTGATGAAGATAAGGTTTTTTCCACGAACCGGCCTTATTTTATTATGACCTATAATATCGGGTTTGGGGCTTACCGTCCTGAGTACAGCTTTTTTATGGATGGAGGGAAGTCATCCTGGGCTAAGGATGAAGAAAGCCTGACCGCAGCTATCTGCGGAGTGGGCGAGGTTATCAATAATGTAAGCCCTGACTTTGTGTTTTTGCAGGAGGTGGATATAGACGGTACCCGCTCTTATCACATCAATGAACTGGAGCTTTTAAATCAGTTTGTAAAAGGCTATTATTATGATTTTGCACAGAATTATGACTCACCGTTTTTGTTTTTCCCACCATGGGAACCTCATGGAGCTAATCAGGCCGGCATTGTCACATATTCCAAGGCGGAAATTACGGATACCATGAGAAGAAGTCTGCCCATATCTGAGTCTTTCAGTAAGCTGGTGGATTTGGACAGATGCTATTCCATTTCCAGAATTCCCCTGGAAGGAGGAAAGATGCTGTGCCTTTATAATATTCACATGTCGGCATATGGAAGCAGTGATGAAATCAGAGAAGGACAGCTTGCCATGCTTTATGAGGATATGGAGGCGGATTATAAGGACGGCAATTACGTTATCTGCGGCGGTGATTTTAATCATAATCTGAAAACTGATGCTCAGGAAAATGCACCTGAATGGGCATATCCTTTTCCGAGGGAAAGCCTGCCGGAGGGCTTCCGGATGGCAATCGACGAAGCCAAGGATGAGGAAAATATTTCCCACAACAGCTGCCGGAATGCCAATGAACCATATAATGAGGAAACTACGTATACGGTTACGCTGGATGGCTTTATTGTTTCGGATAATGTAATCGTGAATTATTACAGTAATATGGACTGGGGATATGAGTTTTCCGACCATGACCCGGTAATTATGCAGTTTATGCTGGATTAGTGTGAAGAGAAATCCTAATGCTCACAGCAAAGGCTGTTTTGCAGAGAGCTTCTAAGCTTCACACTGGATTTGAGCTACGGTTATGCCGTAAATGGAGATTAGACAGGAATAGAAAAGGAAGGAAGGGGTCATACTAGCCATAAAAATGAAAGGAGTCTGGCAGTATGGCAGATGCAGTAATTTATCTGAAGGCGGAGCAGAATGCGAAGGTAATGGATGAACACGTATGTGTGAAGGACATTGCCTCCCTTTATTGCAGGGATAAAAATATTTGCAGCAGGGCGAAGGCGGTTAAGGTATATGAATTTCGTGAAGGAGAAAAAAAGCGCCAGGTTATTAATATTTTAAAGGTAATAGAGCTGATAGAAAAGGAATGTCCCGGTGTAAGCATTGAAAATATCGGGGAAAATGCCATACTGATTGAACAGGTGGATGTAAAGGAGCATAAGGGGTCCGTGCAGCTTATGAAGCTGATTTTTGTAGCCTGCATCAGCTTTTTCGGTACAGGGTTTACAATTATGGCTTTTCATAATGATATCAGTATCAATAAAATCTTTTCCATGGTTTATGAAATGGTAATGGGATATGCCTCCGACGGCTGCAGCATTTTGGAGGTATCTTATTCAATAGGGCTTGCAGTAGGGATCGTAGTGTTTTTTAATCATATCGGTGGGCGAAGAATTACCAAAGATCCGACACCTATTGAAGTGGAAATGAGAGTTTATGAATCGGAGGTAAATAAGGCTTTGATTGAAACGGCTGACAGGGAGGGAAAAAACATTGACGCTACTTAAGTGGACAATACTGGCAATATGCGGTTTTTCCTTTGGGCTGCTTTCTTCAGCCGGAGTGTTTACGGTTTTGGCCTCCGTAGGGCTGATTCCCAGATTTGCAGGAAAGATGCATACGGCCAAAAAGGTATTTGCATTAGAGGAGGCGGTAATTTTAGGAACTATTGCGGGAGGCTGTTTAAGTGTTTTTCCGGATTACGGAAAAATTGGTTCTTATGTGCTTGCTCATGAATTTTTCGGGGTGGAAACAGTGCTGATTTGGAAGTGGACGGGCAGAATTATACTGGCTGTGGGAGGCTTCTTTGCGGGAATTTTTGTGGGCTGTCTGGCCTTTGCCATAGCGGAAATGCTGGATTCCATTCCTATTTTTTCAAGAAGAATCGGCTTCCGGCATGGACTTGGAGTGGCGGTGAGTGCGGCAGCTTTCGGAAAGCTTTTGGGAAGCCTGCTGTATTTTGCTGAAAGGATTTTTTTGTCGGAAATGTAACAGCAGGCGGATTCAGCAGCTCAGCTGCAAGCAGTGAGGTATTGACCCTCGCGGTATTTGTCAAGGTTATGCAGGCATGACTTTGACGTAACAGTTCAGCCATGCAGAAATGATTGTGCAAAATGACCGTGTGAGCTTGCTCACTAAGGGCAGTTTGCACAATCATTTCTATAGGGCGGACGCCCGACATGAAATAAGTTGCCGGAAA
>CAZDPE010000031.1:0-24831 GCA_964507235.1 uncultured Lachnospiraceae bacterium
CTTTAGAAGTGGGGGACTTCTTGCTGGAGGTGGTTAAAATATATGCATACAATAGAAAGTACTTTCTGCAGGCTTTCTATTGTTATACAGTATATCATGAACTTCGTTCATGATCGGCATTCGCCGCTCGTGATGAACAAGCTGCGCTTGCTCCCACTCGTTAACGCTCCTTATATCATACCCACTTTAAACAAACATTAAAAATTTTCTGAAATTATTATTATTTTTTTTAAGTTCAGAATTGTTTCGCTTATTTCTGAAGCTGGGCAAGTCTTTCCTTTACCTGCTCCATCATCTGGGTATATTTCTGAAGCTTCGCCCTTTCCTCTGCCACCTTTGCTTCCGGCGCTTTTGACATAAACTTTTCATTGCTCAGCATTCCGTTAACACGCGCCAGTTCTCCGGTAAGACGCTTCTCTTCTTTTTGAAGACGCTCAATTTCCTGACCGATATCAACCAGCTCGGCAAAAGGAATATAAAGGGTTGCATTGGCAATCACTACGGATACCGCATCCCCGGCAATACCTGTTTTATCCCTCTGAATCATAACCTCCGAAGCGTACGCAAGAGATTCAAAGAACAGCTTTCCTTCTGTAAAGGCATTGATAATATCCTCATTTTCGCTGACAACATAAACCAAAGCCTTTCTGCTGGGAGCTACGTTCATTTCCGTACGGACATTTCTGATTCCTCTTACAGCTTCCTTGATGATTTCAATGTCCTTTTCTTCCTTTTCAAAATTCCATTCTTCCTTATATTCCGGCCACCTGGAAATCATAATGGATTCCTCTTCTGACTGCAGCGTACAGAAAATTTCCTCCGTAATAAAAGGCATATATGGGTGCAGCAACTTTAAAGCATCAATCAGCACAGTTTTCAGTGTCCACAAAGCTGCCTCCTTGCTGGACTGATTATCGGAATTGTAAAGACGGGGCTTTACCATCTCAATATACCAGTCGCAGAATTCATCCCAGATAAAATCATAAACCTTCTGAACAGCAATCCCCAGTTCAAAGCTGTCCATATTATCAGTTACATCCTTAATCAGGGTATTCAGCCTGGAAAGAATCCACTTATCAACAGGCTCTAAGGAAGGATTCTCTGTTTTCAGCTCTTCCTCCGGCATATTCATCATAATAAAGCGGGATGCATTCCAAATCTTGTTTGCAAAGTTTCTGCTTGCTTCCACTCTTTCATAATAGAAACGCATATCGTTGCCGGGCGCATTACCGGTAATCAAAGTAAGGCGGAGAGCATCCGCACCGTATTGCTCAATAATTTCAAGAGGGTCAATTCCGTTTCCCAATGACTTACTCATTTTACGTCCCTGGGAATCTCTTACAAGACCATGGAATAATACTGTCTTAAAGGGCTTTTCTCCCATCTGTTCAAAACCGGAGAAAATCATACGGATTACCCAGAAGAAAATAATGTCGTAGCCCGTTACCAATACATCTGTGGGATAGAAATATTTTAAATCTTCCGTCTGTTCGGGCCAGCCTAAGGTTGAAAAAGGCCATAAAGCAGATGAAAACCATGTATCCAGGGTATCCGGGTCCTGGGTAAAGCGGTCATGACCGCATTTAGGGCACTTTAAAGGAGTTCCTGCGCTTACCACCGTTTCACCGCATTTATCACAATAATAAGCGGGAATTCTGTGACCCCACCAAAGCTGTCTGGAAATACACCAGTCACGGATATTGTCCGTCCAGTTAAAATAAGTTTTTTCCATTCTCTTGGGAATCAGCTGGATATCTCCTGATTTCACTGCTTCTACCGCAGGCTTAATCAGTTCATCCATTTTTACAAACCACTGCTGCTTAATCATAGGCTCTATGGTAGTTTTGCATCTGTCATGAGTTCCTACATTGTGGGAATAATCTTCAATGCGCACAAGAAGACCCATTTCATCCAGTTCCTTTACAATGGCCTTTCTCGCTTCATAACGGTCCATGCCGCAGAACTTTCCGCCGTTTTCGTTAATGGTTGCATCATCATTCAAAATATTGATTTCAGGAAGGTTATGACGCTTTCCTACTTCAAAGTCGTTAGGATCGTGAGCCGGAGTAATCTTAACAACACCTGTTCCGAAATCCATGTCTACATAGGAATCGGCAACAATGGGAATTTCTCTGTTTACAATGGGAAGCAGAAGCTTCTTTCCTACAATATCCTTATACCTGTCATCCTCAGGATTAACCGCTACCGCAGTATCACCCAGCATGGTTTCCGGTCTTGTTGTTGCAAATTCCAGAAAACGGGTAGTGCTTACACTGCCGTCTTCCTCAATCAAAGGATATTTAATATGCCAGAAATGTCCTGCCTGCTCCTGATATTCAACCTCAGCATCAGAGATAGAAGTATTACATACCGGACACCAGTTAATAATACGGCTGCCCTTATAAATCCAGCCTTTCTCATGCATTTTACAGAAAACTTCCGTTACGGCTTTATTGCAGCCTTCATCCATGGTGAAACGCTCTCTGTCCCAGTCGCAGGAAGAACCCATTTTTTTCAGCTGGCTGATAATACGTCCGCCGTACTCCTTTTTCCACTCCCATGCGCGCTCCAAAAAGCCTTCCCGTCCGAGGTCTTCCTTATTAATGCCTTCTTCCTTCAGCTTTTCAATAATCTTTACTTCCGTTGCAATACTGGCATGGTCCGTACCCGGCTGCCACAGCGCATTGTAGCCCTGCATCCTTTTATAACGGATTAAAATATCCTGCATGGTATTGTCAAGGGCATGCCCCATGTGAAGCTGTCCTGTAATGTTTGGAGGCGGAATCACAATGGTAAAAGGCGTCCTGGAATGGTCTACTTCTGCATGAAAATATTTCTTATCCAGCCATTTTTGATAAAGCCTGTCTTCAATCCCCTTGGGATCATAGGTTTTTGCAAGTTCTTTACTCATCTTGGTTCTCCTTCTTATCTTTCTATTTAAATTGCCAGTCTGCAAAGGCGCCTGACACAAACGCACAATGCAAGGGTGCAAACACACGCCGCAAGGGTGCAAACGTGCGCCGTAAGGGTGCAAACGTGCGCCGTAAGGGCGCACTATAAAAAGCCCTCTGCAGACTAAAGTCTGCAAAGGGCGTATTTACGCGGTACCACCTTTTCTTATCACTCAGCGGCTGCTGAAATTCCGTGAACGGAAATTTCTAAGAGCCTTATCCTGTAACGGGGATAAAACGTGAGAACCTACCCACCGTTATCTGTAACTTTAAACGGTTTCAGCCCTCCGGTTCCAAAGCTACCTTCCCTGCGCCTTTCTTCAAACGCCCTTTCAGCCTGTGAGGCATTCTCTCTTTAGAAGAGGAATGCAGGTACTCCTCTTTGTCATAACCTTTAAAATTTCATTAACTTTATATTAGTAACGGTTTTCCTATTTGTCAAGCGGCTTTTTCGGAAAAGCCGCTGATATTTTATCTATCCTTATACAGCCCTCCGGCAGGGAGATGGGTTTTTCTCCTGATTGGGCAGTAAATACATACATGCTCTTAATTCCATATTCCGCAGCGCCAAATGCATCAGCCCGATATTCATTTCCTATCATAACAGATTCTTCTTTTTTTAATCCGTACTTCCGAAACAGTTCATCATAAAAATGAAAGGAAGGCTTCTTTACTCCTGCATCCGAGGAAAATAAAATGCCGTCGAAGCAGTCATACAGCCCAAGCATTTTCATTTCAGGCTCCGTAAACAGGCGCTGTGCATTGGATAAAAGATATAGCTTCCTGCCGGACTCCTTAAGCCTGTGCAGCAGCTCCGGCACTCCGTCATATAATCTGATATAACCTAAGGACAGGCTCCGGAATGCAATTCCAAGCTGTGCAGCCTGCTTTTCATCCGCCCGGACTCCCTTATCAGAAAGCAGCCTGCAAAATACTTTCTCCAACTGTATTTCTGTTTCTTCTTCCTCTATGCTTTCATCATGAAATTTTTCTTTTGTAAAAAGCAGCTGCCGCAGACACTCCTCCGAAACCAGTTCCTGATATCGTTTCTTAAGCTCCCGCGGCGAGTATTCCGCTCCCGTCAGCGAAAATATCATCGCCATATTTTTCCATAATGAGAATTTTTTCTCATTGGTATATATATCAACCAAAGTACCATACAAATCAAAAATATAACTTTTCATACTGCTGAAATTTCCCCGGCTCTGTACGGGAATCCCGAATATCACCCCTGGATATTTAATATCTTCATAAATTCCTCGCCCGTGATGGTTTCTTTCTCATACAGATATTTTGCCAGCTCATGCAGCTTGTCTTTGTTTTCCGTAAGCAGCTGCTTTGCCTTTTCATGCTGAATCTTTACCATTTCAATAACCTTTTTGTCTATTTCCTTTGCCGTATCCTGGGAACATGCAAGAGAAGCATCTCCGCCCAGATACTGGTTGCTTACCGTTTCCAGTGCGACCATCCCGAACTCCTCGCTCATGCCATACCTTGTAATCATGGCTCTTGCCAGTTTGGTAGCCTGCTCAATATCATTGGAAGCTCCTGTGGTAATAGAGCCGAAAATCAACTCCTCGGCTGCCCTTCCTCCCGTAAAGGTAGCAATTTTATTTTCAATTTCTTCCTTACTCATGAGGTTATGCTCTCCCTCATCCACCTGCATGGTATAACCCAATGCTCCTGAGGTTCTTGGAATAATTGTTATCTTGGTAACAGGCGCGGAATGATTCTGGAAAGCTGCTACCAATGCATGTCCTATTTCATGGTAAGCTACAATTAATTTTTCTTTGTTTGACAATACTTTATTCTTTTTCTGATATCCGGCAATAACGACTTCTATGCTTTCCTCCAAATCAGCCTGGGTCACAAACAAATGCCCTTCCCTGACAGCCCGCAGCGCCGCTTCGTTTACCATATTGGCAAGCTCTGCTCCGGAGGCTCCCGATGCTGCACGGGCAATCGCATTAAAATCAATGTCCTCCCCCAGTTTCACCTTTTTAGCATGAACCTTTAAAATTGCTTCCCTTCCTGCAAGATCCGGAAGTTCCACCGGCACACGCCTGTCAAAACGTCCGGGACGAAGAAGCGCCGGGTCAAGGGAATCCGGCCTGTTGGTTGCAGCTAAAATTACAACGCCCTTTGAACCGTCAAAACCGTCCATTTCCGTCAACAGCTGATTCAAAGTCTGCTCCCGCTCATCATTTCCGCCCATAACGCCGTTGTCACGCTTTTTACCTATAGTATCAATTTCATCGATAAACACAATACAGGGCGCTTTCTCGTTTGCCTGCTTAAATAAATCCCTTACCTTAGCCGCACCCATGCCTACAAACATTTCCACAAACTCGGAGCCTGATATGGAGAAAAAGGGAACATTCGCTTCTCCTGCAACAGCTTTTGCCAGCAATGTTTTACCGGTTCCGGGAGGCCCCACAAGCAGGGCCCCTTTCGGCATAGACGCGCCGATTTCACGATACTTTTGGGGATTATGAAGGAAATCCACGATTTCCGTCAAAACCTCCTTGGCCTCATCCTCACCTGCCACATCACTGAATTTAATTCCTGTTGTGGACTCCACATATACCTTGGCATTACTTTTGCCAAACTGCATAGCCGACATACCGCCGCCCATTTTCTTCATCATTTTGGAGGACAGCCACTGTCCCAAAGCTATAAAAATCACAATGGGCAGCACCCAGCTGATAATAAAGCTCAGAAAAGGAGACATTTCCTCTTCTACAACTCTTCCGAAGCTGCATCCAGATTTCTGAAGCCGGTCTACAAGGTCAGGATCATCAAAGGTTGTGGTTTTGTAGAAAACAGGCGTTTCCTGCTTATCCATAAAATAAATATAATCTCCCTCTATCTGAACCAGATCCAGCTTCTTTTCATCCACCATATTTAAAAAGGTTCCATAATCCACTGTTTCAACCTTCTGCTTCAGGATTCTCGGAAACAAAAGGCTGTTTAAAAGCAACATCACGATTAAGACAACCAGATAATAAAATATCAGCGGTTTTTTAGGCTGCTTCACTTCCTTCATAATACAGACCTCCTTCATCAATTTGTAAGCAACAGCTGTTTATGCACTCTTTATCTTTTTTATTTTGTCATGGGCAAAGGAAAGGTAAAACATCTGTATTCTGAACTTATTGTCTTCATAAAGGTCAATAGCCTGATACAGTTCTTTATAATAATCAAATAAAATGCGTTTCGTCCGGATTGTCTGCTGAAAATTAATCTGAGTATCCACAAGGCTCCCCTTGGTCTTTACATAATAATAAAGAGGCTTGGTAATAATACCTATCTTGCCTGCATACTGAAGATATTCCAGATTGAATCTGAAATCCTCACACCAGTCAAGCTCCGTATCGCAGACAAGGGCAAATTTCCGGATAATATCCGCTTTATAAAATTTATTCCAGAGAACGCCAAAATAAAAGTTGGCAGGCGCTTTCATCATGTATTCCGCAAATCTGGATCTGGTAATGACAGGTCCTGCCTCTATATGTCCTCTTGTCATAATAGTGCGTCCGCGCACTCTGTAATAATCGGAAATCACCATATCACAGTCATACGTCCGGGCCATTTTAACAAACTCTTCCGTGGCCTGCTTTACCAGCCAGTCATCACAATCCACAAATTGGAAATATTCTCCTTCAGCTGCGGCAATGGCTGCATTCCTGCTGTCGGAAACACCGCTGTTTTCCTTCCTGATATAGCGAAATCTGGAATCCTTTTTTACGTATTTTTCTATTACCTTTTCCGAATGATCCGTACTTCCGTCATTTACCACTATGACTTCGATATTCTGATAACTTTGATTTTGAATGCTCCTTAAGCATCTTTCAATGGATTTTTCACCGTTATATACCGGTACAACAATACTCACCATGGGATTTCCCATTTTAATCACTCCCTTAATATGACAAATTACACCTATTGAAAATAAATTTCAATAGCCGTTTTCTAAATAATTTATAAAAATATTATGCACTTTTCATCCTGTTAATACTATTTGCAATTCTTGCCATACTTCTCATTATGTACTATAATCCTTTTATTGCAATTCACACAAGAATGGGAGTTTTTTATGAAAATATTGATTTTATCCTGCAGTACCGGAGGCGGCCATAATGCTGCCGGAAAAGCTGTGAAAGAACAACTGGAATATCAGGGACATGAAGCGGTTATGCTTGACCCTTTTTCTCTGGTGGGAGAAGGCATTGCCCACAAAGTGGGAGCGGCATATGTCTGGATTGCCAGCCATATTCCCCGCTTTTTCGGCTTTCTGTATCGTTTGGCCGGGCACATAAGCTCTTCCAGGCATAAATCTCCTGTTTACTATGCCAATACACTGGTGGTAAAGCACTTAAAGAATTATCTTGACCAAAACGGCTTTGATGCAATTGTCATGCCGCATCTTTATCCTGCCGAAATGGTTACCTGTATGAAAAGACGCCGCATGAATCTGCCTCCAACTATTGCTGTGGCCACCGATTATACCTGTATTCCTTTTTGGGAAGAAACAGAATGCGATTATTACATTGTTCCCCATGAGGATTTACTTCCGGAAAACCAGGAGCGGGGACTGCCCCCTGAAAAAATGTATCCTTACGGCATTCCTGTAGGTCTTTCTTTTTCCGGGAAGGCTGATAAGCTCCGGGCCAGGGCAAAGCTTCATCTTCCTGCCGACAAGCCTGTATATCTTGTCATGAGCGGAAGTATGGGCTTTGGAAAAATGCATTTATTTGTCTTCGAGCTTACAAGAAAGCTGACCCATGGCGAACAGCTTATCATTATCTGCGGAAATAACAAAAAGATGCAGAATATCTTAAAGCACACTTACAAAAGAAATAAAAATGTCCATGTAACCGGCTTTACAGATTATGTCGCCGAATATATGGATGCCAGCGACGTAATCTTTACCAAACCCGGCGGTCTTACCTCTACGGAAGCATTGGTAAAAAATATCCCTATTGTGCACACCGCCGCCATTCCGGGATGTGAAACGAAAAACAGGGAATTCTTCGTTTCCAGAGGACTTTCCCTTGCTTCCGAGCATGTGCACACTCAGGCTTCACAGGGAATTACGCTGACGGAAAATACAGAAATCAGAAACGCCATGATTTCCACCCAGCAGAAATTCTCAAAACCAGATGCATCCGCCGAAATCGTAAAGCTGCTTGAAAGAATCACAGCAGTTTAGAACTTCAGAGAAAGGAAACCTGTCATGAAATACCTGTTTTGGAGCATAATCGGATATTTATCGGGAAGTATTTTGTATGCCTATCTGATACCCAGATATCTGTATCATTTGAATATTTGCGAAGTAAGCGACGACGGCAATCCCGGCACTGCCAACGCTTTTAAGTATGCCGGTTTTCCTGCTGGCTGCGCTGTCATTTTATGCGAACTGTCAAAAGCTTTCTTTCCGGTATATATTGCGGCTCACAGACTGGATATTTCAAGACTGCCCTTTGCTTTTGTGATTGCGGCGCCGGTAATTGGACATGCTTTTTCTTTTCTGATGAAAAGAAAAGGCGGCAAAGCAATTGCCGCCTCTTTTGGCGCAGTGCTGGCGCTTTTTCCTAATCTTTATCCCTTTGCCGCACTGGCCTTCTTTTATATTTTATTTTCTACGGTTATTGTGGTGAATCCGCACTTTTTCCGCTCTATTTTAACCTTTTTCCTTTTCACCCTGACAGTTTGCCTGAAGATTCCCATTCCCTCCATTCGTCTTGGCTGCTTTTTCATTTCCGCCATTACAATTTATAAACATATTACCTATTATCACGGTGAAAAATTAGAAATTAAATTTTTCAGACACCCAGACTCCTTCGGGGGAAAACTCAGGTGAAAGTGCTTCCTTTATCATGGCAAACTCCTTGGGAAAGATGCAGTTCTTAAGGCTTCCATCCTTCATGCCTTCCAATATTGCTTCATAATCCATGAAGACAGCTTCCTCTACTTCACTTTCCTGAAGCGCAAGCTCCTTTTCATTTAAAGGCTTTTCATAAAGATAAACAGCACTGATTTCCCTGTCGATAAAGGGACTTCCCCAAAATTCAGCCTTCAAATCCCCTGTATGAAAACCGATAAATTTAAGTTCCCCTGCATTCGCACGGATTCCAAGCTCTTCTTCCAGCTCCCTGAGCGCAGATGTTTCAAAATCATCTCCGGCGTGAACATGCCCCGCTGAAGAAATATCATAGCAGCCGGGATAGGCATCCTTATTTTTGCTCCTTTTTTGCAAAAGCACATCAACGCCGCCGTCCGTCCGCCTTCTGATTATCCACATATGTACCGTTCTGTGGAAATCACCATCATGATGAATCATGCTGCGTTCCTTTACTCTTCCTGTAGGAACCCCATCGGCATTACAGATATCAAACAACTCAAGCTCCCTGCCGTTCAGCACTGCCCTCTGCCAGGCACCGTCCTTTTTATAGCAGAGCTTCAGGGAAAAGAAAGGCTCATCCCTGTTTAACATTTCCAGAAACAGCCTGTCGCCGTCCCATAAATTGAGCTTCAGCACTTCCTTCTTATCTACCCATTCAAGACGGCCCTCATTGCAATCCGTAAGCTCGCCTTCAAATCCGTCAGCTGTATACAGACACATGTATTCTGTCTGATAATTTTCACTGTCAAAGGTTATGATTCCCCGGAAACGGTAAGAGATGAGAGCAAGACCTGTTTCTTCCTTCACCTCACGCAGAAGACATTCCTCGGGACTTTCTCCCTCCTCAAAATGTCCACCTACACCTATCCATTTATCCTTATTAATATCCTTTTCTTTGGAAACCCTGTGCAGCATCAGGTACTTTTCGTCCCTTTCAAGGTAACACAGGGTAGTCAGATTACTTTTCATCCTTAACCGAGCATTTCTCCTACAATTTTGTTTACCAGTCCGCCGTCTGCCCTGCCCTTTACCTTAGGCATCAGTTCCTTCATAACTTTTCCTTTATCTTTGGCGGAGGGCTCCGTAATGGAAAGCGCTGCAAGCACTGCCGCAACTTCAGCCCTGATTGCTTCCCCGCTCATTTCTTCCGGCGCAAATTCCTGATAAACTGCCAGCCTTTTTTCACATGCTTCAATAATATCCGCCCTGTCTGCCGGCGCAAGTTCCATGGTTTCCTTGGTCTGCTTGATTTCCTTCTTTACCACTTCAAATTCTTCCGCCTCCGTCAAGTCTGCCCTTTTGTCAATGGCTTTGTTTTTCAGGGCTGACAGCAACATGGAAAGGGCATCCTTTCTGTCCTTTTCCTTGTTCTTCATGGCTGCAACCATCTGGCTTCTTACTTCATCAATCATGCTCATCGTTTCATACTTCCTTTCTTATTCCGTTATAGTAAACAACATATCAAATTGCGTTTTCAGTTCCTTCAAATCACAATTTCCAATGTCATTCATAAATTAACTGCTGTATTTGATAATCAAAAGCTCAACGCTCATGTTATCATTCATTTTTCCTGTTTTAATCGCTTCCTCCGCTTCCACGCAGGCTTCCACCGCTTCCCGCAGATCCTCTTTTGAAAAACGCGCGGACTGGGTAACGTACTTTCCCGCAATAAAACCGGGAAGTCCCACCTTTTCACCGATTGCCTTATCCCTGAATCCTTTTTTCTGCAATTCCTTAACCTGCATCAGCAGATTAAACTGCCTTGCAATTAAAAATAATATTCTCATAGGAGGCTCCTTCAATGCAAGAAGCTCATAGTATAATTCCAGCGCTTTTTTCTGCTTTTTATCGGCAATGGCGCTTATCATGTCAAAAATATGACTGCTGATTCTTTTGGTACAGATTTCTTCGATATCCTCTGTTTCTATTGTATCCTTCTCCAGACAGTAGCAGAAAAGCTTTTCCATTTCCTTTCTGATATTTTCCATATCGGTGCCGGTCTTTTCTATCAGATAATTCAGCGCCGCTCCCGAAATATTCTTGCCTTCTCTTTTCACCATCCCCAGAATCCACTTCTTTAAGGTGGCTTCATCCTGCACCGTAAATTCTGCCGCATAGCCTTCCGACTGAACTTTTTTATAGAGCCTGCTTCTTTTGTCCACTTCTGTTTCCACAAAAAGAAAATATGTGCTTTCCGGCTTTGCTGGCAGATATTCCGAAAGCTCTTCCCCGCCGCTTTTAAACAAGCCGCTGTTTTCAAGCACAATCAGCCTTCTTTCCGCAAAAAAAGGCAGTGTTTCCGCAAGGTCGATGATTTCTCCCACGGAAATATTTTTCCCTTCAAAATAATGATAATTCATGGTATCATCGCCGATAACCGCACTTTTAAGCCGGTCCCTGTATTGCTTGCGAAGGTAGGCCTCTTCGCCATACAAAAGATAAAGCTGTTTCAATTTTCCTGTTTTAATATCCTCATTTATACGCTGCATGAATCACTCCGTTTATCTCTTTTCACAGCTTCTATTTTACCACAGGTTCGTTAATATTCAATCCGTTTTCAAAAACTCATCCAGATAAAGCCTCCTTCCGTCCGTATAAAAGGTAACGGCTCCCGATTCACAGGTAATTAAAATTTCCGTTCCCTGACTTTGCAGACGCTCAAGCAAAGCGGCATGGGGATGCCCGTAGCTGTTGTTCTCCCCACAGGAAATGACCGTATATGCCGGTGAAAGCAATGCAAGCATTTCCTCCGGAGTCGAGCCTGCAGAGCCATGATGAGCGGCCTTTAATACGGTAATGTTTTCCAGCTTCATCTCTTCCAGCGTCCTTTGCAATTCCTTTTCCCCGTTTCCTTCCACATCCCCGGTAAGCAGCGCCGTAAAATATCCTGTCTGAAGCAAAAGCACCGAGGAATACTGATTTGCTTCACTGCTTACATACCCTTCTTCCGGATGCAGGCAAAGCAGCCGGAAATCCTTCTCCGAAATTTCCCGGCCCCTGCTGATAAAGCCGCAGGGAATGCCGTTATTTTCCGCTGTCTGAACAAGCTCCTTATAGCTTTCATTCCTGGCAGATACATCAATGTCCGGCAGATACAGTTTTCTCACCTGAATTCCCTGTTTCCTTCCTTCTTCTAAAAGCTCTTTGATACCGTTACAATGATCTGCATCCGGATGAGTGACAAAAACCGCCTCTATCCTGCTTCCCCCCTGCTCCTTTAAATAAGGGATAATCCGGTGGGCGCCGACGCTTGAAACCGTGGTGCTTCCCCCATCAATCAGATAATGATTTCCTTCTTCACTCCTGATATGAATGCAATCTCCCTGTCCCACATCCAGAAAAGTAATTTCAGTTCCCTTTGCCTGCGGCAGAAACATCAACACAACTCCGCAAAATACCAGCGTCCATTTTTTCTTTAAGGAAATTTTCTTTTGAAAAACAAGAATGCTTAACAGAATTAAAGCATAGATTAAAATCTTAAAGGCCTGAGGTCTGCCCGGCGTTATTATATGAAAGGGAAGATTTTCACAAAACAGGCACAGGCTTTCATATACAGACAGGCAGCCTGCAACCGGAATTGCAAGAAGAGTACCAATCCCTTTCCATTTTCCGAACAGACAAAGTAAAATACCTCCCGGCAGCAGCAGGCTCATTAAGGGTATCACAAGCAGATTTAATAACACAGTATAAGGGGATATCTGATAAAAGAAATACAGCTGAAGAGGGAGCACAGCCGCAGTAACCGCCCCTCCTGCCAGAAGAGCTGTAAGCGCATTCCCCGGCTGTTTTACCGGACGTTCCTCCTGTCCTTTTTTCTTCTCCTTTGACTCAACTAATTCCTTCGTCAAGGCAGGAACCAGGAATCCAATGGCAAAAATACAGCCGAAGGAAAACAGAAAACTGCTGTCAAATAAGTACAGGGGCTGTCTGATTACCAGAATCGCCGCTGACAAAAAGGCAGCTGTAATCATATCATAAGTGCGTCCGAAAAATTGCGCTGCCATATGGATAATGAACATAAGGACGGCTCGCAGGGCCGACACCGAAAAACCCGTCATAACTCCATACAGCACCATAATCAGGACCGGTACTCCTGCTGCAATCCATGATGGCAGCCCCGTTTTCTTTAAAATCCTGAAAAGAGTCATGCCAAGCAGCGATATATGAAGTCCCGAAATTGCCAGCACATGGGCTATGCCGTTTCTCCTGTATAATTCCTTAATTTCTTCATCTGCCGCCCTTTTTTCCCCAAGAAGCATTGTTTTAAGAACAGATGCATCCTGTTTGGAAAGAAAACTGTCCAATATACCGGAAAAATACATCTTCATACGGTATAACTTTTCCTGAATATAATTATAATTTTGAGATTTCTCCTGAATTTCGGTTTGATTCAACTGAAATGAAATATCTAAAGTATGATAATAAGATGCTGCATCGAACTGCCCCGGATTGGAGGGTTTTTCAAAGCACTTCAGCTTTCCTTCCACTCTTACGGTGCTCCCCATTTCCGGCAGCTCCTGATTTGATTCCAGATAACAAATGATATTTATATTTTTAAATTCTTTTCCCGTATCCGTCCGCTGCAGATCGTCCTCAAATGCATTCAGCCGCAGATACAGTATTTTTCTTTCTCTGCCTGCCAGGACAGCCAGTTCCTTTTTATATACCCTGCCGGCTGCAGTTACGGTTTTCCCCTCCCAGCCCGAATAATCAGGAGGAGAAATACCCGCAAATTTTGTTCCGGCAAAAATTAATAAGATGACTGCCAGACAGACCACGCTCAATGGTCTTCTCGCCATAATACCTCTTTTCCTTAATTTACTAAATCCAGATTTCTTTCAAACACAGTGGACAGACTGATGCTTTCCCTGTAATTTACGTTTGTTTCACCATTAACGGAAATCTGCACCTTATTTACATTCGACAATTCAGCAAGAGAATTTGTCAGCGCATAAATAGTCACTTCCGGAGTCACATTATAAATCTGATTTAAAAATCCGTTATCCAGATTCACATAACAGATTCCGTCACGAATATTGACACTGACTATCTTGGTTTCAGGATTTATTACCGGATATGCCGTACTGCTGCCGATTCCTGTATCATTTTCAGCCGGTCCTGCAATGATTTCCTCCACAATCAGCCTTTCCATGGAAATATTGCTGTTATATACCCTGGTTCTGATAACTGCCGTAAGCCCGTCGCCGCTTTCATTTGCCAGATAAAGACGAAGCTTTACCTTTTCATAGGTATTTATTTCTTTGCCCGCATTATCAATAAAAGTATCCTTGTTCATGATGCCTACCACGTTTCCGGAAGCATCGGTAAGTGGCTGTCCCCCCACTGAAAATGATACATACTGGACATCCTTTACCTGCATCAGCGTTCTTACAATTGCCGCTCTTACCAAAATCTCGGTAATGATTTCCTGCTTTTTATACTCCTCGCTGAAATCCAGAAATAGCTGACCATCCGAAAGCATATAAGCTGTCAAATGAAAACTGCCCGCAAGGGGAGGATGATATTCCAGTCTTTCCGGCAGCGTTTCCATCTGTTCCACCAGCTCCGCCAAAATCTGGTCTGCATCAGTACTTTCCGTCGTGTAATCGTAAGAAAGCACTCCGGTATTATCGTAGTTCACATAATATATTTTATAAGTGGTTCCATTTTTTTCTTCACCCTTTCCACAGGCTGACGCTGTCAGCAGTGTCAGGCAGAATAACATAAAAAACGGAATTATTCTCTTTTTTGTCATATTGCCTGCTCCTTTACAATGTTCCATGAATCAAAGGGATTTTTACCAAAAATCTGCTTCCTTCCCCAAGCTCGCTGTCTACTTTAATGGAACCTCTGTGCAAAAGCACTGCTCTTCTGGTAATGGCAAGTCCAAGACCGGTACCGCCGATTTCCCGGGAATGGGATTTATCAACCCGGTAAAATCTCTCATAAATCCGCTCAATGGATTCCCTGGGAATTCCTATTCCTGTATCTGCCACTTCTACCGTAAAGAACTGATGATCCGCATCCAGAGTTACGGTAACCTTTCCGTGCTCTGTATTATACTTAATTGCATTTTCAATGAGGTTTGTAAGAATCAACGACATTTTCACCTCATCCACCTCTGCAATTACCTCCCGGGTGCTGACCAGCAGCAGTTCCACATCATTTTTTCTTGCAATGGGCCGCAGCCGCTTCAAGACAATCTCTGCCAGCTCATTAATATTTACCACATTAATATTTAATTCGGCAGCCGCTTTATCCAGCTTTACAAGAGCCAGCAGGTCATTGATAATCTTATCTTCCCTTTCTATTTCATGGGCAATATCCTCCATAAATTCCTGATATACCTCTGCCGGCACATCCTTTTGGGCGAGCAGCGAATCTGCAAGCACCTTGACCGAGGTTATGGGCGTTTTTAATTCATGAGAAACATTTGCCACAAATTCCTGTCTGGAATCATCCAGTATTTTCATCTTATTGAGCAGATTGTTAAAGGCGTTTACAATATGCTCCGTTTCCAGATAGTCAGGAACAGAAATAGGCTCATCCACATGACCATCCTTAATCTCACTAATCGCCCTGGAAATCCTGTCGAAAGGACGAATCAGAATATTAGCAAGCACCATGGCAATTACCAGAATACAAAAGAACATGATGATTTCCATAAGCAAAGCTTTTCTGCTTAAAATATCCATAGTGTTCGTTATAATATCCGTAGAAACACTGGTTAACATAACGCCCCTTGTGAGCTCTGTTCCTTCCGGGATTTCTTCTGTTGCCATCTTAGCCGAAACGGTTTCCACAATAGGCGTTGTAATCTCTATAAAGCCGTTATTTCTGTCATAATTTGCCATTCCGGTTCCCCTGATGCATTTTATGACTTCTTCCGAAATAATGGTTCTGCCTTCACTGATGCCATAGGTATCCTTTACCACCTTAAGATTTCCGTTGATTATCAGCACGCGCCCATTATACAGATTGGAAAGCTGCTCAAGCTCCGCATTGATTACCTCCGAAGATGTGTCCTGCAGATAATTATATGTAATCAGATGATTTGCAATAATCTTAAGCTGATTCTGCACATCCGACTGCCTTACCGCTACCGCACGGTCTTCATAATTCTGCAATATTCCTCCTTTGATAATAAGACAGGGCAGGAGCCCTACCAGAAAAATAATGACAAAAAGGCGGACCTTAAGACTCCGCCATATTTTTAATTTCTTTAATTGTTCCTTTACCTTTAAAGCCATATCAGCACCTATGCAAAATAATACCCTACACCCCATTTTGTATGGACGTATTTGGGCTCACTGGGATTATCTTCTATCTTTTCACGCAGTCTTCTGATATGAACGTCCACTGTCCTTACATCTCCCGGATAATCCGCTCCCCAAATCAGTTTCAGGAGATTTTCACGGCTGTAAACCTTATTGGGATTTAAAATCAGAAGCTCCAACAATTCAAATTCCTTGGCTGTCAGATTAATTTCCTTACCGGCTGCATAAACCCTTCTGCCGTCGCAGTCAAGACGCATATCTCCGCTTTCTATTACCTTTACTTCCTCTTTTCTCTTGGGCGCCGTACGTCTGATAATGGCTTTAATTCTCGCTTTTACCTCCAGAATATTAAAAGGCTTTGTAATATAGTCATCTGCCCCATATTCAAGCCCGAGAATCTTATCCATATCTTCTCCCTTGGCAGTCAGCATTACAATGGGAACACTTGAAAATTCCCTGACCTGCTGACAAACCTCAAATCCATTCAGTTTAGGCAGCATCACATCCAGCAGAATAATATCATATTCATTATCCTTTATTTTCTGTAGCGCTTCTTTTCCGTCATAAGCGCATTCCACTTCCATACCGTCCTGCTCCAAACTAAACCGGATTCCTTTTACAACCAGTTTTTCATCATCTACGACCAATATTTTTTTAGCCATACTAACCTCTCACTTTTACACGGTAATACTGTCCTTGATTTTCGCAAACAGCCCTTCCTTAATTCCTTCCACCTGCATGATATCCTCCACTTTACGGAATCCTCCGTTCTGCGTCCGATAGTCAATAATGCTCTTTGCCTTCCCGCTTCCGATACCTGAAAGCGTACATAATTCCTCTTCATCAGCTGTATTAATATTTACAAGACCATTTTCCCTGTCTGCCCCGGCATCAGCAAAACCGCCGGGAATCTCACCCGTTTCCATTGCCTGCCGGACTTCTTCTATCGTAGGAACATACAGCCTTTCTCCGTCTGTAATACTTTGCGCCTGGTTTAAATAATCCTGCGCCGCCTCCTTCGTAAAACCGCCGGCAGCCTCAACAGCCTGATAAATCCGGCTTTCCTCCGAAAGCTCATAAACCCCGGGATGCATCACTGCCCCGCAAATATGTATCATGCAGACCTTCTCTTCCTGCTTTTCTTTTTCCTGCATTTCAAAAGAAGGGGCCGCTTCCTCAGTCTGCGGAATTTCTTCCCTCTCCTCTATCCCCTGCCGGGTCAGATACACCGTTTCTTTTTTTTCACAGCCAAAAAGTATACAGGCGATAACCGCCAGTATACTTAATAAAATCCTGTTATATCTTTTTGCCATAACCGTCATATTCCTTCCCGCACACATGCAGAAAGCCCCCATATAACGACTGATAATATTGTAAATTAAAACGAAATGTTTAGCAAGGAATTTTCATCAATTCCATTTAAAAATGATAACTCCCACAATAGCAATTATCATACCCGCGATTTTCCTGCCTTCAAGAGGCTGTTTTTCCACTCCAAACCATCCCAACAGCTCCAGCACATAGGCCACTATCAGCTGGGAAATAACTATCAGCATAACCGCTTTTGCCGGTCCCAGCATATCCATGCTTTTAATTACCGTATAGGTAATAAATGCGCCGATTGCGCCTCCTAAAAGCATATATTTAGGTTCCACCTTAAAAAGCCCGGCAAAAGAGGACCGGTCACTAAAAGCCCATGCTGCCAGACAGACTATCAGCGCCGAAAGCTGGACAAAAGCGCTGGCTACCCATATGCTGGTTGCCTTTGTTACCTGGGTGTTAAACACTCCCTGTATACTCATAAGCGCCCCCGAAATTAAAGCAATAAAAAATCCAATCATAAAGGCCTCCTTCATTTTATATTACTTAATTTTGCCCTCATGATTGGATTTTATTCATGGCCGTCCTGTTACCTGCTTTCTAACCTGCTCCGAAAGCTCCTTTAACTTCAGATTGGCATCCGCTCCGTCCCATACTTCAGCAAATACCGTTTCAAGCGATACCCAGAAATTGCTGGTTTCTATCATCTTGGGCATGGAGATAGAATTTTCATATTCCCTTGCAAATTCATCAAGCGCCTCATAACCGAAATCTACATTTTCGGCTGCAGACACCTTACCTGTTCTTGCATATAAAATATCGTTATATTCAGAAGTCAAAAACAAGGCAAAGTCATTGGCTTCTTCCTGATGCTCCGAATATCCGTTAATTACCACGCAGCTAGTCATGGATAAAGGCCTTGTTTTTCTGTCCTCATCGATATCGGGCGTCTGTGTTATCCCGTAATCATAAACAAACAGCCCATCTTCTTTTGCCTGTTCCAGTTTGGAAACCACATCCGTTGTTGCCACAGTAAATACCAGTTTCCCTTCAATGAATTCATCTATAACGCTGTCATAATCAATTTCACTAGTATCTATGGAAAAGAACTGATTCAGGTCCTCATAGGCACGCATGCTGCTGATGGCATCTTCATTGTAAATATCAATCAAAGATACATCCCATCCTGCCTCGCCTCCCATGTTAATGGCGTTTCCGATAAAGAAATAATTATAAAAAATATCCGTTACATCCCATTTAAAAACAGCCTCTACCTGCTCCGGCGCATCATAATTATCGGCAAAATCCTTTATTTCTTCAATCGTAGAGGGAAGCAGCTCCTGCATTCTTTCTTCCTTTTTCTGCTGTGCCTCTTCCGATACTGTTGCCGTTTCTGTTTCTGCTTCCGTTTCTTCATCCGGTTCCGTATCCGAATCGTTCAAGGCTTCTGCCTCTTCCTGAGATCCGTTTTCAAGCAAATCCTGCTGCGCTTCCTCTGCCGCCAGCACATCAGCCTCTGCTTCCAGCTGCTTTTCTGCCATATCCTCAAGGTATGTTTTGTTGTATAAAAGAGAACTGGTTTCAAAATAAAACGGATATCCGATTATTTTATCTTTATAGGCGGCCGCCTGAAGTCCCGTACCCATATAAAGTTCATCCAGAGCTATATTTTCCGCCGGAGATATTTCCTGGGCCAGACCCGCCAGGTATGCCTTTTCCAAAGAATCATGGCTTAAAACATACATATCGGGCACTTCTCCCGACAGGGAAGCCTGATTGATTTTTTCCAGGTATTCCAATCCTTTTTCAAGCACCGGAACAATTCTTACATCATGATTTTCATTATAAGTAACTGCCGCACTGCTCAAATAGGAAGTAAGCGCCTCATCCGTATACCACAGATAAAGCGTTTCCTTTCCTCGGGTAAAAACAGGCTCTTCCTCCTTCGTCGTCACCTGCACTCCCGTTTTTGCTATTCCAAAAGTAAGCGCCGCTATCAGCGCAACGGCGCCTGCCGCTATCAGCCGTTTTTTCAAACTCATTCCATTCTCCATTTATCAGTTCAGACAGGATTCCAGAATATCAATCATTTCGTCCACATTCTCTTTTGAGATTATAAGAGGCGGCACAAACCGGATGATATTGGTTCCCGCATTTATCAGTATCAATCCCTTATCAAGCGCTTTTGTAATGATTTCACCTACAGGCTTGTCAAAAACCAGCCCCTGCATAAGCCCGGCCCCACGTCTTTCTGTAATAAAATTATATTTTTCGGCCAGCTTATCCAATTGCTCCATAAGATAAGCGCCCACTTGATTCACATTATCTATTATATGGTTCTCTTCAAATAAATCAAGCACAATGTTGATTGCCGCAGCCGCCAGGGGATTGCCTCCGTATGTAGTTCCGTGGTCGCCGCTTTGAAGGGAATTCTGCCCCACCTTTTCCGTCATCAGGAAAGCGCCTACGGGAACGCCGCAGCCAAGAGCCTTGGCAGTAGTCATAATATCCGGCTTCACGCCATATTTCTGCCATGCATACATAAATCCCGTTCTGCCCATACCGCACTGAATCTCGTCTAAAATCAGCAATATATCCCTCTCATCACAAAGAGCCCTTACTTTCTTCAAAAATTCCTCTGAGGCAGGATAAATGCCTCCCTCTCCCTGCACAGTTTCAAACAAAATGGCGCAGGTCTTATCCGTCACCTGGGAAAGCACGCTTTCAAAATCATTCATTTTGGCAAAACGAATATTGCCAATCATGGGTTCAAAGGCTTCCCTGTACTTAGGATTTCCCGTTACCGAAAGCGCTCCCATAGTCCTGCCGTGAAAAGAATGTTCCATGGCAATGATTTCATGGTCTGCAGCCCCGTCCTTTAAATAAGCGTATTTCCTTGCTGCCTTGATTGCACCTTCCACAGCTTCCGCGCCGCTGTTCGTAAAGAAAACCCTGTCCATGCCGGATACCTTTTTTATCTTTTTAGCCGCCTCAACAGCCGGTACATTATAGTAATAATTTGAAGTATGAATCAGTTTATCAATCTGGGCCTTCAAAGCATCATTATATTTTTTGTTATTATATCCAAGGGCAAACACAGCAATACCTGCACAGAAATCCAGGTACTTTTTTCCTTCAATATCATACAGGTATACTCCATCTCCCTTATCCAGCACCACCTGATAACGGTTATAGGTATGCAGCAGCACATTTTCGGCATCCTCAATATATTGTTTCATCGTTTCCATAATGAATCCTCTTTTCCGAATATTTTCTGATTATTTTCTGCCTTTACTGAAGCATATTCTGCTTGTCCTCATCTCTGATAATGGCCGTTCCCACTCCCTGATTAGTAAAGATTTCAAGCAGCAGGCAGTGAGGTATCCGTCCGTCCAGAATATGCACTCTGTTAACGCCGTTTTTGATGGCGGAGGTGCAGTTATTCAGCTTCGGCAGCATACCGCCGCCGATAAAGCCTTCTTCTATCAGCGCATCCGCTTCTGAACTCGTAATCCTGGAAATAAAGGAGTCTTTATCATTAATATCCTTATAAAGCCCTTCAATATCCGTTAAAAATACAAGCTTGTCCGCCCCTACTGCCCTGGCAATGGCGCAGGCTGCATCATCCGCATTGATATTATAAGTATCAAAATTATCTCCAAGTCCGATGGGCGCCACAATGGGAAGAAAGTCTTTTTCCAGAAGGTCGTACAGAATTTTAGGATCAACTTCCTTAATATCTCCTACAAAACCGATATCCTGACCGTCGGCATATTTTTTCTCCACATGAAGGAGCCCTCCGTCCTTGCCGCTGATTCCCACTGCCTTTACGCCCAGCTCCTGCACCATGGTAACAAGCCTTTTATTCACCTTGGAAAGCACCATTTCCGCAATTTCCATGGTTTCATCATCCGTCACCCGAAGCCCGTTTACAAACTGCGCTTCTTTTCCGACCTTGTCTGCCCAGCGGCTGATTTCCTTGCCGCCGCCATGCACGATAATGGGTTTAAAACCTACCAGCTTAAGCAGGGTTACATCTTTAATCACATTCTTCTGCAGTTCTTCGTTGCTCATGGCGCTGCCGCCGTATTTTACCACAATAATTTTCCTGTTGAATTTCTGTATGTAAGGAAGGGCTTCAATCAAAACCTCCGCCTTTTTTAATACCTGTTCCATGTCCTTATCCATGATATTGATTCTCCTTTTAAGTTTCTAGCTTCTGTAATCCGCATTGATTTTAACATAATCATAGGTTAAATCACAGCCCCATGCAGTAGCTTCTGCTTCCCCCATTTTCATATCCACCAGAACAGTCACCTCAGGCTCTGCCAGGATTTTAGAGGCTTTTTCCTCACTGAACTCTGCCGCAACGCCATCCTTATAAATCAGGAGCCGTCCCGGTTTGCTTTCAAAATAAAGGTCTATCTTTTCAGGGTCAAACTGCACTCCCGAATAGCCAAGGGCACATAAAATTCTGCCTGCATTAGCATCATGGCCGTAAATCATTGCTTTTACCAGACTGGAGCAGACTACAGACTTGCTTAAGATTCTGGCGTTTTCTTTCGTATCAGCCCCGGTAACCTTAACTTCAAGCAGAGTTGTTGCACCTTCTCCGTCTCCTGCCATCATCTTTGCCAGAGATTCGTTTATGTAATGAAGGGCTGCCTTAAATTCCTCATATTCCGGCGTGCCGTCCTGAATTTCCGGATTTTCAGCCATGCCGTTTGCCATAACTAAAAGCGTGTCATTGGTTGAGGTATCTCCATCCACGGAAATCATGTTAAAGGTATCAATTACATCTTCTTTTAATGCCCTGGTAAGCAATTCCTTGGAGATAACCGCATCTGTAGTGACAAAAGCAAGCATCGTGCACATATTGGGATGAATCATGCCGGAGCCCTTGCTCATGCCGCCGAGAGTCACTTTTTTCCCTCCGATTTCAATTTCCACAGCTGCCTGCTTGGATTTAGTATCTGTAGTCATAATAGCTTCTGCTGCCTGGGTTCCTGCTTCCAGGGTTTCTGCCTTAGCCTTTGCCAGCTTTTCGATTCCTGCTTCAATTCTGTCAATGGGAAGCTGCATGCCAATCACTCCGGTAGATGCTACAAGCACTGCATCCTCCGGCACATTCAGTGCTCTGGCTGCTGCCCTGGCCGTTTTATCACAATAAGAATATCCTTCCGCTCCGGTACAGGCATTGGCAATTCCCGCATTGATAATAACTGCCTGTCCGAAAGGGGATTCCTCTACTACCTTTTTATCCCACAGCACCGGAGCTGCCTTAACCACATTGCTGGTAAATGTCCCTGCAAGCACACAGGGTTTTCTGCTGTAAATCACAGCCATATCCTTTCTGTTCTTATATTTGATGCCTGCTTCCGCACCTGCCGCCTCAAAGCCTTTCGCTGCGGTCACGCCGCCTGTTCTTACTTTCATTTTCTTCCCTCCATAAAAATATTCTTCTGTTATTTGTTATAATTTACTATATTCTCCCTATTCAGCACAAAATCATAGTAATTCAAATCTTCTCTCTTCGTCCAGCCGATTTCTTTCCAGAATGCATTTCCGATATCATTTTTTGTAAAAGCTATTAAAGAAACCTTACTGATATGCTCCTTTTCCAGTTCCTTCATGCAGTGCACTACCATGCTCTTTCCAATGCCCCTCATCCGGTAATCCTCATGGACGCAAACATGATAAAGGCAGCCTCTTCTGCCGTCATGTCCGCACAAAATGCTTCCCACAATTCTGCCGTCCTCTACCGCTACCACGCTGGTCGCAGGATTCCTTTTAAGAAACCGCTCCACTCCTGTTCTGGAATCGTCTATGCTCCGAATGGCAAACCCTTTAATGGTCATCCATAAATCATATACACCATCATAGTCTTCTATGGTCATTGTCCTGACTGTCATATTAATCCTCCGTTTTTCAGTTTAATTTTCATGCGGCGCTCTTTCCATCCTATAAATGCAGGCCTTTTGCTTCTTCACAGCCAAGGGCAATGTTCAAACACTGGACAGCTGCTCCTGAAGCGCCTTTTCCCAGATTATCAAACTGAGAAGAAAGCACGATTCTGTCTTCATTTCCGGTCACAAAAATCCGAAGGCCGTCCCAGCCTGAGCAGGCGTTTCCTGAAAGCATATTTCCTTCGCCTGCCTGCGCATCAAGAGGCATTACCTTAATAAATTTTTGTCCTTCATAAAAATCACTTAAAACCTTATGTATCTCCTCAGGCGTATGAGCCTTGTCAAGCAATTCCGTATAAAGGGGCACGCTCATGACCATTCCGCTGTAGTAGCTTGAAACAATGGGAGAAAACAAAGGCTCTCTCTTAAGACCGGGAATTTTTTTCATTTCCTTCAGATGCTTATGGGACTGGGTAAGGGCATATTCCCTCGGAGCCTCAAACTCTATGGGTCTTTCGCCCGCCTCATAAGCCGCTATCATTTTTTTGCCGCCCCCGCTGTAGCCTGAAAGGCCAAAAGCGCTGACAGGATAATCATAAGGAAGAACACCTTCCTTTACCATAGGATAGACTAAAGAAATAAATCCTGTTGCATAACAGCCCGGAACTGCAATCCTTTTTCCGGTTTCAATGGCTTTTCTGTGTTCTTCGGATAATTCCGGGAATCCGTACGCCCATCCTTCCTCTGTTCTGTGGGCGGTAGAAGTATCAATAATTCTGACTTTATCATTTTCCACAAGGGAAACAGACTCCTTTGCCGCTGCATCCGGCAGACAAAGAAAAGTAATATCCGATTCATTAATCAGTCTTTTTCTTTCCTTTACATCTTTTCTCAGTTCCGAATCAATGGGCATCAGCTCAATATCATCTCTGCCCTCAAATCTTTCATATATTCTAAGTCCCGTGGTTCCTTCGCTTCCGTCAATAAATATTTTTGTTTTGCTGCTCATAATTTTTTACTCCTGTTTTATTTTTTCGGGTTCTCCGCCCGTTTCATGCATTTTCCGGTTCTGCTCCAATATATATCACATTATGCTTTTCTGCAAGTTTATTGCCCCCGCTTTCGCATTATTCCCCGGATAAACTGATTATTCAAATAATATCACCTGCATCTGTAAAGATTTCCTGATTTTCTTCTATTAGCTTATTAATTTCTTCTTTATCACTCTTGCGGCTATGAAAATAATAATATCTGGAACCATAAATTCTACCGCTCTGACAAGTATCCAAAGATAAAACGGTGCCGAATTAAGTGTGGAACTGTATTGGTAATAATCTGCTGTTATACATAAGAAAAAAACAACCAACAGCATCAGGGATATTACATATAACAATTTATAAATATTCTCTTTTTTCATACTATGTTTCCTTCCCGGTCATTCATTGCCGCCAAGCATCTCAATACAGGCATCA
>CAZDPE010000032.1:0-23974 GCA_964507235.1 uncultured Lachnospiraceae bacterium
CATGACCTTGACGAATGCCGCGAGGGTCAATACCCCGCCCCTTGGGGCGCTTCATTTCCATGCCCCACTGCTTGCGGCAAGGTTATTGACTTATGACAATAGAAAGTTCGCAAAGCGTGATTTCTATTGTTCATGAAAACAGAAGGACTGCAAAAAGTGCTTTCTGTTGTTCATTAAAACTTTGCGGAAAGATATCATCCGAACTTGCTGATAGGAGAATACAAGTTGGTTATTGAGAAAATAATAAATAATAATATCATATCGGCAAGAAATGAAAATGGAATTGAACTGGTTGCCATGGGAAAGGGCATTGGGTTTGGGCAGAAGGCGGGAAATGAAATTCCTGATGAAAAAATAGAAAAAATATTCAAATTGGAAAATATGGATGATTCCGAAAAATTTAAAAAATTATTAGCCTCTCTGCCACTCGAATATGTGCGTCTTTCCAACCAAATCATTACTTATGCGAAGGAAACACTGGGAATAAGACTGAATCAGAATGTATATCTGGCATTAACCGACCATATAAGCTTTGCTGTTGAAAGACAAAGAGATGGAATGATTTTCAGTAATGCTTTGTATGAAGAAATAAAACTTTTTTATCCTAATGAATATATGGTCGGAAATCACGCATTATATTTAATTGAAGACCAGACAGGGTGCAGATTAACAGAGGATGAAGCGGCGTCAATTGCGCTTCATATTGTTAATGCGGAATTAAATTCAGAAATCAGCACAACATTTTTGATTACAAAAATGATGCGTGAAATGATGGAAATTATTGAAGACAGAATGAAAGTACCTTCATTGGCGGCATATCCGAGAGACCGGCTGATTACCAACTTAAAGCATCTTGCAAAAAGGCTGATATCTGAGGAACCTTTAAATGGCAGAGATGATTTGCGTTTATATCAGTTTGTTAAAAACAATTATCCCAAAGAGTATGTTTTGATAGATAAAGTGAATCGTTATATTGAAGAAGCTTATCACTGTTCAATGACGGAAGAAGAAAAAATTTATCTGGCGTTGAATGTAAAGAGAATGAATGACCTGTATGGATTATAAAATGTTAGAAAGGGGGAAACGATATGAAATTGTTTCAGAATTTATTTGGGAAAAATGACGGAATTCAACTGAAGGCGCCCGTTGCAGGAAAGCTTGTCAGCATTAAAGAGGTAAGCGATCCCACCTTCAGTGAGGAAATTCTCGGAAAAGGGGCTGCAATTATCCCTTCGGGTAATAAATTTTATGCACCTGCAGACGGCACGGTTACAACTGTATTTCCGACGGGCCATGCGGCTGCAATAACGACAGATGACGGCGCAGAAGTGTTAATTCATATAGGTCTTGATACTGTTAAATTGGAGGGAAAATATTTCACCATAGCAGCCAGTGAGGGGCAAAAGGTTAAAGCAGGAGATTTGCTGATTGAAGCTGATGTGGAAAAAATCAAGGCAGAAGGATACGACGTGATTACTCCGATTGTTATCTGCAATTCAGATGAATTTTCAGAGATTGTACCGGAGGCGCCTGCTGATGTTGCCGTAGGAGATACTGCATTAATATTAAAGAAATAAAAAGGGAGGTATTCCTTTGAAAAAATATAGCGGAAAAAGTGTGTTAAAGGGCATTGCGGTCGGCAGAATATACTGGTATAGAAAACAGAGCTATGAAGTGATTCAAACCAGAATAGCTGACAGTATAAGAGAAACAGAACGTTTTGAAAATGCAGTAGAAGCTGCAAAGGAACAGCTTTCAGCTTTATATGAAGATGCTTTGAAAAATGTGGGTGAAGATCATGCCATGATTTTCGATGTTCATAAAATGATGCTGGAGGATGGCGATTACCTTGATGCTGTTAAAGCTGTTATAGATAAGGGATATAATGCGGAGTATGCAGTGAGTATGGCCCAGAAGCAATTTGCGGAGATGTTTGCTTCTATGGATGATGAATACATGAAGGCAAGAGCTGCGGATATTAATGATATTTCGCAGAGAGTAATCCGCATTCTGGCAGGCATCGGAGAAGACGGTATTCAGTCGGACAGTCCTGTGATTGTTGTGGCAGAGGATTTAACCCCCAGCGAAACGGTTAAGATGGATAAGAATAAAATTCTGGCATTTGTTACCGTAAAAGGGTCTTCAAATTCTCATACAGCCATACTGGCGAGAAGCATGAATCTCCCTTCTCTTGTCAATACCCAAATGGAATTAAGTGAGGAAATGGAAGGGAAGGCAGCCATCGTGGATGGATTTAGCGGGGAATTCATTGTTGAGCCGGAAGAAGAACTGCTGGAAGAAATGATAGCCCGTAAGAATCAATGGGCTGCTGAGCTGGAAGCGCTGGCACAGCTTAAAGGCAAAGAAAACATTACCAGTGACGGCAGAAAAATCAATGTATATGCCAATATAGGAAAAGTAAGTGATGTTGACGCAGTACTTGAGGAGGATGCAGGCGGTATCGGGCTGTTCCGCAGTGAGTTCCTGTATTTGGGCAGAAATGATTTTCCTTCAGAGGAAGAACAGTTTCAGAGTTATAAGACTGTTTTGGAAAAAATGGAAGGAAAGAAAGTTATTATCAGGACACTTGATATCGGGGCTGATAAGAAGGTGGATTATTTTAATCTGGAGCCGGAAGAAAATCCCGCCATGGGATACCGGGCAATCAGAATCTGCCTGGACCGGCCGGAAATATTTATTACACAGCTCCGTGCAATATACAGGGCTTCGGTTTATGGCACAGCAGCAATTATGTTTCCAATGATTGTATCAGTGGATGAAATCAGAAGGATTAAGGAAATTACAGAACAGGTTAAAAAAGACCTTGCACTGGAAGGATATTCTGTTGGGGAAGTGGAGCTTGGGATTATGGTGGAAACTCCTGCAGCAGCGGTTATTTCAGATGAACTGGCTAAGGAAGTGGAATTTTTCAGTATTGGAACCAATGATTTAACGCAGTACACGCTGGCAGTTGACAGGCAGAATCAAAAACTGGAAAGTACCTGCGATACGCATCATCCTGCTGTTTTGAGATTGATAGAAATGACCGTAAAAAATGCCCATAAAGAGGGAATTTGGGCAGGCATCTGCGGGGAACTGGCGGCTGATACGGATTTGACTAAGACTTTTCTTGACATGGGAGTGGATGAACTCAGTGTATCCGTATCCAGTATCTTAAAGGTCCGGAAAGCGGTACGTGATATTTAATAAAACGAATGTACATTATGTGCGGAAATGAGGTGTGACATGAAGGAATTTAAGAAAGTAATTAATGATCCGGTTGGACTGCATGCAAGACCGGCAGGTCTGTTGGTGAAACAGGCGGCGGCGTTTAAAAGCAAAGTTACCGTTAGCGGAAACGGAAAAAGCGCAGACGGGAAAAAATTAATCATGCTTATGGGGCTTGGAATCAAGCAGGGTATGGAAGTTACCTGCTGGATAGAAGGTGAAGATGAGGATATGGCATCAGAAGCGCTTCAGAAATTTTTTGACGAAAACTTATAAAAATGATGTTCAATGGGCAATGCTCATAGAATATAAAAAGAAATGTTTTAGCCTCGTGGCTAGGGCGGGGCTGGCAAATAATCTAATAAGGGGGTAAAAAACTATGATGAAATATTTACAAAAACTCGGCAAGTCGTTGATGCTTCCGGTAGCGTGTCTTCCGGTATGCGGTATTTTAATGGGAGTTGGTTACATCCTGGCACCGGCAGCTATGGCCGGTGAAGTTGCCGGATTTACAACCGGCGGCGCAGCTTATACCATAGGTTTGTTCCTGATTAAGGCCGGCGGCGCATTAATTGATAATATGGCATGGCTGTTTGCAATTGGTGTTGCTGTTGGTATGTCGGATGATAATGACGGAACAGCCGGTCTTGCAGGTCTGGTATCATTTCTGATGATTACAACTCTGCTTAGCAGCGGAACTGTTGCAGGATTGACAGGAAAGGAAGCTAATGCGGCTTTTGCCAAGATTAACAATCAGTTTGTCGGTATTTTGGCAGGTTTAATCGGTTCTGCATGTTATAACAGATTTAAGGGTACCAGGCTGCCTGACGCATTGGCTTTCTTCAGCGGTAAGCGTGCGGTGGCAATTGTAACAGCATTGGTTTCCATTATTGCATCAGTAATTCTGTTTGTAGTATGGCCGTTACTGTATGGTGCATTAGTAGCAATAGGTGAAACCTTCTTAGGATGGGGACCTGTAGGTGCTGGAGTTTACGCATTCTTTAACCGTTTATTGATTCCTTTCGGTCTGCATCATGCACTTAATTCTGTATTCTGGTTTGATGTTGCAGGCATTAATGACCTTGCAAATTTCTGGGGAAATACAGGTGTATACGGAGAAACCGGTATTTATATGACAGGCTTCTTCCCGTTCATGATGTTTGGTTTACCGGCAGCATGTCTTGCTATGTATCATACAGCTAAGAAAGAAAATAAGAAGGCGGTTTATGGTCTGCTTGCATCTGCAGCATTCTGTTCCTTCTTTACAGGCGTAACAGAGCCTATTGAATTTGCATTTATGTTCCTGGCTCCCGGCTTATATCTGGTTCATGCTTTATTAGCAGGTATTACAGCAGGTATTACAGTTGCTCTTCCTATCAGGGCAGGCTTCTCCTTCTCAGGCGGCGCAGTTGACATGGTTCTCAGCTCCTTTACTCCTTTGGCAGAGAATCCCTGGCTTCTGATTCCTGTGGGCGTTGTAGTCGGTGTAATTTATTATGTAGTATTCCGTTTTGTTATCACCAAATTCAACCTGAAGACACCAGGAAGAGAAGAAGATACTACGGAAGCTGAGAAAAAGGTAGTTCTTTCCAATGATAACTTTACAGAAGTTGCTTCAATCATTCTGGAAGGCCTTGGAGGAAAAGGAAACGTTGCTTCACTTGATAACTGTGTAACAAGACTTCGTTTGGAAATTAAAGATTATACAAAGGTAGATGAGAAAATGATTAAGTCGGCAGGAATTGCGGGCATTATGAGGCCCAGTAAGACTTCTGTACAGGTAATCGTGGGTACGAAGGTTCAATTTGTTGCTGATGAGATGAAGAAAATGTTATAAGGTATTATAAGAGAGTAATAATACCGAAACCCCTAGCATGTCGGAGGTCCTTCGGAACCTCCGACATTTTTCAGTATAATAATAGAGAGGAGCAGCATAATTATGAAGATAATCAGGGCAAAGGATTATAACGATATGAGCAGGAAGGCGGCCAATATTATATCTGCTCAGGTTATTATGAAACCAAACTGCGTGCTTGGACTCGCTACCGGTTCCACACCTATCGGAACTTATGCGCAGCTTGTAGAATGGTATAAGAAAGGTGATCTGGATTTTTCTGAGGTTACTACGGTGAATCTGGACGAATATAAAGGGCTGACAAAAGATAACGAACAGAGTTATTATTATTTTATGAATGATAATTTTTTCAGCAAGGTAAATATCAATCTGGAGCGGACTTTTTTGCCTGACGGAATGGAGCCTGACAGTGAAAAAGCATGTTCTGATTATAATAAAGTAATTGCAGGTGTGGGTGGCGTTGATTTACAGCTGCTTGGACTGGGGCATAATGGGCATATCGGTTTTAATGAGCCGGGGATGGCATTTGAGGCGGAAACACACCTGGTAGATTTAACAGAGTCTACGATGAAAGCAAATCAGAGATTTTTTGCATCCATGGATGATGTGCCCGGACAGGCATATACAATGGGAATAAAAACCATTATGCAGGCTAAAAAGATTTTAGTGGTAATCAGCGGCGAAGATAAGGCTGCAATTGTAAAGGAAGCCTTCTTTGGACCGATTACACCTAAGGTACAGGCTTCTGTTTTGCAGCTTCACAATGATGTTACAATCGTGGCTGATGAAGCAGCATTGTCCCTTGTGTGACAACTGATATTATTCTGACCTGAAGGGAGAAGAGTTTATGATTATAACAAATGCCAGCGTTTATACAGAAGATGGAAGATTCCTCAGCAGGGATATTTATATTGAAAAAGACCATTTTGTGGATGACAAAGAAAGGGTAAGTGATAAAACGCAGGTGGATGGGACAGGCTGCGTGGCCATACCCGGACTTACAGATATTCATTTCCACGGTTGTGTGGGATATGATTTCTGTGACGGAACGAAGGAAGCAATTGATGCCATGGCGGCTTATGAGGCTTCTGTGGGCGTAACTAATATCGTACCGGCAACGATGACTCTCGGGGAAGAAACTCTGCTGAATATATGCAAAACAGCAAAGGCCTACAGGGAAGAAGGAACCCATGAAAAAAGGGCAAGGCTTTACGGAATCAATATGGAAGGGCCTTTTGTGGCGGAAAGTAAAAAGGGAGCTCAGAACGGGAAATATATCAGAAAGCCGGATATGGATATGTTTGACAGACTGAATGAGGCCTCCGGCAATATGGTGAAATTGATTGCAATTGCGCCTGAAGTGGAAGGTGCAATGGAATTTATTGAAAAGAAGCATAGAGAAGCAGTAATTTCCCTGGCTCATACTGCTTCGGATTATGATACTGCCATTCGTGCATTTGAAAAAGGCGCTTCCCATGTTACTCATTTATATAATGCCATGAATCCTTATACGCACAGGGCTCCGGGAGTGGCAGGGGCGGCTGCCGATACGCAGAAAGCTGAAGTGGAGCTTATTTGTGACGGCGTGCATATTCATCCCGCAGCAGTCAGAACTACCTTTAAAATATTTGGCGATGACCGCATTATATTGATTAGTGACAGCATGATGGCAACAGGACTTGAGGATGGAGATTACAGTTTAGGCGGTCAGGCTGTAAAAGTAGTCGGAAACCGGGCAACGTTAAAGGACGGAACAATAGCGGGTTCTGCCACTAATTTAATGGATTGCATGAGGACGGCTGTGCTTCAAATGGGGATTCCGCTGGAATCGGCAGTGAAATGTGCAGCGGTAAATCCTGCAAAAAGCGTAGGAATTTATGACAGCTGCGGAAGCATTACGCCGGGGAAAATCGCAAATGTTATCCTGTTAAAGAAAGAAAATCTTGCTTTGAAGCAAGTGGTGCTGGAAGGACATTTATTATAAATTTTATTCTTATGGATACAGGAGCATTCAGCTAAGAGGAATATGGACAGACGGCCATATTCCTCTTATACTTTTTCGGATAAACTGAAGAGTCTTAAGTCTTTAATGATTTACTTTAGAGTAATTTTAGTGTATATTTATAAAAGTGAGCAGCAAATGGCATAATAGAGAGGAACTCTCATGACATGTAAGGATGTTGAGAAAATGATTCCCTTATTTCTCAGGGATGATCTGGATACAGAGGATTTACGGGAATTTATGGAACATATGGATAAATGTGAAGAATGTAAAGAAGAACTTTCCATTCAGTTTCTTGTGCTGGAAGGTATGGCAAGGCTGGAATCAGGCAATGTTTTTGATCTTCAGAATGAATTGAAATACAGAATGGAAGAGGCAGAGCATGTTTTGAAAATGCGTGAAAGCATGCAGTATATTTTATATGCGCTGGAAGGACTTGTGGCAGTTGCCGCAATTACTCTGATTGCATTGTTTTTTGCCCTTTTTTGAAGGGAAAGCAGGAGGAAATATGGGAAAACTTGTTTTGATAGATGGTCATAGTATATTGAACAGGGCATTTTACGGAGTGCCTGACCTTACTAACAGCGCAGGACTTCATACGAATGCGGTATATGGGTTCCTGAATATTTTATTTAAGATTCTTGAGGAAGAAAAGCCGGATTATCTTACGGTTGCATTTGACGTGCATGCCCCTACTTTCCGACATGAAATTTATAAGGAATATAAGGGAACCAGAAAGCCTATGCCGGAAGAACTGCGGGAGCAGGTGCCTGTTATGAAGGAAGTGCTGAAGGCCATGGGAATTAAAATCATGGAGCAGGCAGGACTGGAGGCGGATGATATCCTTGGAACTCTGGCGAAGCGCGCCGAAAGGCAGGGAATATCAGTTTCGCTTGTGTCGGGAGACCGGGATTTGCTTCAGATTGCCACGGATAAAATAAAAATCAGGATTCCCAAAACAAAAGGCGGTAAAACTGAAATTGAGGATTATTATGCGAAAGATGTGGAAGAAAAATATCAGGTAAATCCCATTCAGTTTATAGATTTAAAGGCTCTTATGGGGGATACTGCGGATAATATACCGGGCGTGCCTAAAATCGGGGAAAAAACCGCCACCCAGCTGATGGTGGAGTTTGGTTCCCTGGATGAAATCTATGCCCATGTGGAAGAAATCAGTAAAAAGTCGGTCAGGGAATCTCTGATTCAAAATAAGGAACTGGCGGATTTAAGTAAGGTGCTGGCAACCATTAATGTGGACAGTCCCATAGAATTTGATTATGAGGAGGCGGAAATCTGTGATTTTTACACGGAAGAGGCTTACAGGCTGTTTAAGAAGCTGGAATTTAAAAATCTGCTTTCCAAATTTGAAAAAGGTGTTTCAAATGATGATATTACCGGGAATTTCCATATAATCAGCGACCTTGCGGAAACGGAAAATATATTTGAAAAAGCATTGAATGAAAAAGAAGAAACAGGCTTTGAACTGATTCCGGATGAAACGGGTACAAGGCTTCTTGCTGTTTCTCTGGCATTTGCAGACGGAAATTGTTATTTTCTAAATAAAGAAGGTCTTGTTACGGAAGGCTATCTTGCAGATAAGATAAAGCAGCTTGCAGGGAAAATAAGCCTTGTATGCGGTGATGTGAAACGTGCTTACCGCTTTTTGCAGTGTGACAGGACAGAATGTTTTTTTGATGTGATTTTAGGCTCTTATCTGCTGAATCCTTTAAAAAATGATTATACTCTGGAGGATGTGGCAAATGAGCATTTGGGATTAATGATACCTGAAAGAAAGCAGCTTTTCGGAAAACTGTCATTAGAAAAAGCTTTGGATGAAAAACCGCGGGAGATAGCGGAATATGCCTGCTTTCTTGCTTATACTGCCTTAAAAGCAGCTCCGGTAATCAGAAAGAAGCTAAAGGAAACAGGAATGCTTTCCCTGATGCAGGAAATAGAAATGCCCCTTACCTATGTTCTATATGATATGGAAAAAGAAGGCATCATGGTAAGACCTGAAGAGCTTAAAGTGTATGGCGAAACGTTGTCGGGCAGAATCGGAGAACTGGAGAAGGAAATTTACAAAAAGGCCGGAACGGAATTTAATATCAATTCACCTAAGCAGCTTGGAGCGGTTCTTTTTGAAAATCTGAAGATTCCCGGAGGAAAGAAAACAAAGACAGGATATTCCACTGCAGCAGATGTGCTGGAAAAACTGTCAGCGGAATATCCGATTGTGGCGGATATTCTGGAATACAGGGGGCTTGCCAAATTAAAATCCACCTATGCGGATGGACTGGCTGTCTATATTGATGAAGGAAACAGAATCCATTCAAACTTTAATCAGACAATTACGGCTACAGGAAGAATCAGCTCTACTGAGCCGAATTTGCAGAATATTCCCATGCGGATGGAGCTGGGACGCCAAATCAGAAAGGTATTTGTGCCTAAGGAAGGATACCTTTTTACAGATGCGGATTATTCACAGATTGAACTGCGTGTACTTGCTCATATGTCGGGAGATAAGCAGTTGATTGAAGCTTATCAGATGGATGCGGATATTCACAGAATTACAGCCTCCAAGGTGTTTCATACGCCCTTTGAAGAAGTGACGGATTTGCAGAGAAGAAATGCAAAAGCAGTAAATTTTGGAATTGTATATGGTATCAGTTCTTTCGGGCTCAGCCAGGATTTGAGCATTACCAAAAAAGAGGCGGCAGCCTATATTGACCAGTACTTTGAAACCTATCCTGATGTGAAAAGGTTTCTGGATGGTATGGTAGCGGATGCGAAGAAGAACGGCTATGCAATTACCATGTTCGGAAGAAGAAGACCGGTGCCTGAGTTGTCATCAAGCAATTTTATGCAGCGTTCTTTTGGGGAAAGAGTAGCGATGAATTCACCTATTCAGGGAACGGCTGCCGATATTATTAAAATTGCCATGATTCGTGTCTTTAAGAGATTGAAGGAAGAAAATCTGTCTTCCAAACTGATATTGCAGGTTCATGATGAATTGCTGATTGAAACAAAAGTCGATGAAAGTGAACAGGTAAAAGCTATTTTGGAAGAAGAGATGAAGGGGGCTGTTAATCTGGCAGTAAATCTTGAAATTGACCTTCATACAGGAGAAAACTGGTACGAGGCTAAGTAAAAGCCGGTTTGAAATACATCCGAGGTGTTCAGAATGAAAGTGATTGGAATTACAGGAGGCATAGGCGCCGGGAAAACAGCGGTTTTGTCTTATATATCAAAAAACTGCAACTGCCGGATTATTCTGGCTGATGAAGCAGCCCATATGGTTAAAGAGCCGGGACAGCGTTGTTATGACGGCCTGGCTGCATTGCTTGGCAGGGATACCCTGAACGAAGACGGCACTATTGATAAGCGCAAAATGGCAGAAAAAATTTTTGCATCGCCTTCTCTCCTTAAAAAAGTAAATGATATGATTCATCCGGCGGTAAAAGAACTGATTTTAAACGCCATTGAGGAAGAGAGAATCAGCCGGAGGCATGATTTCCTTTTTATAGAGGCGGCTCTTTTAATTGAAGGCGGGTATCTGGAAGTGGTAGATGAATTGTGGTATATTTATGCAAAAGAAGAAGTCCGGAGAAAAAGGCTTAAGGAAGCAAGAGGCTATTCTGACGAAAAGATAAATTCCATTTTGGAAAAGCAGTTAAAGGAAGAAGAATTCAGAAGATATTGCAAGGTGGTAATAGACAATAACGGGACACTGGAAGATGCTTATTGTCAAATTGATGAAAAGTTGGGGGAATATCTGTGGCAGAGTTAAAAAAATATACTGGGCAACTGGTATTTGGACTGGACATAGGAACCAGGAGCGTTGTGGGAACAGTGGGCTATAAGGAGGGAAACCGTTTTGTGGTGGTCGCCCAGAGGGTGAAGGAGCACGAAACGCGGGCCATGCTGGATGGACAAATCCATGATATTCAGAAGGTGGGTGAAACCATTCTGGTTGTAAAACAGCAGTTGGAAGAAGCTTTAGGAAGAAAGCTGACTGAGGTTTGTATTGCTGCAGCGGGGCGTGTCCTTAGAACGGTAACTACCCATGTGGAATACCCTTATGGTGCAGACAGAGAAATCGGACAGGAGGATGTTTATGCTCTTGTGTCCGCCGGTGTGGAAAAGGCCTATGAGGAATTTTTAGAAAATCAGCAGGATGAAGATATGAAGTTTTACTGCGTGGGGCATTCCGTAGTAAGATTTTATTTAAACGGTTATCCTATGGGAAATCTGGAAGGACATAAAGCAAGAACAATCGGCGTGGATTTGATTGCAACCTTTCTTCCGGAGGATGTGGTGGATGGACTGTATAAAGCAGTGGAGATTGCCGGACTTTCCGTTGCCAATATGACCCTGGAGCCTATTGCGGCTATCCAGGTTGCGATTCCGGAGCGGTTTCGCATGCTGAATATTGCACTTATTGATGTGGGAGCCGGAACAAGTGATATTTCCATAACTAATGACGGCTGTATTATTGCCTATGGAATGATTCCCATAGCCGGCGATGCACTTACGGAAGCAATTGCAAGGCATTGTCTGGTGGATTTTGCCATGGCGGAAAAAATCAAACGCGATGCGGGAGAGATGGAAACGATTGCTTTTGAGGATATCATGTTTTTGCCGCAGACGATTGCAAGCAGCGAAGTGTTAGCGGTGACGGAACCCATTGTTTCAGATATGGCAAAGCAGGTTTCCGATAAAATTAAGGAATTAAACGGAGGCAAATCAGTCAGCGCCGTATTTGTGGTAGGCGGCGGAGGAAAAATTCCGGGATACACCGCAGCGATTTCCAGGGAGTTGGGTATCGCAAAGGAACGTGTGGCATTGCGGGGCGAGGAAGTGATGCAGCAGATAGTCTTTGAAGAGGACATTAAAAAGGACAGCCTGTTAGTGACCCCGGTGGGTATCTGCCTGAATTTCTATGAACAGAGCAATAACTTCATTTTTGTTAATTTTAATGAGCGGAAGGTTAAAATTTATGATAATAACCGATTAACGGTAGCAGATGCCGCCATGCAGGCAGGATTTCCCAATGATGGTTTATTCCCTAAAAGAGGCAGAGCGCTGAATTTTACGGTTAACGGAAAAAGCCGTATGGTCAGGGGCGAAATCGGAGAAGCGGCAGTTATTACGGTTAATGGAAAAACTGCTGATATTAATACGCCGATACATGCAAATGATATTATCAGAGTCAGTCATTCCACGGCAGGGAAGGAAGCCTCTCTTTCAATAGGAGAACTCCCGGAGTCCAGGGACAGCGTTCTTGTTATTGTTAATGAGAAAAAAGTGGAAATGCCCAAATTTGCCAGCGTAAACGGAATTCTTCAATCAGGCTACTATGAAATCAGGGAAAATGACGCCGTAGAAATGCTGAATTTCTATACTGTGAAGCAGCTTACGGAGTTTATGGACGTGATTTTAGACCCGCATATGAATATTTACGTTAATAATAAACTGGCTGATATGGAAACCCCTGTTTATGAAAACTTCTCTGTTATCTGGACTTTGGGACAAATGGATTTTGAATCGGAAAAAAATCAGCCGCAGGAAGATGAAGCTGACGCATCGTATGATGAGGACGGGCCTGAACCGGTAAACAGTCCCGGGACTTTTGAAGAAATAGCGGTTCTTGTGAATAAAATTCCGGTGAAGCTTCAGGGAAAAAAGGAATTCATTTTTGTGGACGTATTTGATGTGATAGATTTTGATTTATCAAGGCTCAGGGGCAAGGGAATTGTCACCAGCTTGAACGGCCGTCCGGCACAGTATATGGAGCCGATTCATAACGGAGATGTTATTGAAATATACTGGCAGGAATAATAATTCATTGAGAGGTGTACCATGAGATTATGCAGCATTGCCAGCGGAAGCAGCGGCAATTGTATTTATGCAGGTTCCGATTCCACCCATATTCTTGTAGATGTGGGAATCAGCGGGAAAAGAACGGAAGAAGGGTTAAACGCCCTTGATTTATCCATGAGAGATATAGACGGCATATTTATTACCCATGAGCATACAGACCATATAGCCGGACTTGGTGTTCTTGCAAGGAAATATGAAACTCCCATATATGCAACAAAGGGGACTATAGAAGCGATTCGCAATACTTCTTCTGTCGGGATAATACCGGAGGAGCTGTTTCATCCCATACAGGCAGATGAAAAAATTATCATTAAAGATATTGTCTGCAATCCCATGAGGATTTCCCATGATGCCGCGGAGCCGGTGGCCTATCGTATATCACATGGCAGGAAAAGAATTGGTATTGTAACGGATCTCGGCAATTATAATGATTATACGGTGGAATCCCTGAAAGGAATGGATGCGCTTTTACTGGAAGCTAATCACGATGTGAATATGCTGCAGGTAGGGCCTTATCCATACTATTTAAAGCAGAGAATTCTGGGAGATAAAGGGCATTTGTCCAATGAAAGGGCAGGTCAGCTTTTATGCCGCCTTCTGCATGATAAACTGCAGGCGGTTGTTCTTGGACATCTGAGTAAGGAGAATAATCTGCCGGAACTTGCTTATGAAGCGGTGCGAGTGGAGGTTACCATGGCGGATACGGAGTATAAAATCAGTGATTTTCCCATGCAGGTAGCAAAAAGAAGTGAAATATCTTCCGTGATACATATTGCATAGATACTTTGATTTGATTTCATTTATTTATAGAAGGAGGAACGCTGAGGGGAAAGCCCGATGCAGAAAGAAAATGAATAAGACGATTATCACAGTAGTAGGTAAAGACACAGTTGGCATTATTGCAAAAGTATGCACGTATCTTGCGGAGAATCAAATCAATATTGAAGATATTTCCCAGACTATTGTGCAGGGCTATTTTAATATGATGATGATTGTGGATACAGATAAAGCTGTTAAGCATTTTGGAGAAATTGCAGATGAGCTTCATGCGCTTGGGGAAGAAATCGGTGTTGTTATTAAGTGCCAGAAAGAAGAAATTTTTGATAAAATGCACAGAATTTAAGGAGTACAGCCATGATAAATTTATTTGAGGTAGTTGAAACGAATGAAATGATTACCAAAGAGAATCTGGATGTGAGAACGATTACATTAGGGATTAGTCTTCTTGACTGCATCGATTCCGATTTGGACAGGCTCAACGAAAAAATATATCATAAAATTTATGAGGCGGCAAAAGATCTTGTAAGAACCGGAGAGGAGATTTCAAGGGAATTTGGTATTCCTATTGTAAATAAAAGAATTTCGGTAACGCCCATTGCACTGGTAGGCGGGGCAGCCTGCAAAACAGAGGAGGATTTTGCTTCCATTGCTAAAACTCTTGACAAAGTGGCGCATGAGGTTGGCGTTAATTTTATCGGGGGATATTCGGCTTTAGTGAGTAAGGGAATGACTCCTGCGGATGAGCTGTTAATTAAATCCATTCCCTTAGCGCTTTCCGCCACAGAAAGGGTATGCAGTTCCGTTAATCTTGGATCTACCAAGACGGGGATTAACATGGATGCGGTAAAGCTTATGGGTGAAATGATTAAGCAGACTGCAGAGTATACAAAAGAGCAGGATTCTCTCGGCTGTGCCAAGCTGGTAGTATTCTGTAATGCTCCGGATGACAATCCGTTTATGGCGGGGGCTTTTCACGGCGTTACGGAAGCGGACAAAATTATCAATGTGGGGGTCAGCGGTCCCGGCGTTGTAAAAACAGCTTTAAGCAAGGTTAGGGGCGAAAATTTTGAAGTCCTATGTGAAACAATTAAAAGGACAGCCTTTAAAGTAACGCGTGTAGGCCAGCTGGTAGCGCAGGAGGCGTCCAGGCGGCTTGGCGTTCCGTTTGGCATTGTGGATTTGTCGCTTGCTCCTACACCGGCCATCGGCGACAGCGTCGCTGATATTCTTTGTGAAATCGGATTGGAATATGCTGGCGCTCCGGGCACAACAGCGGCTCTTGCTCTTCTAAATGATCAGGTGAAAAAGGGCGGCGTTATGGCTTCATCCTATGTGGGCGGTTTAAGCGGCGCATTTATTCCTGTCAGTGAAGACCAGGGCATGATTAATGCGGTGGAAGCGGGCGCACTTACTATTGAAAAGCTGGAAGCAATGACTTGTGTATGTTCTGTGGGCCTTGATATGATTGCTGTTCCCGGGGATACAAAGGCAACTACGTTGTCGGGAATTATTGCAGATGAAATGGCTATCGGCATGGTAAATCAGAAGACGACGGCTGTCCGTATTATCCCTGTAATCGGAAAAGGTGTGGGAGAAACCGTGGAATTCGGAGGGCTCCTTGGATATGCGCCCATTATGCCTGTTAATCAGTTTTCCTGTGATAATTTTGTAAACAGGGGCGGCAGGATTCCGGCACCCATACATAGCTTTAAGAACTAAGAAAAAATTAAGACAAATTGCGTTGTGTTGCCTCATGTACTGTGCTATAGTTTGTAGGTAATAAAAAACAAGGCACAATATATGAGGTATTTTATATGAAAGGTTATAAAAAAATAATTTTAGCAGCGCTGCCTGTCTGCATGATGATGCTGGCTCTGGCAGGCTGTAATAAAAGCGGTTCAGGGGAAGATAATCAGGTCAAAAAAGAATTTTATTATGTACCCGAATATCATGAACTTGATGTGGATTCAGATTATATCGGGAAAGCTGTTGCCGTAGGGAACAGTTTATTCTTATATGGTTCCTCCTGGAATGAGGAAACGGACGAGAGTACAAGCGGCCTGTATCAATATGATTTTCTTGAAGGGAAGAGCAGTGAAATGCCGCTGGATTTTGGGGAAAACGCTTCCGTTTGGCAGATGTGTGAGGACTCTTCGGGGAATATTGTGATGATAGTGTCGCGGTATGTTCCGGAAACACCGGAGGGTGATGCTGCTATGGCGGAATCTGACGAAGCGGACAATGCAGATGCGGAAGTTTATGAAGCAGTTGACTATACAAGTTATATAGAATTATGGAAAATCGATCCGGCAAGCGGAAATGTAATTTTAAATGCAGACATCAAATCCGTTTTTGAAAGTGAAGACAGCGCGTATGTTCAATATATGATTCTGGATAACGAGGATAATATTTATTTTTACGATGGAAACAATAATATTTATATACTCGATAAGGATGGAAATAAAATTTGTACCATTTCCTGCGACAATTGGATAGAAAATCTTTTTGCAACCAGGGAAGGAAGTGTTTTTATAAGAACCTGGGGAGATAATGGAAGTGTTGTAAAGCCGGTGGAACTTCAGAAAAAGAGTCTGGGAGAAGCTGTTACAAGCCAGAACCTGGATGGAAACGGCAACAGCTATAACCAGAGTTTTTATAAAGGACTGGAAAAAGGAGTTCTGGTCAGCGACAGCAGCGGCGTGTTTACCTATGACCTTGAAACGGATGAAAGAGAGGATTTGTTTTCCTGGCTGGATGCGGATATCAACAGTGATGATGTCAGTGAAGCCGGTCAGCTGTCTGACGGAAGAATCTGGGCAATTCTCAGGAACTATTCGGAAGAAAACACAGAATATTCCCTGGTATACCTGACGAAGACCCCGGCGTCTGAGGTGCCTCAGAAGGAAGAGCTTCTCTTTGGAACAATGTGGCTGAATCAGAGCATACGTAAGAGTATTATTGATTTTAATAAATCCAGCAATGAATATCGTATTACAGTGAAAGAATATGTCGGCGGGGATTATGATTATTCAACGGCGCTGACGCAGTTCAATAATGATATTACAAGCGGCAGCGGCCCGGATATTATTGATATTTCCAATATAGACTATAAACAGTATGTCAGCAAAGGCGTATTGGAAAATTTGTATCCTTATATGGAAAAAGATGGAATTAACAGAGAAGATTACCTTGAAAATGTGATGAAAGCATATGAAGTCGATGGGAAGCTTTATGGAATTGTTCCTCAGTTTTACGTTACCACAACAATAGCCAAGGCTTCCAAGGTGGGGGATACTCCCGGATGGACCTTACGTGAAATGCTTGATTTTGCTGAAAACAATGAAGCAGAAAATCTTTTTCCATACGGAAACAGGTCGGGTGTTTTTTACTATTGTATTTATAATAATATTGATGAATTTATTGATTGGGAAACCGGTGAATGTAAATTTAACGGTGATGATTTTATCAGAGTACTTGAATTTGCGAATAAGTTCCCGGAAGAATCTGATTATAATAATGATGAGGGCATTTCCTCCAGGCTTCGTGCGGATAAGATTCTTTTGATGCAGACCAGCTTAAGCTCCGTACAGGAATATCAGATGATGAATGGTATGTTCGGCGAGAAAACAACTTATATCGGATATCCTAACAGTGACAGGAAGGGAAATCTGATTCAGCCTACCAATGGAAGTGTGGGATTAAACAGCAAGTCAAAGAATAAAGATGGTGCATGGGAATTTATTAAGGTATTGATTTCAGATGATTATCAGAACAGCCTTGTCAGCGAGAGGGGCTCATCAGGGGGATTCCCGGTTAAAAAATCTGCTCTTGATAAGCAGTTTGAATACGATATGACTCCCCAATACTATAAGGATGAAAACGGAAACCAGGTAGAGCAAATGAAAACCAGTTGGGGGTATGATGATTTTAGCATAGATATCTATGCTGCCACGCAGGAGGAAATTGATGCTGTAAAGGAAATTATAGCTTCTGCCGAAAGAACTTCAGGCTCCGTAAATGAAGAACTGACGAACATTATTACGGAGGAAACAGAAGCATTCTTTAAAGGACAGAAATCAGCTGAAGATACGGCAGATATCATTCAAAACAGAATTCAGATATATGTAAAGGAAAATTCATAAAGTGGAATTTAAGGCGCCATCCTTTGGCGCCTTAGTGTGCTTTGCTCTATCGAAATGAAACGAGATAAATAATAGTGAAGAAACGAAAAAAACGAAAAGCAGAAGATTTAAAATTGAATAGAAGGAGCGCCTTGAAAAAAAATAAGCGCATGCAGAGGGGAAAACTGATTTCATGGGGATATCTTTTTCCGAGTCTGGCCGGTGTACTGTTGTTTTTTGTACTGCCTTTTCTGGTAGTTATTTATTATTCCATGGTAGATAATCCCATTAATAATCAGTTTGTTTTTCTGGATAATTTCGTCAAGGTTGCATCAAATAAGGCTTTTCAGCAGGCGGCATTTAATACCATGAAGTTTTCTGTTGTGGCAGTGCCGCTGGCAGTGGTGCTTTCCCTGATGCTGGCCATGATGCTGGAATGTAAAATTCCTTTCAGAAGCCAGTTTAGGACCTTTTTCCTAACGCCGATGATGGTTCCGGTGGCATCCATCATTTTAATCTGGCAGGTTCTGTTTCATTATAACGGTATTGTAAATGACTTTATCGGATTGTTCGGCGCTGATAAAATTGACTGGTTAAAATCCGCTCATGCCCAGGTAGTAATTGTTATTTTGTTTTTATGGAAGAATCTGGGATACAATATGATTTTATTCATGGCAGCTTTAAGCAGTATTCCAAAGGATATAGTAGAGGTTGCGGTTCTGGAAAGCGCTACGCCTTTTCAGATTTTCTGGCATATTAAAATAAGATATTTATCTTCGACTATCCTTTTTGTGACAATTATGTCCCTGATAAATTCTTTTAAGGTTTTCAGGGAAATCTATTTATTGACAGGAAATTATCCGTATGATTCAATTTATATGATGCAGCATTTTATGAACAATGCGTTTGGACAATTAGATTATCAGAAATTATCGGCAGCGGCTATTATGATGTCAATTGTAATGGTTATTTTGATAGGAATCCTGTTCCTGACCGAAAATTATTTCGGAAAGGATGTGGAAGGATGAAAAAACACATGGATATTCCTGAAAATATAGAAAAAAAAGATAAGAAAAGAGCAAAAAAAAGAAAGAATCACAAACAAAGAAGGCTGTTTGTCAAGTCAGCAATTATTACTCTGACGGCAGCGTGCTTTGCGGTTTTGTTTCTGATGCCCATTGTGCTTACTGTTACGAATTCCTTTATGTCCGCATCAGAGATTTCTTCCAATTACGGGCAGGTTTTTTCAACCTCTGATACGGGCGGGAAGACATATATTTCGGAAAAGGTAAATTTAAAATTTATTCCGGATATGGTGTCCTTCAGTCAGTATATTACTGTATTGTTTAAAAGCCCGGAATATTTGTTTAAATTCTGGAATTCCGTGATTCTGGTGGTGCCTATTGTGGTTTTCCAGCTGCTTGTTGCGGCAGGAGCATCATATGGTTTTACCAGATACCGGGGCAGGATTAAAGAGATTATATTTTTTGTTTATATTATTTTGATGCTAATGCCATATCAGGTTACACTGGTTCCTAACTATCTGGTGTCAGACTGGCTGAATATTCTGGATACGAGGTGGGCGATATGGCTGCCGGGCATTTTTTCACCCTTTGCCGTTTTTCTGTTTACCAAATATATGAGGAGAATTCCCGTATCAGTAATGGAAGCGGCACAGATTGATGGTGCAGGTGAATGGCAGATTTTCAGACGTATCTGTATGCCTATGTGCAAAGGAGCCATGTGTTCTGTCGCCATACTTATTTTTATTGATTACTGGAATATGGTAGAGCAGCCTTTGATTCTTTTGTCAGATTCGGAACAGCATCCGCTGTCAGTATTTCTTTCAAAAATTAATGAAAGCGAAGTAGGGCTTGCTTTTGCGGTCGCAACGATTTATATGGTGCCGCCGATTCTCGTATTTTTATACGGGGAAGATTATCTGGTAGAGGGCATTACCTATCAGGGAGGCATTAAGGGATAGGGGATTTATGGAGGATGAAATCATGAATGAAAACACATCAGGAAAAAGAAGAGATTGGGTGAAAAATGCTGCCATCATTTTCTTGACGATTATGCTGGTATTAACATTTTTTTCAAATACCATTATGAATTATTCTCTGCCGGAAGTTGCAACGCAATATGTGCAGCGGGGAAGCATTACTGCCAAGGTAAGGGGAACGGGTAATGTGGAAGCCACTGACCCTTATAATGTAATTGTAAAAGAATCCCGTGTGATTTCCAGTGTGGCCGTAAAGCAGGGTGATGCGGTGGAAAAGGATCAGGTGCTTTATTATCTTGAGGATTCGGAAAGCGAAGAATTAAAGCAGGCCGAAGAAGAACTGGAGAATCTTGAATTAACTTATATGAAAGGTTTGTTCGGAAGTACAGTGTCACCGGAGATTATCAGCAAGGTGGCAAGCGGCAACACGGATTCGTTTTCAACTTATCAGGCAATGGTAACAGATATGCAGAATCGTTTGCAGGCTGCTGAGGACAGAGTAAATGAGTGTCAGAAGATAGTGGATGATTTAACCCTTCAGGGTACGAAAAATACAAATAATGCCGGTGTCAGTACAATAAATGATGAAGTGGAAAAAGCTAACGCATCCACGGATTTAGAAAATGCAACAACTGCTTTTAATAATGAAAAGGCAGAAAAAGTTGCAGACTTAAATAGTGAAATTTCAGAGGTAAAGAACAGAATATCTGATTTGGAACAATTAATTGCAGAAGCAGATATAATTGTGGGAAGTATATCCGATGATACGTCATCAGGCGGAATTGATTATTATGTTATACAGAGGGATACCGCCGCAGAAATTGTGCAGAAGAAGCTGGATGCGATTTATAATGCCGCTGTGGGAGATACAGGGAGTCCTTACGGCGGAGAAAAAAATATAGACCAGCTGAAAGCATGGATTGACCAGAATGATAAGTTTGCAGACTATCAGTGGATGCTTTCTGAATATGATGCCGCTTTATCACAATATAACATACTTGTGGAAAACTTTAATGAAGCTTCTGAACAGTTGGACGGTTATGACAGTAATAAAGAAATGCTGGAAAAAGCAGAAAGCCAGCTGGAAAGCTTACAAAGGAATCTCGCAGAGGTACAGGCTATTTCCGTAGAATCCAGCGGCAGTGTCCAGGAGGCCAAAAACAGGCTTCTTGCAGCAGAGCAGAATATCACTGCAATAACCAATGCCAATAAGCAGTCCGATGCCGCTTATCAAAATAAGCTTGCGGATGCCCAGGCAGCCCTTAAAAACGCTCAGTCAGTGTATGAATTGCTGAAGACAGAGCAAAGCGAACTTGCGGCGGATATTAACGCGGAACTTGATTTATCCAAAGCCAGCAGGGATATAGCCGCAAAGAAAGAAGAAATTGAAAAACTGAAAGAAAAATCCACAGGAGCCGCAATTACGGCGCCGGTTGCAGGAACCGTTACTTCACTTGCTTATGTTGCAGGGGAAACCACAAAACCGGAAACTGCGGCTGCAGTTATCCAGGTGGAGGGTAAAGGCTTTACAGTCAGCTTTGCGGTGACAAATGAACAGGCGAAAAAAGTTCAGGTAGGTGATGTGGCTGAATTGCAGAATGCATGGTACTATGATGATGCACAGGCCATTCTTTCCTCTATCAAGCCTGATCCTGACAGTGCAGGACAGAAAAAACTTCTTGTTTTTGATGTGACCGGAAGCAGCATTCAGGTGGGACAGGCCCTCAATTTGTCAGTGGGGCAGCGCAGCTCGGAATATGAGCTGGTAGTTCCGAACAGTGCAATCAGGGAAGACAGCAATGGCAAATTTATTTTGATTGTGGAATCCAAGAGCGGTCCTATCAGCAACAGATATATTGCCACCAGAGTAGATGTGGAAGTATTGGCTTCTGATGATAACAATACAGCGATTTCTGCAGGGCTGTATGGCTATGAATATGTTATTACAACCTCTACGAAGCCGGTGGAAGCAGGTAAACAGGTAAGATTGAATGAATCATAAGAAAAGGAAGGAAAGCCAGGGTGGCAAAGATAAAAGAATTCATACGGAGTTTATCACAATTACAGATAGTGCTTTCCCTGACAGTTATTATTCTGCTTGCAGCATTTTTTGGGATAACAGTATGGTGTAATCATAAAATACAGAATCTGGAAGACCAGCAGGCTGCCCTCAGATGGAATGCGGAAGGCGGCTGTGCCCAGGTAAGCGCCTTTTTTACAAGGGGACTGGAGGTTAATGATTTCCAGATTATGAGCTTTGAAAGGGAACTGGAAAATGCGCTGACTGAAGCAGCGGTTACGGCGGAAAACGAAAATGCAAGGCTTTATGTTGATGCTTACAGCGCACAGGGGAAGATAACAGTTATCAGCGACCAGTCAACCCTGGAAGCTAAGGCGATTGGAATCGGCGGTGATTTTTTCTTTTTTCATCCGCTGCAGCTGGTGAGCGGAGGATATTTTTCAGGGAATGATTTAATGAAGGATTCCATTATTGTGGATGAGGAAGCAGCCTGGCAGTTGTTTGGTTCCAGTGATATTGAAGGAATGAGCGTTACGATAGGAGGCGTGCCTCACTATATATCGGGTGTAGTAAAAAGGCAGGAGGGACGATTTGCTGAAAACGCAGGTTTAAATAATACAATAATTTATGTTTCTGCAGAAACACTTTCCGAATATGGGACAAGTGAAGGAATCAGCTGTTATGAGGTGGCGGCTCCCAATCCGGTAAAGGGATTTGTATATAATACCCTGAAAGAAAAATTTGGTTTAAAGGAGGATGAAATGCTGGTTGTAGAAAATTCCAGCAGATATTCCCTGGAAGCAATGATACCGGTTGTGCTTGATTTTGGCATCCGTTCCATGCAGAATTCAGCAGTACATTTTCCGTATTGGGAAAATATTGCAAGAGGATATGAGGATGTAAGGGCGGTTGTACTGATAATTCAGTTTATTTTACTGTTAATACCTGGCGTTATTATTCTTACAGCGCTTATCATAAAGTGGAAGAACAGAAAATATACTGTGAAGGATATATGGATGTACCTTATGGATAAGAAGGACAGGGCAATGGAAAAGGCCAGAGCAGAAAAAAATAAATGGGAACATTTTTAATCGTTTCAGATTTCTTACACTATTGGAGGATTTATGAATAAAAGAATTTGTATAATCGGGCTGCTCATGATGCTGTTTACGGCAATAACAGGCTGTGGAAAAGGAAAGGACAGCGGAAGCACTCAGCAGGATGTATCCGCTAAAAATTATGTTTATAAGGTTGAACCGCTTGAAATTATGGGACAGAATTCTGAAGAGTACGGCAGTCTGGTTAAGAACGGGGAAGTTTTATATGCTTATGGATATGATTATGGCAGCATGGATGAGGATAAGGGATTGACAGTAAAATTTGCCAGATTGGATGCAGATGGGAACATGAAACAGAAAGGGGAAATAACCCTTGATGTAAACGGAAGCCTGAACAGTTTTCAATGTGATGAAGAGGGAAATATTTATGCCATTAAAAATATTTATATGCCGGAAGCAGAAGAGGAGATTGACAAAGATTCCTATTATCTGATGAAGTACAATGAGAAAGGAGAAGAATTATTCAGCGTTCTGCTTAATGAGATTCCCCAGATAAAAGAAGCTGCTTCGGATAACTGGTTCTATGTCGGCGATATGGTTTTGATTCAGGATTCTGTTTATGTCAGCGGAATGGGAAATTATTTTCAATTTGACAGAGAGGGAAATTTTAAGAAGATTTTAACAGCCGCCGATGGGAATACGTTTGAAGGCACTACGTTATATCCTTTGGAAAACGGAAAAGCAGCATGTATATCCTATGAAGAAAACGGCTGTTATGCCTGTTATGTGGATTTGGATACGGGCGTTTTTTCAGATAAGGCAAAGCTCCCCGGTTCATCCTGGGAATATTCCATTTATGCCGGTATCGGATATGATCTTTATCTGGTAAACAGCTATGGGGTATTCGGTTATAATGTGGGGGATGAAGAACGGACACAGCTTATGGATTATGTGGATTCCGATTTGGGAATATACAGTGTTTATAATCTGCTGGCCATAAATGAAAAGGAATTTTGGGGCGCTTATAA
>CAZDPE010000033.1:0-694 GCA_964507235.1 uncultured Lachnospiraceae bacterium
ACGAGCAAGCTCGACGAATCTGTGTATCTGTCCAAATCGGCTGTGAATAGTAACTAAATATTGGTAAATTCTGATAAAACCTCTTGCATAAAGAGGTTTTCTTATGTTATAATTTGCACGTTATGACTATAAATCACGTGTATCTATTTTCTGTCGGTGCCTTAAAACGCGAGGTAGGCAGTAGAGTAAAGGGTATGCGGAAGCAAAACCAAATGGAGGTAGAAACATGAGCGTTATTTCAATGAAGCAGTTATTAGAAGCAGGTGTTCATTTCGGACATCAGACAAGAAGATGGAATCCCAAGATGGCTCCTTACATTTTTACAGAAAGAAATGGTATTCACATTATCGACTTACAGAAATCTGTAGGTAAGGTTGATGAAGCTTACAGAGCAGTATTTGAAATTGCTGCGCAGGGCGGAACCATTCTTTTCGTAGGTACCAAAAAGCAGGCTCAGGATGCTGTTAAGACAGAAGCAGAGCGCTGCGGTATGTATTATGTAAATGAGAGATGGTTAGGCGGTATGCTTACCAATTTCAAAACCATCCAGAGCAGAATTGACAGATTAAAAGCAATTGAAACCATGTCAGAAGACGGTACTTTTGATGTTCTTCCCAAAAAGGAAGTAATTGCCCTTAAGAAGGAATGGGGAAAACTGGAAAAGAATCTTGGCGGTATCAAGACTATGACAAGA
>CAZDPE010000033.1:704-23871 GCA_964507235.1 uncultured Lachnospiraceae bacterium
TGATCCCAAGAAAGAAAGAATCTGCGTACAGGAAGCTCATACACTCGGAATTACATTAATCGGTATCGGTGATACAAACTGTGATCCCGAAGAATTAGATTATATTATTCCTGGTAATGATGATGCTATCAGAGCCGTAAAATTAATTGTTGCAAAAATGGCTGACGCTGTTATTGAAGCTAATCAGGGTGAAGAAGCTATTACATCTGAAATTGCAGAAGCAGCAGAAGAAACAGAAGCTACAGATATTGAAGAAGTAGCAGATGCAGAATAATTAATTCATGGCAATAGAAGGTCCGCGGAACGTACTTTTTATTGTTCATGATAACAGGAAGTCCGCAAAAGGTACTTTCTGTTATTGATAACAAATCAGGAGGATTGAAAAATGGCTAATATTACAGCAGCTATGGTAAAAGAATTAAGAGAAATGACCGGTGCAGGTATGATGGACTGCAAAAAGGCTCTTGGCGAAACTGACGGTGATATGGATGCAGCTGTTGAATTCCTTAGAAAGAACGGACAGGCAAAGGCTGAAAAGAAAGCCGGAAGAATTGCAGCAGAAGGTCTTTGCAGGGTGGCGCTTAAGGGAGATAATACAGCAGCAGTTGTTGAAGTTAACTCTGAAACAGATTTTGTTGCAAAGAATGAAGAATTCCAGAATTTTGTAGCGGCAGTAGCAGAGCAGGCGGTAAATTCCGATGCGGCTGATATGGATGCTTTTATGGCAGAAAGCTGGAATCTTGACGCATCTAAGACAGTAAAGGATGCACTTGTTGAGAAGGTTGCCAAGATTGGTGAAAACTTAAATATCAGAAGATTTGAGAAGGTTGTTGCAGAGAACGGCTGTGTAGTATCTTATGTACACGGCGGCGGAAGAATCGGTGTTATTGTTGAAGCCGATACAGATGTAGTAAATGATGCAATTAAGGAAGCTTTGACAAACCTTGCTATGCAGGTAGCTGCACTTTCTCCTAAATATGTATCTACAGCTGACGTTTCCGAGGAGTATAAGGCTCATGAAAAGGAAATCCTTATGGCTCAGATTGCCAATGACCCTAAGATGGCAGGCAAGCCTGAAAAGGTTATCGAAGGCGCTGTTACCGGACGTCTTAATAAGGAATTAAAGGAAGTATGTCTGTTAGAGCAGGCTTATGTTAAGGCGGAAGATGGCAAGCAGACAGTTGCACAGTATGTTGCACAGGTGGCTAAGGAGAACGGAGCAAATCTTTCCATTAAGAAGTTTGTTCGTTTTGAAACAGGCGAAGGCCTTGAGAAAAAGGTTGATGATTTTGCAGCGGAAGTTGCAGCTCAGGCAGGTCTGTAAGGAAAATGTGTTTACAATAAAAAACAGAAAGATATTTTTTCCCAGCAGTCATAAGATTCTTATGACTGCTGATTTTTTACCGTTTTTTCAAATTCATAAAAAAATAAATTTTGTGTAACAGTTCAGCCATGCAGAAACAATTGTACAATATGACCGTGAGAGCTTGCTTGCTAAGGGCATATTGCACAATTGCTTCTGCATGGCTGAACTGTTACAATTTTGTAGAAAAAGCATGAAAATAAATTGACAATTATAATACATTTTTGTTAAAATAATTGAGTTATAGTAGGAGGAACGATGGAGTTTGACATAAATAAACACTATGGTTCTTTTCTTTTTAATATCTGCTAAGGAGTTGAATGTATGCTTAAGTATATTGCGAAACGAATTGGTCTTGCAATTGTTACCATATGGGCAGTTGCTACCATCACATTTTTTCTGATGAATTTAGTTCCCGGAGGACCGTTCCTTTCAGAGAAAGCAATCAGTCCGCAGGCGACGGCAGCCTTGGAGGCTAAATATGGTTTGGATAAGCCATTGTTCCAGCAATATCTTACTTATATAACAGATGCGCTGCATGGTGACTTTGGTGACAGCCTGAAGCAGCGCGGACGTACTGTTATGGATATTATTTTAATGAAATTTCCGGTATCGGCAAGAGTAGGAGGAGTTTCTGTTTTAGTTGCTTTGCTCTTAGGGATTCCCCTTGGCTGTATTGCTGCCCTTAAAAGAGGCAAGTTCCTTGACAGCCTTATCAGCGTAGTGGCTACCTGTGGTATTGCCGTACCCAGTTTTGTTATCTGCACATTGTTATTATATTTCTTTGGAGTGAAGCTGATGATTCTGCCGACATTGGGACTTTCTTCATGGAAACACTATATTATGCCGGTTATGGCACTGGCATTTTATCCTACGGCTTATATTATGAGGCTGATGCGTTCTTCCATGTTGGATGTTTTGGGTCAGGATTATATGCGTACTGCCAGGGCAAAGGGACTTGCAGGCGGCGTTATTTTATTCAAGCATGCCCTTAGAAACGCAATTCTGCCGATTATTACTTACGTAGGCCCTATGCTTGCATATACTGTAACAGGCAGCTTTGTGGTAGAAAAGATTTTTACGATTCCGGGACTTGGCGGTGAATTTATAACTGCTATCAACGGGCGCGATTATACATTGATTATGGGAACCACAATTTTCCTTGCTACCCTTATTATTATTATGAATGTGGTTGTGGACATCGTTTATAAGATTGTAGATCCCAGAATTAAATTAAAATAAGGAGTTTAAGGCAAATATGAAACAGAATCCAATCAGTTTTCAATTAAAACTTAATCCTGAAGATTTTCTGCCTGCTACAGAAGAAGAAAAACAGAGCCAGATAATCATGCGGGAAAGCGTAAGCTTCTGGAAGGATGGTATGCGCCGCCTTGTAAAGAATAAAGTAGCTATGGTGAGTCTTGTAGTTATTATTTTGGTTATGATATTTTCTTTTATTGTTCCTTCTTTTTATCCTTATACTTATAAGGAACAGATTAAAGGGGCGAATAATCTTGCTCCCATGCAGTACTCAGAAGAAGAACAGGCCAGGATTGATGCCGGAGAAAAAGTATTTCCGCATATTTTCGGTACAGACAAAATGGGACGTGATTATGCAATCCGTGTGATGATGGGAAGCAGGATTTCTCTTCTGGTAGGACTTATTGCCACAGGCATTATTTTAATCATCGGTTCGGCTTATGGTTCCATTGCAGCTTTTTTTGGCGGCTGGGTAGACTTGATTATGATGCGTATCGTGGATATTATTTATACGGTACCTGATATCCTGCTGATAGTCCTTTTATCCTTTGCTTTAAAAGCGCCTTTAGCCAATCTGAAAGCAGTGCCGGGATTTGCCTGGGTAGGCGTAGTAGGAGAGAACCTGATTAGTATTTTCGTGGTATTTGCCCTTTTATATTGGGTGGGTATGGCAAGAATGGTCAGAAGTCAGGTGCTTATGTTAAAGGAAAGTGAATATGTTACTGCAGCAAGGGCTCTTGGCGTAGGCAATGCCAAAATTATTAAAAAGCATCTGCTTACTAACTGTATTGGTACTTTAATTGTTACCACCACACTGCAGATTCCTTCATCAATTTTTACGGAAAGCTTCCTCAGTTTCCTGGGAATGGGTGTAGCAGTTCCCCTTCCTTCGCTTGGAAGCCTTGCCAGTGATGCGATTAACGGTATGAACACATATCCCTATTTATTATTTATTCCGGCTCTTTTAATCAGTTTGATTATTTTAAGCTTCAATCTGTTAGGTGACGGACTTCGGGATGCATTTGACCCTAAATTAAAGAATTAATGTATCAGGAAAAGTACAGCTTAAGCTGTGCGGAAAAGAGGAATATATGTCAGAATATCTTGTTGATATAAAAAATGAACGTCTTTCTTTTTTCACTCCTGCGGGAGAGGTTAAAGCGTTAAATGATGTTTCCATTCATTTAAAAGAAGGAGAGGTTCTTGGAATAGTTGGTGAAAGCGGTTCCGGAAAATCTGTAACAGCATACAGTCTTATGGGGCTTACCGCTTATCCCGGCAGGCTGATTGACGGAAGTCTTCAGTTTAATGGGCATCAGATTGATAAAATGAGCGATAAGGAAATGAGAAAAATAAGAGGAAATGAAATCTCCATTATTTTTCAGGATCCCATGACCAGCTTAAATCCTGTATATACAATTGGAAATCAGATTATGGAAGTGATTCTGCTTCATACGGATAAAAATAAAGCGCAGGCAAAGGAAAGGGCAAAAGAGCTTTTGGAGCTGGTAGGAATTAACGAGCCTGCAAAGAGGTTAAAACAATATCCGCATGAATTGTCAGGAGGAATGAGGCAGCGTGTTATGATTGCCATGGCACTTGCCTGCGAACCCAAGCTTCTGATTGCGGATGAGCCCACAACGGCGCTGGATGTTACCATTCAGGCACAGATTCTGGAATTGATGATGGAGCTTAAGGATAAGCTCGGCATGGCAATTATCATGATTACTCACGACCTTGGTGTGGTAGCCAGCATGTGTGAAAGAATTGCAGTAATGTATGCAGGCAAAATTGTAGAGTATGGCACTACAGATGATATTTTTTATAATCCAAGGCATCAATATACGAAGGGGCTGATTCGTTCCATTCCAAGAATTGATACCAAGGAGCATGAAAGACTGGTTCCTATTGAAGGAACTCCCGTGGATTTGTTAAATCCGCCTAAGGGATGTCCTTTTGCACCCAGATGTGAAGCCTGTATGAAAATTTGTCTGAGAGAAATGCCTCCTGTTACTAATTTCGGAGAGGTTCATTATACACAGTGCTGGCTGAACCAGAAAGAAGAGATGGAGAAAGGAGCCGTAAATGAGTGATAATTTAGTTCAGGTAGAACATTTACAGCAGTACTTTCCTGCAGGCGGTTACGGTAAGAAAAAGAAATATATTCAGGCTGTAGATGATGTTTCCTTTACCATCCAAAGAGGAGAAACCTTAGGACTTGTAGGAGAATCAGGCTGCGGAAAAACAACGACAGGACGTACGCTGCTTCGTTTGTATGAGCCTACGGGAGGAAAATTCATTTATGATAATGAAGTGATTTTTGATGTGGAAAAAAAGATTTATGCTGATATGCTTCCTTATCGTAAAAAAATGCAGATCGTATTTCAGGATCCTTATGCCAGTCTTGATCCCCGTATGACAGTAGGGGATATTGTGGGAGAGGCTATTGATGTCCATAAAATGGCAGCAAATAAACAGGAAAGATATGATATTATTATAGAAATGCTAAGGCGGGTAGGGCTTAACTCTGAACATGCAAACCGTTATCCCCATGAATTTTCGGGCGGACAGCGTCAGAGAGTTGGTATTGCAAGAGCGCTTGCGGTAAATCCTGAATTTATTGTTTGTGATGAACCGATTTCCGCGCTGGATGTTTCCATTCAGGCCCAGGTCATTAATATGTTTGAAGATTTACAGACAGAAATGGGATTAACCTACCTTTTCATTGCCCATGACCTTTCGGCGGTAAAGCATATTTCCAATCGAATCGGTGTAATGTATTTAGGGCGAATGGTAGAACTTGCGGACAGCTATGAGCTGATTACCCGTCCCCTTCATCCTTATACTAAGAGCCTGATATCCGCAATACCAATTGCAGATCCCAGGATTGCAAGAGAAAGTAAGCGTATTGTGCTGGAAGGAGATGTTCCAAGTCCTTTGAATCCTCCTTCAGGCTGCCGTTTCAGAACCAGATGTCCCTATGCGGATGAAAGGTGTGCGGCAGAGGTTCCAAAATGGCAGGAAGTGGAAAAAGGACATTTTGCCGCTTGTCATCATATTGGCAAGTGCAACTAATCTGTTAAACACTTACAGGTATTACGGTATCTGTAATGTTTATAAATATTTATATTATAAGAGGAGGAAAAACTATGAAAAAGAGAGTAATCGCCTTATTATTGGCAGTTACCATGGTTATCGGCCTGACAGCCTGCGGCGGCAGCAATGCCGGGAGCGATGATGCAGCCGGAACCACAGAAGGTACAGAAAGTACTGAAACAGCAACAGGTACTGAAAGTACTGAAGCAGCTTCTACAGAAGGTGCAAAGATTTTGTCTGTTCAGGTAGGACCTGATCCTGAAACTATTGATCCTGCGCTTAACAGTGCAGTAGACGGCGGCAACATGCTGCTGCACGCTTTTGAATGTCTGTTAACAGTAGATGAGAGCGGTAATCTGGCTCCCGGACAGGCAGAAACATGGGAAACAAGTGAAGACGGACTTACATGGACCTTCCATTTGAGAGATGGATTAAAGTGGTCTGACGGTTCCGACTTAACAGCTAATGATTTTGTTTACAGCTGGAAGAGGGTATGTGACCCTATGGTAGCAGCTCCTTATGCTGAAACCGTTTTGAGCATGGTAGAAGGTTATGAAGATGCAGTTGAAGGTAATTTGGATGCTCTTCAGGTAGCAGCAGCTGATGATTCGACCTTTGTTGTTACTTTAAATGCTCCCTGCTCCTATTTTGGAAGCCTTGCAGCATTCGCTACTTTAAGCCCTGTACAGCAGGCAACTGTTGAAGCAAATGGTGATGCATGGGCAACCAAGGCGGAAACTTATATTTCCAACGGACCTTTCTATATTTCAGAGTGGGTACCCGGATCTCATATTCTTATGAGCAAGAATCCCAACTACTGGAATGCAGATGCAATTAAGTTGGACGGTATTAAGTGGAACCTGATTGAAGATGCTAACGCATCCTACAGTGCATATCAGACAGGCGAAGTTCTGATGATCAAGGATGTTCCTACAGAAGAAATTCCTTCATTAACCGGAAGTGCTGATTTCCATGTAGAACCTATTATTGGTACCTACTATTTAAGCCTTAACCTTGAAAGAGAACCTTTCAATGATGTAAATGTTCGTAAGGCATTAAGCCTTGCCATTGACCGTGAATATGTTGCAGGTACTTTAATGCAGGGTACTTATACAGCAGCAAGCAACTTCATGGGACCTGGCTGGATTGATACAGACGGAAGCCAGTTTATGGACAATGCTAACGGAGGTCAGCCTTATATTGATACTACAAGCTTTGAGGCTAACTTAGAAGAAGCAAAGCAGCTCCTTGCAGATGCAGGATATCCTAATGGTGAAGGCTTACCTTCCATTACCTACTCAACCAATGATGCAGGTTATCACAAGGTTGTAGCTGAATATCTGCAGCAGGCATGGGCTGAGCTTGGTGTTGACCTTCAGGTAGATATTGTTGAATGGGCAAGCTTTACACCGATGCGCCGTAATGGTGATTATGATGCATCCCGTAACGGATGGGTTGGCGACTACAGCGATCCTTCCAATATGTTGGATTTGTTCTATTCTACAAACGGTAATAATGATGGCAGATTCAATAATGCTGAGTATGATGCTGCTATGGATGTATCCAGAACTACATTAGATGCAGCTGAACGTTCTGAAGCTCTTCATAAGGCAGAAGATATTCTTATGGAAGAAGTAGGATGTATTCCTGTAGCTTACTATAATGACTTCTGGTTACAGAGCGAAAAGATTACAGGTTCATGGCATTCACCTTATGGCTACTGGTATTTCATGTATGCAGATATTGCTGAATAAAATGATATTACGCTGAATCAGCAGAAACAATAGAAAGCACGCTTTACAAGCTTTTTATTGTCATGAATTTAAAGGCAGGTTTAAGTTTTTTGACTTAAATCTGCTTTTTTTCATGACAATAGAAAGTTCGTGAAGCGTGTTTTCTTTCTATTGTTTGTTCAACAGAACAAGCTGCAGAAGCTGTTGGCGTTTGGTTTCTAAATTAACTCTTTTAAAGAATGAAATATTATGCTACAATGTATACAAATCGTGTTGAAGGAGTAAAGTGCATGGAGGAAACAGCCGCCCGGAGAAAAAGGATTAACCGTCTGAAAAAAATGATACTGGGAACGGCGCTCATGGCAATTCTGATTCCGGTTGTAATTTGTATTGTCCTGGGGGTGCGGGTGGCACAGTTATCCGGTAAAGTACAGGATTTGGAAACGCTTCTTGAAGAGGAAAGAAGCCGGCCGGAAGAAATAACAGGTGTATTTACCACCGCTCATGTGGAGGAGTCTCCAAGGGAGCCCGAAGCAGAGGTTTTGTCTAAAGAGGAGGAAGAGCCTGAAGAGAAGGAATATGAAAAAGAAATATACCTTACCTTTGATGACGGACCAAGCAGCAATACAGATGCAATTCTGGATATTCTGAAGGCCTATGATGTGAAAGCAACTTTTTTTGTAGTAGGCAAAACAGACGAAAAATCAAGGGCTGCTTATCAGAGAATTGTTGCGGAAGGCCATACGCTGGGAATGCACTCTTACAGTCATAAATATGATGAAATCTATCAGTCAAAGGAAAGCTTTATAGAGGATTTAACGGCCTTACAGGAATATCTCTATGAGGTAACAGGCGTTTGGCCCAGGTACTACCGCTTTCCGGGAGGAAGCTCCAATACAGTAAGTAATGTGGACATGCAGGAGTTGATATTGTGGCTTTCTGAAAATGATATATTTTATTATGACTGGAATGTGGCTTCCGGTGATGCGGTAAGCGGACAGATTTCAAAAGATGCGATTGTAGAAAACTGCCTTAACGGTCTGGACTATCAGTCCAGATGCATGATATTAATGCATGATGCGGCGGATAAAAAGACTACGGTGGAGGCTCTGCCGGAAATAATTACGCAAATCAGGTTAAGGGGAGATTCCTGTTTTCTTCCTATTACGGACGAAACAAAAGAGATACAGCATTTAAAATTACAGGAAAGCAATAAGCAATAAAATAAACACAAAGATAACGATACGAATGGAGGACTTTAAAATGGGATTTTTCTCAGATTTGAAGGATGATTTATCACAGGCAGTTAACGAACTGATGCCGGAAGAAGAAGTAAAAGCAGAAGGCGAAAAGGCAGCTTCGGAAAATGCCGGAGGAAAGAAGGCGGAAGCCGGAACCACAGTAAACGGTTTTGATGCAGACTTAGGAGAGATGCTTGATAAAGTAGAGGAAATGGAACTGCAGGAAGAAGCAATTTACGTAGCGCCCGCGGCTGCTGAGCAGAAAGTGGAATCAGGAAGTACAGCCAAGCGTCCCAGTGATGAAGTTTCTGTGCTGACTGACAGTATGATTATTAACGGTAATATTGCAACAGAAGGCGGTCTGGATGTAAGAGGAAGCATTGTAGGAAATGTAGAAGCCTTGGGCAAGTTAAATATAACGGGCGTTATTCAGGGAAATTCACAGGCGGCGGAAATTTTTGCAGAAGGTGCAAGAATTACCGGCGAACTCAGAAGTGCAGGCAGTGTAAAAGTAGGACAGAGTACCGTAATTATAGGTAATATCTCTGCAGGCAGCGCTGTTATTGCAGGTGCGGTAAAAGGCGATATTGATGTAAAGGGACCGGTTATACTTGATTCTTCCGCAATTGTTATGGGTGATATTAAATCCAAGTCCGTTCAGATTAATAACGGTGCGGTAATCGAAGGTTTGTGCTCGCAGTGTTATGCGGAAGTAAATCCTACATCCTTCTTTGATGAATTGAAAAAAATGAAATAGTGAGGCGGAGAAAATGCAGAGGATATTACTGAAATTAAGCGGAGAAGCTCTGGCAGGAGAAAAAAAGACGGGTTTTGACGAGGAAACTGTAAAGGGAGTGGCGATGCAGGTAAAGCAGCTTGTGGATGACGGCATACAGGTGGGCATCGTAATCGGCGGCGGTAATTTCTGGAGAGGACGTTCCAGTGAGAATATTGACAGAACCAAAGCCGACCAGATAGGAATGCTGGCAACAGTTATGAACTGCATTTATGTTTCGGAGATTTTCAGAAGTGTGGGAATGAAAACGTCAGTGCTTACTCCTTTTGAATGCGGTTCTTTTACAAAGCTTTTTTCCAAGGATCGTGCCAATAAATATTTTGAAAGAGGTATGGTGGTATTTTTTGCAGGAGGAACGGGACATCCGTATTTTTCAACGGATACTGGCGTGGTTTTAAGAGCCATTGAGGTGGAGGCTGAAGTGATTCTGCTGGCTAAATCCATAGACGGCGTTTATGATTCAGATCCCAAGTCCAATCCTGATGCTGTAAAATATAATGAGGTTACTATTGATGAAGTAATCGCAAAGAATCTTCAGGTAGTGGATATGACGGCCTCTATTCTTGCCAGGGACAATAAAATGCCTATGTGGGTATTTGGGCTGAATGAAGAAAACAGCATTGTAAATACAGTGAAGGGTAATTTTAACGGGACGAAGGTTATTGTGTAGATGACTGCAGCAAAGATAAAGAGAAGGGACGGACAAAGAAATGAATGAAAAAATAAAAGTATATGATGAAAAAATGCAGAAAACATATGATCACCTTGTAAGTGATTATCAGGGAATCAGGGCGGGACGTGCAAATCCCCATGTGCTTGATAAGCTGAGAGTAGATTATTATGGTACTCCGACTCCCATTCAGCAGGTGGGCAATATTACGATTCCCGAGGCAAGAATGATGCAGATTGCCCCTTGGGAAAAATCGCTGATTAAGGATATTGAAAAAGCAATTCTTGCTTCCGATATTGGAATTACTCCTTCCAATGATGGTTCCGTAATTCGTCTGGTATTTCCGGAACTTACTGAGGAGCGCAGAAAAGATCTTGTAAAGGATGTTAAAAAGAAAGCAGAGGAATGCAAGGTTGCTTTAAGAAATATCAGAAGAGATGGAAATGATGCATTTAAGAAGATTTCCAGGGAAATTTCGGAGGATGAGGTAAAGGAGCTTTCTGATGAACTGCAAAAGCTTACCGACAAATATGTTAAGGATGTTGATAAGCTGATGGATGAGAAGTCAAAGGAAATCCTTACAGTATAAATTGCTAAAATATAATAGAAAGTGCGCTCTGAGAACTTTCTATTATCGTGAAAGGGAGGGGCAGGCAATTATTCTGCCCCTTATTCTGTGATAAAAAACGGAAAATATAGTTTATTGCCCGGAGAGAGGAAAAGAAAAATGGCAGAAAGCAACGAACTTAAGATGCCGAAGCATGTGGCAATTATACTGGACGGCAACGGAAGATGGGCAAAGAGTAAAGGGATGCCCAGAAACTATGGCCATGTGCAGGGCGCCAAGACAGTGGAGGTAATTTGTGAAGAGGCATATAAAATGGGAATACAATATCTTACGGTATATGCCTTCAGTACGGAAAACTGGAACAGGCCAAAAGAGGAAGTGGATGCTTTAATGAAGCTCCTTCGGAATTATATGAAAACCTGTCTTACCACTGCGAAAAAGAACAGAATGTGTGTCAGGGTGCTTGGGGATAAGACGGGACTGGATGAAGATATCAGGAACAGGATTGCGGAGCTGGAAGAGTCTACGAAAAATAATGACGGCCTTCATTTTCAAATTGCATTAAACTATGGCGGAAGAGATGAGATTGTCAGAGCAGTGAAGAGAATTATGCATGAGGTAAAGGAAGGAAGTATAGGAGAAGAGGATATTACAGAACAGTATATTTCCGACAGGCTGGATACAAAAGGACTGCCGGAACCGGATCTTTTGATTCGTACCTGTAATGAACAGAGGATATCCAATTTTCTTTTGTGGCAGCTGGCTTATACGGAGTTTTATTTTACGGAGGTAGCCTGGCCTGATTTTTCTAAAGAAGAATTGATTAAGGCGGTAGAAGCATATAATCATAGAAACAGAAGATACGGCCGCGTTTAAGGAGGAAAGGATTATGTTTAAAACAAGGCTGATAAGCAGTATTGTGCTTGTTATTCTTGCACTTGTTACCATTTTACAGGGAGGTTATCTGCTTGCAGCGGTGCTTCTGTTTCTTGCGCTTGCAGCTTACAGGGAGCTGATGCAGGCATGTAAGCTTTCAGGAGAAGGTAAGAAGCATGACGGTCTGGAAATAATAGGATATGCGGGTATTGTCGTTTATTATCTGCTCCTGACTTTTACGGAAGAACGCATTTATTTATTTCTGGCTGTAATTATGATACTCGCAGCTTTTATGTTTTTGTATGTATTCACTTTTCCGAAATACCGTGCTGAGCAGGTGATGTGTGCATTTTTTAATGTAGCTTATGCACCTGTGATGCTATCCTGTATTTATCTGGTAAGAAGTCTTCCTTATGGTATTTATTCCGTATGGATGATTTTTATCAGTTCCTGGATTTGTGATACCTGCGCTTATGCGGTGGGAATTTTAATCGGAAAGCATAAGATGGTTCCCAGGCTCAGTCCCAAGAAATCAATTGAGGGAGCCATAGGTGGAATTGCGGGTTCTGCAATTGTAGGCGCATTGTATGGCTATTTTATTGTGGAACCGGTAATAACAGAGCAGAAGATAACCTGGGTTTTTGTGCTAATCAGCGCGGTTGGAGCCGTAATTTCCCAGATAGGGGATCTTGCGGCATCCGCAATTAAAAGAAATCATGAAATTAAGGATTATGGCAGGCTGATACCGGGACATGGAGGCGTCATGGATCGTTTTGACAGTGTGATTTTTACTGCGCCCATGATTTATTTGCTGGTATTTGTGTTTATACGTGGATGAAACGGTAAATTTGCGCATGGTTGAATTTAATTTGAGGAATAGGCAGTATGGAGGATTGTAATGAAAAAAATCGGAATTCTGGGTTCGACAGGTTCCATTGGAACCCAGACACTTGATATTGTAAGAAATAACAGTGATTTACAGGTAGCAGCCCTGGCGGCAGAAAGCAATATTTCTCTGATGGAGAAGCAAATCAGGGAATTTAAGCCGAAACTCTGCGTGATGTGGAGTGAAGAGGCAGCCAGAGAATTACGGATAAAAACGGCAGATTTATCCCTGCAGGTGCTTTCCGGCATGGAAGGACTTCTTACGCTGGCGGTTTTAGAGGAAATGGAAGTTTTAGTTACGGCAATTGTGGGCATGATAGGAATAAGGCCTACTATTGCTGCGATTGAGGCAGGAAAGACAATTGCCCTTGCTAATAAGGAAACACTGGTTACGGCAGGACATATTATTATGCCTCTTGCAGCGGAAAAAGGGGTTTCTATTTTACCGGTTGACAGTGAGCACAGCGCCATTTTCCAATCTATGAACGGTGAAAACAGAAAACGGGTGAGCAAGATTCTGCTGACAGCCTCAGGAGGTCCTTTCAGGGGCAGAAGAAAAGAGGAATTAAAGGATATAACGGTAGAGGATGCGCTGAAGCATCCTAACTGGTCCATGGGGAAAAAGATTACAGTAGATTCCTCAACTCTTGTTAATAAGGGATTGGAAGTGATTGAAGCCAAATGGCTGTTTGATGTAGAGCCTGAAAACATTCAGGTAGTTGTTCAGCCGCAGAGTATTATTCATTCCATGGTGGAGTACGAGGATGGCGCCGTGATGGCACAGCTTGGCACGCCGGATATGAAGCTGCCCATCCAATATGCTCTTTTTTATCCGGACAGAAGACCCATGGACGGTAAGAGGATTGATTTTTATGAACTTGCATCAATTACCTTTGAGAAACCCGATACCGAAACCTTTAAAGGGCTTTCAATGGCATATGATGCAATTCGTGTGGGCGGAAGTATGCCTACGGTATTTAATGCGGCAAATGAAATGGCAGTAAGCCTTTTCTTAAACAGAAAAATTAAGTTTCTGGAAATCTATGATTTGATTCAGGGAGCTATGGAAAATCATAAAGCAGTGGCAAATCCTTCCGTAGAGGAGATTCTTGAGGCGGAGTCAGCTGCGTATGAATTTATCCGTAAAATAGAAAGTGACAGCTGCAGGAGGTCTGAAATTTGGTAGTATCGATTATTTTATTTATTATTATCTTTTGCGTTATTGTTGTTTCCCATGAATTCGGCCATTTTATTATTGCAAAAAAGAACGGAATTCATGTTGTGGAATTTTTTATCGGTATGGGTCCTTCCATTTTTTCTTTTGTAAGAGGAGGAACGAAGTACTCGCTGAAGCTTTTCCCTATAGGAGGAGCCTGTGTATTTGAGGGAGAGGATGGGCTTGAGGCAGAAAAGGGAGAATTATCTGAAGGGGCCTTTCCCAATGCTTCCGTCTGGGCAAGGTTTGCTACGGTGTTTGCGGGGCCGTTTTTTAATTTCCTGACGGCTTTTCTTATGGCAGTTGTGCTGGTGTGGGCCTGTGGGGTAGCTCTTCCTGTGATTCAGAGCGTATCGGAAGGAAGTGCAGCCCAGAAGGCCGGACTGGAAGAAGGAGATATCATCCTTAAGATGAACGGAAGCCACGTTCATATGCAGGATCAGGTATATTTCTTTTCTGCAATTAACAGGGGAGAGTCCATTGAGATTTTATATGAGCGTGACGGTGAAAAATACGGAACAACGGTAGTGCCTGATTTCAGCGAAACAGATAACCGGTATTATATGGGAATTACAAGCGGTGAGTTTCTTGAGTGTAATGTGCTGCAGACCTTTCAGTATGCTTTTTATACCATGGAGTATACGGTGCAGTCCACGGTTAAAAGTCTTTCCATGCTGGTTACCGGTCAGCTTACCAGAAATGATGTTTCAGGTCCAGTGGGAATTGTAAAAGTAGTTGATGAAACTTATGATGTTGCGAAGGATTATGGCGTGTCCAGCGTAATATTGTCCATGATTAACATTGCGCTTCTTTTGTCCGTGAATCTGGGAATTGTGAATCTGCTTCCGTTGCCGGCACTTGACGGAGGGCGTTTGGTATTTTTGCTGATAGAAGCTATCAGGGGAAAACCGATTCCACCGGAAAAGGAAGGAATGGTGCATTTAGGCGGAATGATAGCATTAATGGTGCTTATGGTTCTGGTTTTCTTCAATGATATTACGAAGTTTTTCTAACTGAAAATTAAATTATAACAAAGAATCCTGTGCAAAATTACTGAAATTACTGTTTTGGTAATTTTGTATAATGGATTCTTTTTTTTATTCATGATATAACTGGTACAAGCAGCTTAAATCTTAAATATTTATCAGACGGCACCTGCAGGTGCATCAAAATTCATTCAGTGAATCACTGTATATTTCATCACAGGTTTTTATCAGATTGGCAGGGAGGTTAATAGTGAAAATTATTTCGGGAGTTTACTGGGATAAGGGAAAGAGGAACAAAAATCAGGATTCCCTTCTCTTGGAGCAGGTATTTACTAACAAAGGAAGAGTGCTTATTGCAGCAGTCAGTGACGGGATAGGAGGGCTTTCTGAAGGGGAAACCGCAAGCGGCTTTATTCTGGAAAAGCTGCTTGAAAATTTTTATCATCAAATAGTGGTGATGATTGGACGGGGAAGAGGGAAAAAAGCGCTTAAAAGAAGTCTTTTGAGATGTTTTTCTGAAACAAATCAGGTGCTGAACCAATATGCGGAAAGCAGAGATTTTAAGCTGGGAGCTACTGTTTCCGTTTTGCTGATCTGGAAAAAGAATTATCTGGCAGCCCATCTTGGGGACAGCAGAATTTACCTGTTTAAAGAAGGAAATAAAGCTTTGCAGATGACGGAGGATCATTCTGACGGAAAAAATGCGTTGACAAAGTGTATGGGAAGCTTTGTCTATCAAAGCCCTGATTTTTACAGCGGTAAAATCAAAGGGAAATCAGGTTTCCTGTTGTGTTCCGACGGATTTTATCATTGCCCGGACAGGCAGATGCTGGAGGGTCTGCTTGGAACGGAAGAACTGAATCATGAAAAGCAGATAGAAAAAAGGCTTAAGGAACTGGCTGGCTATGATATGAAGCGGGGAGAGCAGGACAATATTTCCGCTTTATATATCCTTTGCAGCAGATAAAGGAGGAAAAATGAAACAGATATTATGCAATAAATATGAAGTATTAAAGTCTATTGCTGAAGGCGGAATGGGAATTGTATATTTGGTTAAGGATTTACATCTGAATAAACTGGCGGCAGTAAAGGTCAGTAAAAATCCGGGAAGTATGCAGGAGAGGGATATTGTTTTAAAGGAAATGGAAGTGTTAAAGGGATTGTCCCATCCTGCGCTGCCGGGAATTATTGATTTTTTTGAAGAGGCAGGAAATATATGTCTGGTCATGGAATATGTGGAGGGCATTACCTTGGAGCAGTATTTACGGAAATTTACCAGAGTGGAGCTTTCAAAAGCTGTGAGGTGGGCAGTAGAGCTGACGGAGGTGCTGGGATACCTGCACCGGCAGAATCCGCCTGTGATTTACAGGGATTTAAAACCGGCAAACATTATGATACAGCCTGATGGAAGGCTTAAACTGGTGGATTTTGGAGCTGCCTTTGTAATGGCATATGGGCAGGAAAAGCATCAAATGATGATAGGAACGCCGGGGTACAGTGCGCCTGAGCAGTGGCACAGCGGAAATGCCGGAAAGGGAAGTGATATTTACGGAGTGGGAGCCGTTCTTCATGAAATGCTGACGGGAATAAATCCGGGAAATCTGTTTCATGAAAGGCGCCCTGTAAGAGAATATGACAAAAGTATTCCCAAAGAACTTGAAAGGGTAATTGCTGTCTGTACCAGAAAAAGACCTTCTGACAGGTATGCATCCATGGAACAGTTGAAAAATGCCCTTTTAAATTACGGAAAAAGGGAAAGGTATAAAGAAAAGTGGTTTGCAGTCAGGAAAGCTGTGGGCGCATTGCTTTATATAACAGCAGTGGGGCGTACGATACTTCCCTTTCTGAAAGGAGTAAAGGAAAGTGAACTGCCATTTCCTTATATGGAAGTGCCATTGCTGCTATGGGGAGCAGCGCTTCTTTACAGGCTGATGTTTTTACGGAAAAAAGCGGGAAGAAAAATTCTGCGGAAGCAGGAAAAAAGTGTTTTCCTGACAGAAAAGAAGTTTTCCGGCATTTATGTGACAGGAATTTTAATCATATTGCTTTTGACGGGGATGCTTGTGGGAGGCTTTACTGTGGAGGCGGAGGAAACGCCTGAAAAACTATGGGTGGAAATGAGGGATGAATATGACCGTAAGCTTCTTTTAAAGGAGGATGCTGTTTATCGGGCGGGGGATAAGATAAGACTGGAGATTCCGATGGAGCGGATGCCGGAGGGAGAAACTGCCTTATGGCTGAATGCGGAAGGAGGTGGAGGAAAGATATACCAGAGCAGAATTTTTCTCATTGAAAAGGAGGAAGAACCGTACTAAAATAAAAGGATACAGGCAGTAGTTATCAGGAGGACGATTCATGACAAGAGAGCATACGAAGGCAGTGAAAATCGGAAACAGGATTATCGGAGGCGGCAATCCCATTTTAATTCAGTCTATGACAAATACAAGAACAGAGGACGTGAAAGCAACTGCAGCCCAGATTAAAGAACTGACGGAAGCAGGATGTGAAATTATTCGATGCACGGTACCCACTTTAGAAGCGGCTAAGGCTATTAAAGAGATCAAAAAGCAGATTACCATTCCTCTTGTGGCGGATATTCATTTTGATTATAAAATGGCAATTGCAGCCATAGAAAACGGCGCTGATAAAATCAGAATCAATCCCGGAAATATCGGAGGAAAAGATAAGGTAGAGGCTGTTGTTAAGGCTGCAAAAGAAAGAAATATTCCCATTCGTGTGGGGGTAAACAGCGGTTCTCTGGAAAAAGAGCTGGTGGAGAAATATCACGGTGTTACCGCAGAAGGAATTGTGGAAAGCGCTCTTGATAAGGTACATATGATAGAAGAACTTGATTATCAGAATCTGGTTATCAGCATTAAATCTTCGGATGTTATGATGTGCGTCAGGGCACATGAATTATTGTCAGGGCGGACGGATTATCCTCTGCATGTGGGGATTACAGAGTCAGGAACAATCATCAGCGGCAACATTAAATCCTCCATCGGACTTGCATTGATTTTGAATCAGGGAATCGGAGATACCATTCGGGTATCCCTTACCGGGGATCCTGTGGAGGAAATTAAATCCGCGAAGCTGATTCTGCGTACTTTGGGACTTAGAAAGGGCGGCATTGAAGTAGTATCTTGTCCTACCTGCGGAAGAACGAAGATTGATTTAATCGGTTTGGCCAACAGGGTGGAAACTTTGGCGGCAGGATATCCCCTTGATATTAAAGTTGCGGTGATGGGCTGTGCGGTAAATGGTCCGGGGGAAGCCAGGGAAGCGGATATCGGAATTGCCGGAGGCGTAAAGGAAGGCCTTCTTATTAAAAAGGGTGAAATTATAAAGAAGGTGCCGGAGGAGCAGCTTCTTGCGGCGTTGAAGGAAGAATTGGACAATTGGCAGAAACAGGAGATTTAAGATAAATGGCAAAGCAGTTTTTTGATGTGTTTCCGAATCTGAAGCTGGATAAAAAGAACCAGGATTTGTTTGAACAGGTAATGGTAGAAAAAGTTTCCGCTACAAAAAGCAGGGAGCTGATTCGTGTTACTTTTGTCTGCGGACATCTGATTCAAAAGGAAAATGTTCTTAAGGTGGAGGAACAAATTAAAAAACAGTTTTTTGAAAATCATACGGTCAGGGTAAAGCTTTATGAGCATTTCCGGCTGTCAAGCCAATATACGCCTGAAAAGCTGATGGATGTTTATAAGGACAGCATTCTTTTAGAACTGCGTAACTACAGTCCGGTGGAATATAATATTTTTAAGAGTGCGGATATTGCTTATCCGTCTGAAAAGGAAATGGAACTGACCATAGAAGATACCGTGCTTGCAAAAAGCAAGGCGGATGAGCTTATTAGGATTTTGGAAAAAATCTTAAATGAAAGGTGCGGTTTTCAGGTTAATGTTGCCGTGAAATATAAGGAGAAGAAAACCGGCAGATATAAAGAAGAGGATGACCTGAAAATAGCAAGGCAGGTGGCTGAGATTGCCGCCCACGCCCATGGAGTATCCGCAGGAGAGAATAGCGCTGAAAGCGGCGCTAAGGCTGCTATAATGGATGCAGAAGGATATCAGACGGAAGGTCAGGCAGGAAAAGAGGAAGCAGCCGGGAAGAATGCAGTGGGAGCCGGTGCGGCAGCAGGCATTAAAAAAGGCGGCAACGTTTCAGAAGGAAGAACGGCAGCAGGAGAAGGCGGATTTTCCGGCAGAACCGGCGCTTTTGGCGGCAGGGAGAAGAAAGGATTTAAGAAGGGGGATTTTGTTCGCCCCGTAAAGCGTTCCGAAAATCCCGATGTATTATATGGCAGGGATTTTGAAGAGGAGGCTATGCCGATTGAGGAAGTTATCGGTGAAATCGGAGAAGTTGTTATCAGAGGTAAGATTATCCGCTTTGACAGCCGGGAAATTAAGAATGAAAAAACTATTTTGATGTTTGATGTTACTGATTTTACGGATACTATGACGATTAAAATGTTTGCCCGGAATGACCAGGTTGCGGAAATTACTGCCGGCATGAAGACAGGGGCCTTTGTTAAGCTGAAGGGCGTCACCATGGTGGACAGGTTTGATAATGAGCTTACGATTGGTTCCATTGTGGGAGTAAAAAAAATTCCGGATTTCACTACTTCACGAAGTGATAACAGTGCGAGAAAAAGAGTGGAGCTTCATTGTCATACGAAAATGAGTGATATGGATGGCGTTTCGGAGGCAAAAGATATTGTAAAGAGAGCCTATAAGTGGGGACATCCTGCCATTGCTATTACAGACCACGGAGTGGTGCAGTCTTTTCCGGATGCTAATCATGTGTGGGAAGATCTCTGGAAAGCAGAGAAAAGCAAGAGAAAAGAAGCAGGGGATGAAAATCCGGATAAGCAGGATTTCTTTAAGATTATTTATGGAATGGAAGCTTATCTTGTAGATGATTTGAAGGAAATTGTAACAGGAGATGCGGGACAGGATTTTACTTCTGATTTTGTTGTATTTGATATTGAAACTACTGGTTTTTCTCCTGTGAATAACAGAATTATTGAAATAGGTGCGGTAAAGGTTTCAGGAGGAGAAATAGTGGATCATTATTCCACTTTTGTTAATCCTGAAGTGCCGATACCATTTGAAATAGAAAAACTGACGAGTATTAACGATTCCATGGTTGTGGATGCGCCTGTCATTGAAACTATTCTTCCCGAGTTTTTGGACTTTTGCCGAAATTCGGTAATGGTTGCCCATAATGCAAATTTTGATATGAGTTTTATTATGGAGAATGCACAAAGGCTTGGCATTAAGAGAGAATTTACCTATGTGGACACGGTGGGAATCGCCAGGGTTTTACTGCCGAATCAGGCGAAGCATACGTTGGATGCAGTGGCAAAAACACTCGGTATTTCTCTTGAGAATCATCACAGGGCAGTGGATGATGCACAGGCTACCGCAGAAATTTTTGTAAAGTTTATTCCCATGCTGAAGGAAGCCGGGGCGGATAATCTTGCAAAGGTTAATGCTATGGGTGCATCCAGCCCGGATATTATTAAGCGTCTGCCAAGCTATCATGCCATTATTCTGGCAGAAAACAATATCGGACGGGAAAATTTATATACTTTGGTATCAGAGTCACATATTAAGTATTTCAGAAAGCAGCCAAGGGTTCCCAAGAGCCTTCTTATGAAGCACAGGGAGGGGCTGATTTTGGGAAGCGCCTGTGAAGCGGGAGAATTATACAGGGCCTTGCTGGATGGAAAAGCGGATTCGGAGATAGCCAGGATTGTAAATTTTTATGATTATTTGGAAATACAGCCTCTCGGAAACAATAAATTTATGATTGAGTCGGAAAAGATATCCGCCGTAAATGATATTGAGGATATTAGGAATTTTAACCGCAGGATTGTAGAACTTGGAGAGGAATTCGGAAAGCCCGTAGTGGCTACCTGTGATGTGCATTTTCTGGATCCTGAGGATGAGGTGTACAGGAGAATTATTATGGCGGGAAAAGGCTTTGATGATGCGGATAATCAGGCTCCTCTTTATCTCCGGACCACTGAGGAAATGCTGAAGGAATTTGAATATCTGGGAAGCGATAAGGCAGAAGAGGTAGTAATAACGAATACCAATAAGATTGCGGACAGAATCGATGTGATGTCCCCGGTAAGACCGGATAAATGTCCTCCCGTTATTCCCGACAGTGATAAGACACTGACAGAAATCTGTTATAATCGTGCCCATGAGCTGTATGGGGAAGAACTGCCTAAAATCGTGGAGGACAGACTGGAAAAGGAACTGCATTCCATTATCAGCAACGGATTTGCGGTAATGTATATTATTGCACAGAAGCTGGTATGGAAGTCGGTGGAGGACGGATATTTGGTGGGATCCCGTGGGTCTGTAGGTTCATCCCTGGTGGCATTTATGGCGGGTATTACGGAGGTTAATTCCCTGAGCGCCCATTACAGATGTCCCAGCTGCCGTTATTATGATTTTGATTCGCCGGAAGTAAAAGCTTATGCAGGAAACTCGGGTTGTGATATGCCGGATAAGGACTGCCCTGTATGCGGAAAACCTCTTGTAAAGGATGGATTCGATATTCCGTTTGAAACATTTCTTGGATTTAAGGGGGATAAGGAGCCGGATATTGACCTTAATTTTTCAGGAGAATATCAAAGCAAGGCTCACAAATATACAGAGGTTATCTTCGGAGCAGGTCAGACTTACCGGGCCGGAACCATTGGTACTTTGGCAGATAAAACGGCATTTGGATATGTAAAAAATTATTATGAAGAGAGGGGAAAAAGAAAGCGGAACTGTGAAATTAACCGAATTGTGCTTGGATGCACCGGAGTCAGAAGAAGTACGGGGCAGCATCCGGGCGGCATCATCGTACTTCCCATGGGAGAGAATATTAATTCATTCACTCCGGTACAGCATCCTGCCAATGATATGACTACGGATATTATAACTACTCATTTTGATTATCATTCCATTGACCATAACCTGTTAAAGCTTGATATTCTGGGGCATGATGATCCTACCATGATTCGTATGCTGCAGGATTTAACAGGAATAGATCCTACAACGATACCATTGGATGATAAGGGTGTGATGTCGCTGTTCCAAAATACATCTGCGCTTGGTATCACGCCTGATCAGATTGACGGATGTCCGCTGGGCTCTTTAGGAATTCCGGAATTCGGTACAGATTTCGTTATACAGATGCTTCTTGATACCAAACCTCAGTGCTTTACTGATTTAATCAGAATTGCGGGACTTGGTCACGGAACAGATGTGTGGCTTGGCAATGCCCAGACCTTGATAGCGGAAGGAAAAACAACGATTTCAGGGTGTATCTGCTGTCGTGACGATATTATGATTTATCTGATTAATAAGGGAGTGGACAGCGCATTGTCCTTTACTATTATGGAAAGTGTCCGTAAAGGAAAAGGGTTAAAGCCGGAGTGGGAAACAGCCATGAAGGAAAAGGATGTGCCGGATTGGTACATATGGTCCTGCAAAAAAATCAAGTACATGTTTCCTAAAGCCCATGCAGCCGCATATGTCATGATGGCATGGCGTATTGCTTATTGTAAGATTAATTATCCGCTGGCTTACTATGCGGCATTTTTCTCCATTCGTGCCAAGGCTTTTTCTTATGAACTGATGTGCCAGGGACAGCAGCATCTGGAAAACGTGATGGCTGATTATAAGAGAAGAGGTGACAGCCTTTCCCAGAAGGAACAGGCATCCTACCGGGATATGAAAATTGTGCAGGAAATGTATGCAAGAGGTTTTGAGTTTATGCCCATTGATATTTTTACTGCTCATTCCCGGAATTTCCAGATTATAGACGGCAAACTGATGCCTTCCTTAAACAGCATAGACGGACTCGGTGAAAATGCTGCGGATGCTATTGTGGAAGCAGCTAAGGACGGTCCCTTTCTTTCCAAGGACGATTTCAGGCAGAGAACTAAGGTATCAAAAACAATTATTGATTTAATGGACAGCTTAAATCTTCTGGGAAAACTGCCGGAATCCAATCAGATTAGTTTGTTTGATTTTTTGTGACGGAAAATTAATTTCAATTGTGTAATAATAGAAAAGGAGGATGATAATATGGCAAATAGTGAAAAAATAGATTTAATTCTTAATAAGGTAACAAGTTTGGATGAAAAGGTAACAAGTTTGGATGAAAAGGTAACAAGTTTGGATGAAAAGGTAACAAGCTTGGACGAAAAGGTAACAAGCCTGGATGAAAAGGTAACATGTTTAGAGAAAGACATGATTGATGTTAAAGCCGATTTAAGGTGTCTGCATCGTGATGATAATTTGATTCTTGATGAAGTTGAAAGAGTGCATGAAATACTTTTAACGCATGTAAAAGATACAACAAAACATACTGCATAGCGATTGTGAATATGTTATGTAAATAGGGAGTAAATGAAATCGCCAATCCCCCAGCTATGCTGGGGAGAATAGAGTAAGCTGTAGCGA